>DATBJG010000263.1:0-3492 GCA_036556585.1 Vicinamibacterales bacterium
TACATCCTGTTGGTGGACGGTCTCGTGCTGGTGCGGCGGGGAACCTCGTGGTTGACGAGCGCCAGGCGCGAATTCGTGTTCCTGGCCGTGGTGTCGATTCCGCTCTGGCTGGTCTTTGAGTTCTACAACCTGTTCATTCGCAACTGGTATTACGTCAATCTTCCCGAGAGTCCGTTTTGGCGAAACTTCGGGTACGGCTGGTCGTTTGCGACAATCTGGCCGGCAATCTTTGAAACGTCAGAGTTGGTCGCCACGTGCCGCTCGTCAGAGACCGCTGAATCGCACCGGGCTGGTTTGGCGGAAAAAGACCCTGCACCTGTGACACGTCGGTTGTCGGGCTTGGGTTGGGCTTCGATTCTCGTCGGCGTCGGCATGCTGGCCTGGCCGCTCGTGCTGCCCTCGCCGTACCTTGCTGCCCCCGTCTGGCTGGGGTTTATCTTTTTGCTCGATCCGTTGAACGCGCGGCGCAACGCCGAGGCTATTGGCACGCGGTGGTTTGTGGAGCACTTGAAAGCGTCGACCGCACCAAGTTCAGCCCGCAGGAGCAATGATCGGCTGATTAATCTTTGCGTGGGGGGGCTGGTGTGCGGCTTTGTGTGGGAGTTCTGGAATTACTGGGCCCGGACGAAATGGATCTACACGGTGCCCATTCTGCCCGAGTGGAAGATCTTCGAAATGCCAGTGCCGGGTTACCTGGGATTTCCGGCTTTCGCCGTCGAGTGTTTCACGATGTATGTGGCTGCGCGACAGTGGTTCTGGTCGGGTTCGAAGCGGCCGATTGGGTTGTAGGCAGCAAAGCGCTATGGTAAGCAGGGTCCGAAATATGGTGCCCGAGGAGACTGCCTAAGCTGTGCCTTGTCCTGATGCGGCCCTGGTCCTGACAGCGGGCATGGGCACTCGATTTCGACCTCTCTCCCTCGTACGAGCCAAACCCGCAGTCCCGATCGCGGGTGAATCCGCTATTCGCCGCTTACTGCGATGGCTAAGCCGATTTGACGTCCGCAACGTCGTCCTCAACCTGCACTATCGCCCAGAGACCATCACAGCTGAAGTTGGTGATGGGACCGACCTTGGCGTATCCGCGCGCTACTCTTGGGAGCAACCGATTCTCGGATCGGCCGGCGGACCTCGTCACGCCCTTCCCCTGCTGGAACGCGAAACATTTGTCATTTCGAACAGTGATTTGACCGACGTGGATCTGCACGCCATGGCCGAATCGCATGCCCACTCGGGCGCGCTCGTTACACTGGCTCTGACTCCCGACTGGGATCGCCTTCGGTACGGCGGCGTGGGGTTGGACCAGCGTGGTGTGGTCACTCATTTTGTTTCGAAAGGTCGCACCGAACCTGCACACCATTTCGTAGGCGTCCAGATCGTCCACCGATCGGTGTTCAGCGGACTGCCCGATGGCGTCCCGCTCGAGTCGTTCAGCGGCGTGTATCGGACCTTGATGGCTGAACAGCCCGGGAGCGTCCGAGGATTTGTGTCCAAGGCGAACTTCTGGGATATCGGCACGCCAGAGGATTACCGTGCTTCGAGCCTTTCGGTCGCCCGATACGAGGGAATGAGCGAAATACCTCGAGGCCAGCGCTCACTCGTCGCGTCGTCGGCTCGTCTCATCGACACGATCCTCTGGGACGATGTCGTGGTGGAAGAAGACTGCGAGCTGATCCGGTGCATCGTGACCGATGGCGTCAGAATTCCGCGAGGTACGAAATTGACCGACGCGTCGGTGACCCCGGTGCTCGGGCCGCTGACCGGCGAATATCGCATGTTGACGCGTGAGCTCGTTGCCACACCCATTGCTTCAAACCATGTCGAGTGACGCTTCCAAACCTGACGCCGTCCGCAAACGTGTCGAGGAGTTCCTGTCACGCACAGGGATGAACGGACCACACGTCCGAGTGGTGCCGCTCACCGGAGATGCGTCCGACCGACGATACTTCCGCCTCATCGCCAGTGATGGGGTTTCGAGCGTGCTTGCACTGCACGCGCAGCCGTTCGAATTCGAGGCACTGCCTTTCGTGAACGTGGCGCGGTTGTTTCAAGCAGTTCCGCTTCCGGTCCCAGACATTCTCGATCACGCAGACGATCTCGGCGTACTTCAGCTGCAGGATCTGGGCGACGTGACGCTGCAGGCCCATCTGGGGGCTGCCGCACCAACCGAACATGCCTCTTTGTACCGGGAGGCCGTGTCGTTTCTCGTCCGATTGCAGGCGCGCGGCCGGGAATTGGCCTCACCAGAGTTTCTTCCTTACGGGGTTGCCTTCGACCCGGAAAAACTGAAATGGGAGCTCGATTTCTTCGTGAAGCACTTCCTGGAGGCCTATCGCGGCGTGCGATTGACGGCCGAGAGTCGGGAGGCGCTGGCCGAAGAGTGGACACCCATCATCGACGAGCTTGCATCGGAACCACGCGTGTTGTGTCACCGCGACTACCACAGTCGCAATCTGATGTTCTTCGAAGGTCGGCTGTACATCATCGACTTTCAGGATGCACGCATGGGACCCGACACTTACGATCTCGTGTCGCTGTTGCGCGATTCCTACCTCGACCTGCCCGAGGAGACGGTCGACGAGCTGATAAGCCACTTTCTCACCCTCAGTGCTACCGGGGTCCCAACGGCAGCCGACCGCCAGGAGTTTCGACGACGTTTTGATGTGATGGCGCTTCAGCGGAATCTGAAAGCGCTCGGCACATTCGGCTTTCAGACCGCGGCGCGCGGGAATCCGGTATACATTCAGTACATACCGCGCACCCTGCGGTATGTGCGGAAGAACCTGGTCCGCCACCCTCGCTTCGCGCGCCTGCACGAACTGCTGGCACCATACATCGAAGAGTTGCGGTGACCACATATCAGTACGCCATCTCGACGCACCTGTATCACGACCAGCGGCTCGCGCGCGATCACATGCGTGAAATTGCCGCACACGGCTTTGCCGCAATCGAACTGTTTGCGACGCGGACGCACTTCGACTATCACGACCCGGCCGCAATCGGTATGTTGGCTGAGTGGCTGAAGGAGACCGGGCTCATCCTGCACTCGGTTCATGCTCCTATCTCGGAATCGCTGGTCGGGACCCGGTGGGGGGGCATGTTTACCAATGCCACAACCGACGAGTCGGCGCGCGAACGAGCCGTCTCGGAGAGCCGTGCGGCATTGGCGATCGCGGATCGGATTCCATTCCGGTTTCTGGTCACCCACGTGGGCGTTCCCGACGCACTGAAACCCAGCATTCACGACAATCAGCACGATCCGGCCCGGCGCAGTATGATCGAGCTGCACCGTAGTGCCCAGTCACGTGGGGTGCGGCTCGCGCTGGAGGTCATCCCGAACAGTCTCTCGTCGGCAGAAGCGCTTGTGGATTTCATTGAAAACGACCTGGAACTTCCCGACATTGGGATCTGCATGGATTTCGGCCACGGTTTTTTGATGGGCGATCTGGTCGATGCGATCGAGACGGCTTCGGGATATCTGATCACCACGCACCT
>DATBJG010000264.1:0-5430 GCA_036556585.1 Vicinamibacterales bacterium
AGCGTGAGTACATCGCGGCGGCGCTCGATCAACACAGCGGTCGGATTCCCGACGCCGCGCGCATGCTCGGGATTCAGCGCACGAACCTCTACCGAAAGTTGAAACGCCTCAAGATTCCCATCGACCGACGACGCTCCGTCACCCCATAGCCTGCATGCCTGACTCAGGCATAGCCGTTGTCTGCGGAGCTGGCGGCTTCATCGGAGGGCACCTCGTCAGGTACCTCCTGGAGCATGGTCGGTCACGCGTTCGCGCAGTTGACGTCAAGCCGCGTCACCAGTGGCACCAATGTCACCGCGCTGCCGAAAATCTGGATCTCGACCTCTCTGAGCTGGGGTCATGCCGTCGTGCCATGGTCGGAGCCGTTGAGGTCTACAACCTTGCGGCTGACATGGGGGGCATGGGGTTCATCGAGCGCAACAAGGCGCTGTGCATGCTGAACGTGCTCATCAACACTCATTTGCTTCTGGCCGCGCGCGACGAGCGTGTGCCGCGTTTCTTCTACGCGTCTTCGGCGTGTGTCTACAACGCAACCCGACAGGCCTCGCCGGAAGTTACGCCGCTTCGCGAAGAAGACGCGTACCCCGCGATGCCGGAGGACGGCTATGGCTGGGAAAAGTTGTTCAGCGAGCGCATGTGCCGTCACTTTGACGAGGACTTTGGTCTGGCCACGCGGGTGGCGCGCTACCACAACGTGTACGGCCCGTTTGGCGCGTACGACGGAGGCCGCGAAAAGGCTCCGGCAGCAATCTGCCGCAAAGTGATCGAGGCCAAGAGGTCTGGCCACCATGAGATTGAAATCTGGGGAACGGGCAACCAGACCCGAAGTTTCACTTACATTGCCGACTGTCTCGAGGGTACAGCCAGGCTGACCGAAAGCAATGTCTGCGAACCGGTGAACGTGGGGAGTTCCGAGCGGGTGACGATCAACCAGCTTGTTGACATGGTCGAAACCATCGCTGGCATACAGCTGACTCGCCGATACAACCTTTCCGCCCCGAATGGTGTCAACGGTCGCAACAGCGACAACACCAGAGTTCGCGATCTGCTCGGCTGGGAGCCCACGACGCCACTCGTTACCGGAATGGAGGCAACGTACCGGTGGATCTACGATGCGATGCATGTTCCGACCAGTACTGCCGTGTGCGCCTGATGGTGGCGGAACGATGGAAGCATTGCATGATGGCGGCAGGCCTTGCCGTTCTCGTCTCGGCCAGTCAGGCCGCTGCCCAGTCACCACCGGAAGGGGAGCCTCCCTCACGGCTGCAGATGAAATCCGGTGCGCTCACTGTGACGCCGGCTGTTCGACTCGTGGATGTCGGGGTCGAAACGAACGTCTTCAGTGAAGGTAAACGCGCCTCTGATTTCACCACGACCGTCGAGCCCCAGCTCGAAGCTCGAATTCAGCGGACACGGCTCGACGTTCGTGCCACAGGTCGTGCCGGCCTCGTGTACTACCAGGAGTTCGCGAGCGAACGTGCGTTCAATCCAGGGTTCCGTCTGCAGGCCGATCTCCGCAGGAGCTCACGGCTCGAGTTCTATGGCGATGCCGACGTCGGTTACACCAACGGGCGATCAGGGCCAGAGGTCGATGCACGGGTGCGCAGTTTCGCCCGGCTGCTGAAGGCTGGAACACGAATCGGCGGTGACAAGCTGCAGCTTGATGTGAACGGATCGTTCACGGACGTCGAGGTGGACGAATCCGAGGAATTCATGAATGTCCACCTGGAGGACACGCTCAACCGTACTGTGCAACTAGGGTCGGTCAAGCTCCTTCATCACTTGACGCCGTACACCGGGTTGACGTTCACAGGCGAAGGGCTGCAGCAACGGTTCCCCCGCGCACCCGAACGTGACATCGATTCGGTCAGCGGCACTGTCGGTCTCGAACTCAGTCCTCAGGCTCTCATTGGCGGCAGCGCCGCCATCGGCTATCGCTCGGCGAACCCGCTGAACGACATCACGCCCGACTTCTCAGGCCTCATTTACCGCGGTGGCATCAGCAGTACGGTGAGAGATCGCCTTTCCCTTTCGGTCGGTGTCGAGCGCGACATCGACCCCTCTTACCGGTACGACGCGCCTTACTACGAGTACGACCTTTACGAGGCCGGGGTGCAACAAGTGCTCTGGCGTCGGCTGGATGTCGGGATCAGCGGATCTCGCACGAAGATCAAGTATCACCCATTTACAAGCGGTACGTTCGAGGGTGACCTACGGGAAACCTTGGACAACCTGACAGTGAGCGTTGGGCTGCGCGTGACTCGGCACAACCGGGTGTCCGGCTACATCTCACAGTGGCGTCGGGGGGGCGGCGCCAACCCGTACAAAGACATTCAGGTCGGCATGATGGTGACCGTCGGCCGCGTGGCCGTCAGCGAACGTGGCGTCTTTCTGAACGGACCCACGAGATGACAGAGGAATCTGGAATGGGGAAGTGCTTTGGATGGTGTCGAAGTGCGACGGTCACACTCTTCGGAGCTCTGGCAGCCACCATCTGGTTGCCGGCGGCTGCTGTCACGCTGGCGCAGTCGCCCGCGACAGCGCCTGCTCAGGCCGAGCACGTGATTGGAGTACAGGACATTCTGAACGTCTCGGTCTGGGAGCACGAAGACCTCGACGGAAAGTTCACGGTTCAGCCCGACGGAACGGTCACCTTGCCGCTCGTCGGACGTCTGGCGGCGGCCGGCCTCACGATTCGCGAGTTCGAAACCGAATTGGTGCGGGCACTTTCCGAAGGGTTCATTCGACAGCCGCGTGTTGCCATCACGTTCGATCAGATTCGAGGCCGGCGCGTCTTCATCTTCGGCAATGTCGCAGCGCCCGGCACGTACCCGCTGGCCGAAGGGCAGACGTTGATCGAGGCGTTGGCCAAGGCTGGCTACGGAGTAGCCTCGGAAGCGGTCGTCGTTCGACCGAAGCAGCCGTCTGGTCCGAAACTGCCAGAGCATGCCAGCGACGGAGAGGTGCTGCGAGTCAACTTGCGCGAGCTCGAAAAGGATGTGCAGCACGGATCGCTCGGACGGAATGTGATCCTGCACGATGGCGACACGGTGTTCGTGCCGCGCGACGACCCTACACGAATTTTCGTGACCGGGCACGTGCGTAACCCTGGAGCGTATTCGATTGCAGAAGGCACGACCGTGCTGCAGGCGCTTGCCCTGGCCGGCGGGGCCACAGAGGAAGCCGCGATCAACCGCCTCAAAGTCCTGCGCATTGTCGGGGGGAAACAACAATCGATCAAAGTCAAGCTGACCGACTCGATCCGCGCGGGCGACACGCTTGTGATTCCCGAAAGGTTTTTCTGATGTCCGATTCCCTGGTTCAGGGTCCTGACGAGAGGCCTCGGCCGATGGTGGTGCATCCGCATCCCCACACATCGCGCGCAACCCCGTGGACGCCCGCACTTGTCGATCTGCTCGGCGGGCGCCCGGGAGAGTCACGATCGTTCTTCGACTGGCGGGAATGGATCCGGACATTGCGACGACGCTGCTGGCCGGCGCTGACGGTCTTCGTCGTCGTGCTCATCGGAGCGTTCTTTCATGCCCTGACCCGCGTCCCCGTGTACCAAGCGCGAGTACGTGTCCTGATTGAACCGAATCGCGCCAACGTGACGGGTTTGACCGATCCGCTCGAAGCGGACTACGCAGAGGCAGACTTTCTGACCCAGTTCATGATTCTCCAGAGTCGATCGCTTGCACGACGAACCATGGAGACGCTGGGAGCCTGGGACCAAACGGTCGAGACGCCGCCGCCGCCCGTTGCGGGGTCCTGGGGCGCCTTCGTTCAGACACTCGAGGGCGGAGCCCGCCGAATGTTTGCCTGGACACGCGAACGTGCCGGGTTTGCTCCTCCCACCAACCTTGCCGAGCCGCCGGCAGCCGACGAAAGTGTGATCGACACGGCAAAGATCAACGGCTTTTTGAGCGGGTTGCGTGTCGTTGCCATCCCCGGCAGCAGGCTTGTCGACGTGTTCTACGAATCCCGGGATCCTCATGTGGCGTCGACAACGGCCAACACCATCGTTCAGCAATTCATCCAGCAGAACCTCGAACTGCGGTTTCTCGCCTCCAAGGAGGTCACCGAGTGGTTGAACGAGCGGCTGGGTGAACAACGCAAGGCGCTCGATGCATCAGTGGAGGCGCTGCGCGCCTACCAACGGAAAAACGGGATTGTGCCGGTCGGTGAGCAGGCCGGTTTGACGGTTCAGAAGCTCACCGATTTGACGACGGCCTATACGAAGGCGAAGACAGAACGCATCGAAAAGGAAACGCTGTTCAACCAGCTCGAGATGTCGGCGAAAGATCGTACCGGCCTCGAGACGTTTCCCGTCATTGCCAACAATCCGCTCGTCCAGGCGCTCAAGTCAGAGCTCATCTCTCTGCAACGCCAGGAAGCGCAGCAGTCTGAAAAGCTTGGTGACCGACACCCTACCCTCATCAAGACACGCGAGGGCGTCCGCAATGCCGAAGGGAGGCTGCGGGCCGAGATGGCGAAGGCTGCCGAATCGGTCCGCGCCGAATATCAGTCAGCCAGGGCCGCCGAGTTGAGCCTCGGCCGGGCGCTCGAGTCACAACGCAAGGAGATGTTCTCGCTCAACAGGAGCGACGTCGAGCTCGCGGTCTTGCAGCGCGACATGGAGAGCAACCGGCAAATTTACGACAGCCTGCTTCAGCGTGTGAACGAGTTTGGGGTTACTCGGGAACAGCGGATCAGCAATCTGAGGATTGTCGATCGCGCCGAGGTGCCGCAGGCTCCGCTTGCCACGGGTATCCGCACGGACCTGAGGCTCGGCCTGCTCGGCGGGCTTTTGCTCGCAATCGGGATGGCATTTCTCCTGGAGCGTCTGGACAATCGCGTCAAGCTCCCGGAACAAATCGGAAGCGAACTGGGAGTCACGTTCCTCGGCATGGTCCCGCTTGTCGGCGAGGACGAGATGGCGCGCCCCCTGCTCGTCGATCGATCTGTCCCGGCGGGATTTGGGGAAGCTATCCGCGCATTCCGTACGAACGTTCGGCTCTCGATTGCTTCCGATGGCTTACGGTCGGTCGTGGTGACCAGTGCATGTGCAGGCGACGGCAAGACCCTCGTAGCCAGCAACCTCGCCTTGACGCTTGCGATGGCCGAGCAGCGTGTCCTCCTCATTGACGCCGACCTGCGGCGGCCGAGCCTGCATACGGCCTTCGACCTCAAGAAAGAACCTGGATTGACCAACTTCCTCATCGGAGATGGTCAGGCGGCCAGCCTCATCCGGCGGACCCGGGTGCCCGGATTGCATCTGCTGACTTCGGGGACCCTTCCGCCGAATCCCTCGGAGCTCCTCGACTCGAGACGATTCAAGAAGTTCCTGTTGCAGCTCGGCAAGTACTACGACTGGGTCGTGCTCGATTCACCACCCGTCATGCCGGTCACAGACGCCATCGTCCTGGCCGA
>DATBJG010000265.1:0-3133 GCA_036556585.1 Vicinamibacterales bacterium
TGTTTCGGGGTTCGTTTCTTGCGGCCGCCATGGCCGCGTTGTTTTTTCTGACCGGCCAGGAGCGCCTTGTCGGTCAGGACGAGGCACCAAAGACTCCCAGGCGCCCGCCAGCCCCTACGCCCCGTACCGCTGACGGCAAG
The DNA here is from genome assembly GCA_036556585.1 of Vicinamibacterales bacterium. Lineage (GTDB taxonomy): Bacteria > Acidobacteriota > Vicinamibacteria > Vicinamibacterales > JAMQPK01 > DATBJG01. The sequence continues at coordinate 141 of DATBJG010000265.1, forward strand.
GTGGACTTTTCCGGGATCTGGAACGCCGATCGAAAGTTCATCTACGACATCAACGATGCGTTGAAGCCCGGCGACACGCTCCCGCTGCAGCCGTGGGCGTTGAAGGTGACGTTGGAACGTCAGTCGAAAGACGACCCGGAAGCGAATTGTCTACCGACGGGTGTGCCGCGACAGGCTCCGTATCCGTGGCGCATCCTGCAGACCGCAACCCATATGTTCTTTCTCTTCGAAGGGAACATCCATAGTTATCGCCAGATCTTCCTGGACGGGCGAAAGCATCCCGAGGACCCTGATCCAACTTGGTACGGCCACTCCATCGGCAGATTTGAACGCGATACGTTGGTGGTCGAGACGGTCGGGTTCAACGACAAGTTCTGGTTCGATTTTGCAGGCCATCCGCACACCGAACGTCTTCGCACCACCGAGCGATTCCGTCGTCCTAATTTCAGTACCATCGAGTACGAAGTGACGATCGACGATCCGGGCGCGTATACGAGACCGTTTACCCTCTACGGCCGCCACAGCTACGCCGAGAACACGGAGCTGATGGAATACATCTGCAACGAGAATAACCAGGACGTCGAGCATCTCATCGGCAAGGATCCGCGGAACAAGTATTCGAAACAGTAGGAATCATCATTGGTGATTGGCGATTGGCGATTTGTGAATCGTTGACGATTGGTGAGTGGTGATTCGTGATTTATTGGGGATTGTGCGATAGGTTCGGCTGTCATGCAGACGTGCATGCGCAAGAGGCGCGCCAATCGTCCATCCCGCCGAATCAGCCAATCACCAATACATCAGAAATCAGTACTCAAGAATCGCCAACGATTCGCAAATCGCGAACCGCAAAATCGGCAATTCTTCTAGTCCTCGCCCGGACGCCGCCGCGCGCGTTTGACCTCTCCTCGACGCTTCTTCGAGAGGATTCGCCGCTCGCGCGCCTCCGCGCGAGGCTTGGTGGGTTTGCGCTTTCTCGGCGGCGTTGCGGCTCGCGTCAGGAGCGCTTCGAGCCGTGCGAGCGCCGCCTGTCGGTTCTGCAGCTGTGATCGGTGAACGCGACTGTCGATGACGAGCAGCCCGTCGGTGGTCATCCGTCTTCCCGCCAGCGCGATGAGTCGCGCTTTGACGTCGGCCGGGAGCGATGACCGCGCGACATCGACACGCAGCTCCACTGCGGTCGCGACCTTGTTGACGTTCTGACCCCCAGGCCCTGAGGCCCGGACGAATCGCTCCTCGATATCGCGGTCCTCGAGGACGACGGCATCGTTCACGCGAATCACCCGCTCTTTTTAACCTTTCCTGGTTGTGGCGGCAAGAGCCGCTGCCCTGATTACATCGATTGCTCCTGTATGAATTGAAAACGGTTGAGGCATCTCCAGGCACCCAGCACCCGGCACAGCACCCAGCACTCTGCACCAGGCACCCCGTGCTGACGTATGATGAGGGGCGGTACAAGTGTCCCCGCAAGTGCACTTCCCATGATTGGGCAGGTCGTCTCCCACTACCGAATCATCAGCCAGCTCGGTGCTGGCGGCATGGGTGTCGTTTACACCGCGGAAGACACGACTTTGGGCCGCCAGGTAGCGCTCAAATTCGTATCTGCCGACGCTGCAACCGACCGTCAGGCCGTCGAACGGTTGCGAATCGAGGCTCGGGCCGCCTCAGCCCTGAACCACGCCAACATCTGTACGATTTACGAGTTTGGCGAGCACGAGGGTCGTCCCTTCATCGTCATGGAGCTGATGAAGGGGCGAACGCTGCGCGATCGATTGACGAGTGGGGCGCTTGCGATCCATCAAGTGGTCGAGATGGGGATCCAGATTGCCGATGCCCTTGACGCTGCGCACAGCCAGGGCATCATGCACCGCGATATCAAGCCGGCCAACATCTTTCTGACCGAGCGCGGACAGGTCAAGATTCTCGATTTCGGACTGGCGAAGCTCCTGCCGAAGCACAACGCCTTCGAGACAACGGCAACACCGCTGGCATCCGACCAGTTGACTCAGGCTGGCGTGGCGATTGGGACGGTGCTCTACATGTCGCCCGAGCAGGCGACTGGTGAGGATCTCGACGGACGCACGGACCTGTTTTCCGCTGGCGTGGTGCTGTATGAGTGCGTGACGGGTCGCCGGCCTTTCGCCGGAAAGACGGCTGCCGTCGTGCTCGACCAGATTCTCAATCGGGCTCCTATCGCCGCGAGTACGTACGTGCCCGATCTCCCCGGTCGGCTCCAGGATGTCATCAACAACTGTCTCGAAAAAGATCGAGAGTTGCGGTACCAATCCGCGAATGCGCTTCGGGCTGACCTCAAGCGTATCCGGCGCGATATGGAATCGGGTCATATTGCGAGCGCGGCCCCTGCTTCGGGTCCCAGGGCCGATGCCGGTGTCAGTGGAACAGCTCGCAAGCTCCGGGCGACCTCTGCTTCGCAGGATCTTCCGAGCGATGCGTCGCCACGATCGATCTCGCCAATAGCCTGGCTGAGTGGGGCCGCGGCCCTCGTTGTTGTGGGCGCTCTTTTCTATTTCCAGCCGTGGAAGCAGTCTGCGCCGGCTCCGCAGGAAGTCACACCTACTCAGACTGCGCAAACGCCTGGGCCTTCGGACACGCTCGTTGAGACGCGCCTCGAACTGGCGGAGACGAGCCTGAAAGCGAAGGACTACTCGGCGGCAATTGCGTACGCGGACGAAGTGCTTCGCGCCGTTCCTGGTCACGCCGGTGCAACAAAAATTCGAGAAGATGCTCAGGCGACGCTTGCGCGGTTCGAGCAAGCGCTGGCGGACGCGCGGAGGTTGTTGGCGGCTGAAGATGCCGAGGGAGCGAGACGTGCGCTCGAGAGAGCACGCGCAATCGATCCTTCGTCGCCGGCTCTCGTCGACCTTTCAGCGGAGTTGGTGGATCACTTCAAAGGACAGGCCGATGCTGCGAGGCAGCGATCGAGAGCTGCGGCGCAGGCTCCGGTGGCTCCTCCACCGAAACCGATCGAAAGG
>DATBJG010000266.1:0-8217 GCA_036556585.1 Vicinamibacterales bacterium
CCTCGTTCCTCGAAAAAGACGGCACCTTTACCAACGCCGAGCGTCGTGTCTCACGGGTTCGAAAGGTCATGGAGCCACGGGCGGGACTTGCCGACTGGGAAGTGACCGTTTTGTTGTCCAACGCTCTCGGCTATTCGATGCATTACGACCACCCGTCGCAGATCATGGACGAGATCGCGCAATTGACGCCGACTTTTACCGACCTGACCTACGAAAAGCTCGACCGGCTTGGGAGCATCCAGTGGCCCTGCAACGCCAACGCGCCCGAGGGCACGCCAACGATGCATATCGGCACGTTCGTGCGTGGGAAGGGCAAGTTCTGGATGACGGAGTACGTTCCAACCAGCGAGCAAACGTCATCGGAGTTCCCGCTCATCCTGACAACGGGCCGCATCCTGTCGCAATACAACGTTGGTGCTCAAACGAGACGAACGGCCAACGTCAGCTGGCATGCTGAAGACGTGCTCGAGATTCACCCGGCAGATGCGGAGGCGCGAGGGATTAAGCCAGGTGATTGGGTCGGACTGACCAGTCGAGCCGGGAGCATCGTGCTTCATGCGGTCGTTACCGATCGCGTGCAGCCTGGTGTGGTGTACACGACGTTCCATTTCCCCGAATCCGGCGCCAACATCGTCACGACTGAGAACTCCGACTGGGCAACGAACTGTCCGGAGTACAAGGTCACCGCGGTCCAGGCCGTGCGGGTGACCAAGCCCTCCGAGTGGATACAGCTGCGGGATCAGGTGCACGCCACGATCTAGGCTTTGGGCTCTGGGCTTTCGGCTCTCGCCGAGAGCCTCGAGAGCCGAGAGCCGAGAGCCGAGATGGATATTCACCGTCTGGTCACCATGGCCAACGAGATCGCCGCGTTCTTTGCAGCCGAGCCTGACAAAGCCGAAGCGGCGCGCCTGACGGCCAGCCATATCTCGCGCTTCTGGGAACGCCGTATGCGCCGGGAAATTGTGACGTACCACGCGGCGGGCGGTGCGGGACTCAATGACGTCGCCAGAGCGGCCGTCGGACTCATCTCTCAATCCGATACCGAACGTTCACCGAACGGTCCGAACGTACCGAACGACTCGAGTCATAGATTCCCCTGAGGGTTTGAATCGTGTCGGCTTCAGAGGCTGACTTATCCTGCCGGTAACCTTTCACTCTCGCAAACCGAAGCGCCAGACCGCCCGGATACTGAGGGCTTTCCTGGACGTCATTGAAAGCCACTTCGACCACAAGCTCAGGCCTGACGTAGACCGTATAGTCGTCGCGGTGAGTTTCAAGATCCTGCAGCGCGCGGGTCTGCCATTCCAGCATTTCGTCGGTGAGACCCTTGAAGGTCTTGCCCAGCATGACAAACCCGTTCGACTCGGGGTCTCTGGCGCCCAGGTGCAGGTTGCTCAACTGTCCCTTCCGACGACCGTGACCCCATTCGGCGGCGAGCACGACGAGGTCGAGCGTGCGGACGACCTTAACCTTGAGCCAGGAGCGACCCCGACTGCCTGCGACGTACGTCCCGTCGAGCGCTTTGGCCATGATCCCTTCGTGCCCACGGCTGACCGATTCGTTCATGAACGCTTCGGCCTCGCTCGGCACGGCGGTCACGAGATGCGGAACGACCATGCGCGCTGCCACGGTTTCCAGCTTTGTGCGACGTTCGGTTAACGGCATGTCCAGCAAGGACTCACCATCCAGATAGAGGCAGTCGAAAAAGAAGGGCGTCAACGGCAACTCGCTTCGCAGGCGCTCGATATCGAGCTTCCGGCCAAACCGCCGCATTGTTTCCTGAAACGGGAGCGGCCTGTTGTCCCGATCGAGCGCCAGCACTTCGCCGTCGACTATCAACTCGTTGGCCGAGAGCACCGCGGTCGCTTCGACCACTTCCGGCACGGCAGCTGTCACATCGCGGAGGTTGCGAGAAAACACCCGAATATCACCTCCCTGCTTGTGGACCTGGATTCTCGCCCCGTCGAGCTTGAATTCGAGCATGGCCTGCCCCAGATCGGTCATGGCCTCTTCGACCGTCGCGGCCGATTCGGCGAGCATCGGCTGAACGGCTCGAAAGACCTGAATGACAAAACTTGAGAGCGCGTCTGCACCTTCGGTCAACGCAACCCGCGCCACGGTCGTCAGGCTGCCGGACGTCATGGCCGCCTGCCGAATCGTGGCAACGGGTGTCGCGGACGCGCGCGCGATGGCGTCGCCCAGCACGCCTTCGAGTGCTCCCTGACGCAGCTCGCCGAACAGCAGCCGAATCAGAAAGTCGCGTTCCTCTGTGGTCGTTCGGCCGAGAAGCGACGCCAGCTGGCTCACCCGCGCTCGTGAGGATCCCGCGCCTTCTGTCCGAGCTATCGTGCCGAGCCCATCGTGCACGTCAGACAACTGCAGCACCGGCGCGGTTGCAGGTGGGGGTGCCGCTCGCACGGCCTGGGAGATCACGGCGCCGCCCAGTCCGATGCGGCCCTGGGCGGGTGTTCCTGACAAAAACGCGACGGCTATTTCGATTTCGTCGGGAGGAACAGACTGAAGAAAGGTGGCGAGTTGTCGTGTTTTGTCGAGACGGCTGCTGACGGCGGCCACGGAGTTCGAAACGGTGACGAGATGAGCCAAGAGCATCGAACGATCCGAACGACCCGAACGTTGTCGAACGATCCGAACGTTCCGAACGATCCGAACGACCCGAACGTTCCGAACGTTCTTTAGTGTTTCGTCGCCGGTAACTTCATTCGAAACGTGCAGCCCGTGCCATTCCCGCGTTCCAGGCTGAGCTCTCCGCCATTGACCTCGACGGCCCATTTGGCAATCGACAGGCCCAGACCCGCGCCCCCCACTTCGCCCGACGCGGTCCTGTGCTCGCGATAGTATCGGTCGAAGATCAACGAGGGCGACTCTGAGCCGATGCCCGGGCCGTTGTCGCTCACGTCCAGAATGGCGCCCGCCGGCGATTCTGAGGCACGTATCGAGATCTGTCCCCCAACCGGTGAGTACTTGATGGCATTGTCCACGAGATTGATGAGCGCCTGTCGGAGCATCATACGGTCACCGAAACACCGGGGCGCTCCCGACGCGTCGACGTGGATCGACTGCTGCTTTTCCTCGGCCAGCACCCCAAGATGCGCCACGACGTTTTCGGCCAGCTCGCGCAAGTCGACGGCTTCGACGGCCAGCTTCGCGTGCCCGGTCTCGGCACGCGAGAGTACCAGCAGGCGATCCACGAGTCCTGACAGGCGGTCCACCTCTTCGAGCATGCTGCCAATGATGCCGCGGTAGTCGTCCTCACTCCGCCTTTCGCGAAGGCCCACCTCGCCGACACTCCGAATGGCCGTGAGCGGCGTTCTCAACTCGTGCGACACATCCGCCGTGAATCGTCGCATCTGCTCGAACGATGCCTCGAGCCGACCAAGCGTTTCATTGAAAACCGTGGCCAGGCGTCCCATCTCATCTTCCGGGTTGTCCACGGGCAATCGATCGCTCAGACGCTCTGCCGTCATCGTCCGCGCGTGTTCGGTCATGCGCTCGATCGGATCAAGCGCGCGGCGGGCCAGGAAGTAGCCACCGAGCCCGGCCACAGCCACCGCAACCGGCAGGCCAAACAGCAGAATGATTGCCAGATCACTCAGCTGCGCGCGCATCCGCTCTTCCGACCTGGCCACCTGAATAATGATGCGGGCATTGCTGATCGCGCCCCGCTGGGTCAGAAAATCACCTCGCCGGGTCAGGATGCGCATGGGGAACGTGTCGGTTGGAATCGACACGATGCCCTCTTCTGCAAGCGAGGTCGTGACGGGCATCGGCTGTCGCAACGCCTCGGAATTGCGAAAGAGCAGCTGCGATCCATCGCCGCTCCACACCTGGACCCACGGCAGGTCCTCCTCCGGCAGGAGCCGCTCCGGCTCGTTCAGCATGAAGGTCCCATCGGAGGTTTGGTACAGGCTTGCCGCGGTCCAGACGAAATCCTGTCGCAGCTGTTGATCAAAGGACTCAGAGAGGCTGCGGTTGACGAAGACGTACACGGCAAACACGTAAACGCCGAGCACGACGACCATGGCCGCGAGGTACCAGAGCGTCAGCCTTACGCGCACGCTGTGCGATCGCCACCATTGATTCATAAAGAAAGTGGAAAAGTGCAAAGTGTAAGCTCAAAGTGGGTGCTTTCGGCACACTTCTCCACTTTGAACTTTCCCCTTTCCACTTCTCCTAGGGCTCTCCCTCGCGGATCATGAATCCAACGCCCCTGACGGTGTGGATCAACTTGACCGACTGTTCCAGATCGACTTTTCTGCGGAGCCTCGCGATATGGACGTCGATGACATTGTCCAGCGGGGTCGTCCGCGCCGTTTCTTTCCAGACCTCGCGCGCGAGCGCTTCGCGCGAGACGACCTGGCCCTGATGGCGCAGCAGATACTCGAGCAGCTCGAATTCGCGAACCGTCAGGTCCACGGTTTCCTTCGCGCGGGATACCTTTCGCGTCACCAGATCGACCTCGAGATCCCCAACCGCCAGCCGCCGCGCTTCCGCGACCCGGCCACGGCGAACGAGCGCCCGGATTCTCGCCAGCACCTCCGCAAACGCGAAGGGCTTCACCAGGTAATCGTCGGCGCCCCGGTCGAGGCCGGTGATTCGATCCTCCAGCGTGTCGCGGGCCGTGAGCACGAGAACAGGCGTCTTGACCCCGCGTTCACGGAGCGTCCCCAGAATCTGAAGGCCGTCACGTCCCGGAAGCATCAAATCCAGCAGGATGACATCGAACGATTCGGTATTGAGGCGAAAGAACGCACCCTCCCCCGTCCGCTCGACCACGACGTCGTATCGCTCTCCCTCGAGGCCCTCCTTCAGGGCGTTGGCAACTTTCTGTTCGTCTTCGACGACAAGAATGCGCATCTTTCTCGGCTTTTGGCTCTCGGCTTTCGGCTCTCGGCTCTCGGCTTCAGGGGCGAACCGTGAAACCGGCCTCCGCCGCCGCTCTCGCCAGTTTCTCGTCGAAGCACACAAACGGCCGGCGCCGGGGTCGTTCTCGGCACCAGACCAGCGCCGCGGCGAGCTGCAGCGCGTCCGCTGCACGGACACCGTACTCATCGGGAAGGCCTTCGGCCAACGCACGGACTCTTTCAGATGGGAGCATTTCGTCCCACGAGCTTCGAAGCTGGTTCAAGAGTCTGATGGCGGTCGCGCGCTGTGCCGCGGTCAGGTCACCCTCGCGCACGAGCCGCGCGAACGCGCTTCGCGCCTCAGCGGGCGTACCCCACCACACGACCATTTTCCGGAGCTCTACGAGTAACTTCCGCCCGGAGACGCTCGCCGGCTGAGGGCAGCACAGCGACACAATCGCACTCGAATCCCAGAATCCCACGCTCAGCGCTCCTCACGATCCTTGCTGAGGGCATCAACCGCCTTCCGCAGCGTCAGCCGCCCGCGCCGCCCCTTCCAAAACGACGCCGGCAGGGGCCGCTCCGCTTTGCGCATCAATCCAGAAGCGACCAGCGTCGACTCTCCATCCTCGTCCTCGTCCACCGACAACGGAACGATCTTGGCGATGGGCCGCTGGCGATCCCGCACCACGATCTCTTCGCCAGCACGGACCTCTCTTAAGTATTGTGTTAGCCGATTTCTCAAGTCGGCGATGTTCGTACTGCGCACAGACCCTCCAATATGCCTATCATAGCCATATCGAGTCGATCTGACCACTCGCGCATGAACTGTCTTCCGCAGGTGTCTGTACGCAAGAAAGCCCGCCCCGGCATTGACCGGTGCGGGCTTTCTTCCTTGTCGGAGTCCGTGAGGGTCCGGCAGGGCGGGTCTAAAGACCCGCCCCTACTTTGCGTTTCAGAAGTCGAACTGCGCGCTGATCTTGAATATCCGCGGCAGGAGGATGATCTGCGGTGTTCGCCAAGCCGCACCGTATGTGACGTTCTCCTGGATTACAGAGTTCGAGTTGAGCATGTTGTAGAAATCGAAGTTCACGCTCGTCCGCGTTGTGGCAAACCGGAAGAGCTTCGAGAAGCGGAGGTCCAGCTGGGTCATCCGCTCGACGAACACGTCGCCAGCTTCGACGATGTTGAAGAACCTGGAGTTCGGTCCGCTGCTGTACGCGCGTCCGAGAGTGGTGCTCGCGGCGGCAATAGGAGCGTTCGCGCTCATGCTGTTCCCGCCCGTACTCACCGTTGATTGACTGGACCCCGCCAGGTTCTGGAATGTCCCGCTGACGTTGACGTCGATCTTGGGGATCGTGTACGCCACCAGGCCCTGGAACGAACTCCGCCACCCGTGGTTCTGCTTGCAGCGCTCCAAGGTTCTTGCCGCAACGGCAAACGACCGCGAGTTGCTAACAGGATTTACCGGGTTGCCGTTGAAGCTGCCGTGGTGGAGCGTTTCCGGTAGCCTCGCCACGACAGCGCAGTCGTCAGTAATCACGCGCCCGCTTCCGCCGCCGGCCTGGACGATGAGGCCGTTCTGCAAACGCGCGTTCACGCCAACGCTAACCGAGTTGAACACCTCGGTCTGATCCCCATAATTCTTGGAGAGCGTCACGAAGTTGTTCTGGGCCCTTCCGAACGCAGCCTGTTTCAGGTCGAAGGCCGTGAGCTGGTAACCCCCGCCATTCGGCAGCCTCGGATCGCTTGGTGCAGTGATGGTGAATCGATCGTAGTCCTCCGGTCCAACGGCCCGGTCATCCATCGTTCGGAAATTGCCGTACCACCGCCGGGCGTACTGGACATCGAGCGACAGGCGGGGCATCAGCTCGTGCTGCACGCCGGTCGTGAACTCCCAGTTGGAGAACCGCTTACCCCAGCCCTCCAGCACATCCGGATCGTAGGTTGTGCCGGGGACAACCGTACCGAAAATAGCCGCGTTCACCAGAACACCGCACTCCCCATTGGGCTGATAGTTCACCAAATCGCAATCTGCCACGAAGTCTTGGTCTGCATCCGTCCAGGTTCGAGTGGTGTTGGTCACCAGCCGATTGATAGGATTTGGGTCGGAGGACAGGGCTCCCGTCGTCCCCAAGCCTTCGAGATACTTATTGAGGGTCACCTTGAGCGCTGTCTTCCCGTTGCCGAACAGGTCGTAGGTCGCGCCAAGCTTCGGCGTGATGTCGTGCAAACTGTAATTCTGTATCGTATCGAACGACACGTTGAGGTTCGGTGCCAGGCTCGTCGGAGCAATCGACTGCGGCGGGAAGCTGTTCTTGAAGTGGTCGTACCGAACGCCGCCGGCGAGCGTCCACTTGCCAACCGTCCACTTGTCCTGCGCAAAGAATCCCAGATCGCGGTCCACGTTGACTTCGACGGTTCGAGGTGTAATCCGATACGTCAGCTGAGTGGGGACGCCTCTCTGGAACGTGTAGAAGAACGGCGTGCTCGGATCCGTGTACTGGGTGTTCTCGTGATGGCCGTACGCGTTGTTGAAGCCGACCTTGAACACATGGGCGCCAGTGATGTACGACATCGCGGCTCGATAGTGGATGTTCCAGTTCCACGAGTTGTTGTAGCCATTCGGACCGGTACCGGCCCGATAACTCAGACTCCCGCCAGTGGCCAACGATGGGTTATCGACAACGCCGATCATACCCGGCGCCAGAGCCTCGATGTTGTCCCCCTTACCTGTCTGAAGGTGCATACCGCCCCACCGCTCGACCCGGTGAATCGCACTCGCCTCGAGCAGTACCCGGTTGCTGAGCGGGCTGTTCCAGTCCACTTGAATGAAGCGCTGCACAGGAAACCGACGATCGACCGACGCTTCGGGTGCGGTTGTCGCCGAAATCTGATTCGGACAGCTGCAAAGCGCCTCGTAATCGTACGTAAGACCAAACTTGTTCCTCGGGCTGGCCTGCCACGTGATGCGGGCCTGATACATCGTCTGGTCCTGGTGAATGATGGCTTGCTGACCGTTGCTCAGGTAGCGGAACTCGTTCAAGTTGTTCGCGTTTGCGTTGTGGAACATTCCCGGGACGTAGTTGTCGGCGTACAGATAGCGCCCTGAAATGAAGAACCACACCTTGTCGCGCATCAACGGTCCGCCGGCCCCGGGATTGAAGTCGCCATTCCCCTTGATTCGAGGCGCGGCACTCAGCCCTCGAGCCTGCACATCTGAACCCGTGAAGTTGTCGGACGCCAGATCCTCGTTCGTAAAACCGGCGAAGACCGTGCCGGAAAATCTATTGCCGCCGTCCCGGGGGATGAAGTTGATCCGCACGCCACCGGTCGCAGCCTGCGCGTCCACACC
>DATBJG010000267.1:0-11058 GCA_036556585.1 Vicinamibacterales bacterium
CCCGCCGGACCGCTCGTGCACTACATCAGCATGCGGATGGAAAATCGCGGCGGCGCCAAGGAAGGAACGCCCGAATTGTATTTCACCGATCCAGACGGCCTTCTCATTCAGCTTCAGGACGTCAAGTACTGCGGCGGTGGCGGCGTTCTGGGCGACGTGTGTTCTTAGCAGGACCCAAAAAGGCCTTTCACCACAGAGGCCCCAGAGGTCACAGAGTAATTTGGGTTCGTTGTCTCCGTGGCCTCTGTGTTCCTCTGTGGTGAGGAACTCATTTCCGCTAGTTACCAGAGCGTCGCGAATCGGGCATTGGTCCTCGCGAGGCCGTGTAGGCCGCAAGGTTCAGGATGTCGTCGGCTGAGAGTTTGTCGACGACGGGCTTCATCAGATCCGTCCAGATGCCTTTGCGCGCGCCATTCTGCATGTCGTACAGCTGACGTGCGGTGTAGCTGGGCGAACGGCCTGCGATTCCCGGGACAGGTCCGAGCCCTTCCAGATCGCCCCCGTGGCACAACGCACATTGTCCCGTTCTGGCGAGCGCTTCACCTTTCTTGACGGCGCCGCGGGGCACGTACGCAATGAAGCCCGAGCGCGGATTCCGAAGAAGTTCGGTTTCCTCCGTCTTCTCCGGCGTCTCGATGATGCGCTGCCCGATCGGCTCTTTGCCGGCCTCGGCTCCCTCGAGGACGAGGAACATGCCGCCGGCGATTCTGGTCTTGGGGACCGTGTCGGTTTCAACAACCCTAATCCACGGCGTCCACTTGATCTTCGAGAAGTACTCGGCCGACGCCTTGATTTCGTCGTCGCTCATGGCCTTGGCGAAGGCAATCATCCGATTGGTGTTTGCCTTCCTCGGATCTGAGCTCTTCCTCTTGTCGTTCTTGAAATCCAGCATGGTCTGCACGAAGTACTCGTACGGCAGACCCGAAACCCCCGCGTTTTCAGGACGGCCTTTCCCATTCGGATAGTGGCACAGACTGCAGGCCAGCACCTGTTGTTCTTTTTTTCCGCGAGCCACAATGTCTGGCATTGCCGGGTGGTCGCCGGGGAACCAGTCGGCCGGTCCGTACGGATCCCGAATCTGGGCAAGCGTGAACGAACCCGTACTCCCCTCGAGCTTGTGCGGTGTGGGGTCGGGAGCTGGCGCCGCAGCTGGCGCCGCAGGAGCCGCCGGCGCCGCCGGAGGTGTGGCGGGTGGTGGCGTGGTAAAACCAAAGGCCCACGGCGGCGGGACCGCAGCCGCGCGCGAGGCCGATTGCTGGGCCGCAAGAACGCCAACCGCAAGTACAGATACGACTGCAAGCATTAGGACGGTGACAAACTTCCTCATCAACCCTCCTCTCATTGTTGGGAGACTATACGCCCACCCAAGCCTGACGGAAAGCCCGTTTTCACCTGCCTGTTCAGCGCGTCGCGCCCGTTCGCGCGGCGGTAGCCGACAAGTTGTTCGAGAAAAACGGCAGCACCTTCGTCTCCAGGCGCTCGCCGATCTTGTTCACGTGATCGCCGTCATAGACTTCGTAAGTGTGCGCCACACCGAACCGGGTCAAGGCTTCATCGAGTGCCTTGTTCGCGGGTAACAGTCCGTCCTTGTCGCCGATGTCGATGGCAATTGACCGCAGCCGTTTGAGATTGGGCACGTATTGATCGAGCATCGCCAGCGGCGCATTCGCCGCCCACTTGGCCACGACCGACGGCTGAATCTTGCCGTCCTTGACGGGCAGATCAAGATAGAGCGGCGGGTTGGCTGGATTCGGCGACCACGCGGCCGCCTGCGCGTGCATGACGAGCCCCCAGCCTCCGCCGCGGCCCCCTCGAGGCTGCTGTTGTACTCGCGCGACGTCTTCCCTGGTACGGATCGCTCCGGCCGCCTCCATCGCCTCACCTTGCGGACTGATGTTGGCGTTGAGGCAGCACGAGCTCAAGGCATAAATGCTCGAGAACACGTCCGGCCGCTTCATGCCAATGCGAACCGCGCCGTAGCCTCCCATGGAATGTCCGGCAAGGCCACGGCTCAGGCGGTCAGGGATGGTTCGATACGTCTTGTCCACATGAGCCACGAGATCTTCAGCGATGTAGCCCTCCCAATTCCCGGTGGTGACGGAGTTGGAGTACATGCTGCCCGCGTACATGTTGTAGGCATTCGGCATGACGACGATCAGTTCGCGGGCCGTGCCGGCTGCGGTCACGCGATCGGCAATTTCCGGAAGGTTGGCGATCCTTCCCGCCCAGGTGGAATCGGTGCCTGTGTAACCGTGCAGCAGGTACACCACGGGATACCGCCGCGACCGTTCGGAACCGTAGCTGGGAGGCAGGTAGATGGTCACGTCGGGATCGGCAGGTTCGTTGGAGAGATTCCCTTCAAGCGATTTGCCGTGCACCTTGACGTGTTCAATCGTCCCTTTCTTTGCGGCGTTCTGCGCGGACCTGACACCTGGCGCACCGATCACCAGCGCGGTCAGCACAACCAACGGCAGGGCCAGAGATGTCTTCATTCGCTTCAAGCCTCCAGACTGTACGAGTTCCCGACATTCTATACCGCACGTCCGGTCTCGCACCTGAGAACGCTGACTGAGCGTCACGGAACCAGTTACAATTCGGATCTCCCGGCACCCGCGCACCGGAATCCCATGGCCACCGTACGCCTGGCACACGTTTCACGGTTTTTCGCATCCGACCGAGCGGCGTTGCGAGACGTCTCGTTCGAAGTCGCCGACCGTGAGATTGTGACCATCGTCGGGCCGTCGGGATGCGGTAAGTCGACACTCCTTCGGATCGTGGCTGGCCTCGATGCTCCAACATCCGGTGACGTATTCATTGATGGAGCATCAATGGCCGGAATCGCGCCGCAGGACCGCAACATTGCCATGGTATTCCAGTCCTACGCGCTCTACCCGCATCTGACGTGCCGCGAGAACCTGGCATTGAGTCTGAAACTCAAGAAAGCCGCCGCAGCAGAAATCGACCGCCGTGTGCGCGCAACCGCCGACATGCTCGAGATCGATCATCTGTTGCCCAAGCGCCCCCGTGAGCTCAGCGGCGGTGAGCGCCAGCGCGTGGCCGTAGGCCGGGCGTTGATTCGCAACCCCAAAGTGTTTTTGTTCGACGAGCCGCTGAGTAACCTCGACGCGCTCTTGCGGGAACGCGTGCGCCACGAGTTGAAAGAACTGTTTCGCCGACTGCAGGCGACCGTCATTTACGTCACTCACGATCAGACTGAGGCGATGTCATTGGCGGATCAGATCGTCGTCTTCGACAAGGGCACGGTGCAGCAGAAGGGGACTCCCGATGATGTATACCGGAGCCCAGCGAATCGATTCGTGGCCTCGTTCATCGGATCCCCTTCGATGAACCTCTTCGAGGCAACGCTTGAAGACGGAATGCTCCAATTGGGCCCCGACCGCTTTCCAACGGGCACTCGCACGTCGGGACGAGTCCTCGCAGGTATCAGGCCCGAGGCCATTCGGCTCACGCGCGGGCAAACCGGCCGCATTGTTTGGACGGAACATCTTGGTTCCCAAGTATTGTGCGGTCTGCGTTGCGGGAGCGTGACGCTGACGGCCCTCACGAACCAACAACCGGCGTCGGAATGCCTGGCAATCGGCGTCGCGCCGGAAGACATCTATCTCTTCAATGCGAGCACTGGCGAAAATCTCGGCAACGGCACTGGTCGGGTTGCTGATCGGACTCAGCCTGCGCCAGCCAGCCGCTGAGGCTGGGGTGGTGTCAGTGCTCATGGAGCCTGACGGCACGGGTGTCTGGCGTGACCTCGTCGCAAGCTTCGAGCGCCGCCACCCGACCCTCCGCGTTGAGTTCGTCGAAGGGCCCCCAGCAACCAACACACGCGAAGACATGTACTCGACCGCATTTCTTGCCGGGCGGGGCGGTTTCGATGTGGTCTACAGCGATGTCGTCTGGGTCCCGAAGTTCGCGGCGGCGGGCTGGTTGATGGATCTGACCGATCGAATCTCAGCCGACGATCGTGAGGATTTTCTGCCTGCGGATGTTCGCGGCGGCACCTACCAGGGGCGACTCTATCGCATACCGGCGCTGACCGATGCCGGGCTTCTCTATTACCGCAAAGACCTGATTAGCCAGCCGCCAACGACGTTTGCCGAGTTAATCAGGCTGGCAAGACAACATCGAGATCCTCGCGGGTGGGGATTTGTCTGGCAGGGGAAGCAGTACGAAGGGCTGGTCACCAGCTTTCTTGAGGTTCTATGGGGCCATGGGGGCGAGTGGATCAACGCAGAGACTCGGTCCGTTCATCTGGACGAGCCGCCGGCCGCGGCGGCCCTGCGTTTCATGGTCGATCTCATCGGGGACATCTCGCCGCCCGGCGTCACGACCTATACCGAGGAAGAAGGCCGAGCCATCTTTCAGAACGGGCGATCCGTCTTCTTGCGCAACTGGCTGTACGTGTGGGGGCTGCTGGATCAGGACGGCGCGATTGGAAGGCACCAGGTCGGCTTCGTGCCAATGGTGCACCTGCCGGGGAACGCCGGCGCCACGACATTGGGCGGGTGGGGATTTGCGATTTCGCGATTCTCGGACGACCCTGCAACGGCCTGGCAACTCGTCGAGTTCCTGACGCGGCCGGAATCGCTGGCTCGAGTCCGCGACCGCATGGGCCGCACGAGCGCGCGTCGAAGCCAGGTTCCTGCGGAACTGTTGCCCGTGCTCGAGAACGCGCGACCTCGGCCGCCCATCCCGGAGTACGCCCAGGCGTCGGACATCCTTCAACGCGCGCTGAGCGCCGCATTGACAAAACGTATCAGTGTCGAAGACGCGCTGCGTGACGCCGCGGTTGACACACGGCTTCTTCTCCGACGCGGTTCTCGTCGATCCCACATGAGCGGCGGGTCTTCAGCTCAACCGTAGCGGTGGGCTTCAGCTCAACCGTAGCGGCGGGTCTTTAGACCCGCCGGGGATTCTTTGATGACGAGATTACAGGCAGGACGCGCATCGGGTTGGCTCTGGGGGCTGCCTGCAGCGCTCTTGATTGGCATTGTCCTCTTGTACCCAGCAATGCGATCTGTCGTGCTGAGCCTGACACACCAGAATCTCGGAACCGGTTTTGCGATGGCTTTCGCCGGGACTGATAATTTCGTGCGGCTTGCGGCGGATTCGCGCTTTCATGCGAGCGTGGCCGTCACCACCCTCTTTGTCGCAGCGTCTGTCGCGCTCGAATTTTTGCTGGGTCTGGTTTTGGCATTAGCGACGAGCCAAATGCTTGGCGCCCAGAGCGTCGTGCGCACGCTGCTGCTGATTCCGTGGACACTGCCGACCGCCATCGTTGGCGTTCTATGGACGTGGATTCTGAACGACCAGTTTGGAATCGTGAACCACGTGCTCATCCAGACAGGTCTTCTCGCTGCACCAGTGGCGTGGCTGGCACACCCTTCGACAGCGTTGGCGTCGATGATTGCGGCCGACGTCTGGAAAACCGTGCCGTTCGTTTTCTTGATTCTTTTGGCAGGCCTCCAGAGTGTTCCGGCCGACCTGTACGAAGCCCTGGCGATGGATGGAGCCGGGCCCGTTGCCGCATTTCGGTACGTCACATGGCCGCACCTCGTGCCTTTTGCATTCATCGCGCTGATTTTCCGGATCGTTCAGGCTTTTGCCGTCTTCGATCTGGTGTACGTCCTCACCGGCGGAGGGCCGGGCGGAACAACCGAAACGGTATCGCTCTACGCCTACCAGACCACAATGCGCTATCTGGACTTCAGCTATGGATCGACGATTGCAGTTGCACTCGTATTCATGCTTGCGGTAGCGGCCTTCGTACTGAAGCGCGTGCTCAGGGAGCCTGCGTGAAGCCTCGCACCATTGCAGCCATTATCGTCGTTTCGGTGTCCTGCCTGATGGCGGTGGCGCCCTTTATCTGGCACGGCCTGACATCCCTGAAAACATCCGACGCGCTCACACGGATGCCACCGCAGATCTTCCCGGACCCGTTGACGCTGGCTCATTACGCTGACCTGTTCGCCCGCCGTCCATTGGGTGCGTACTTCGTCAACAGCTTCGTCATTGCTTCACTGGCCACGGTGCTGTGTCTCGTCGCCGGAAGCATGGCCGCGTTTCGACTCGTCCATCTGCCACGCAGAACAAGCTCGGCGGTTGCCGGAGTGTTGCTAGTACTCAGCTTTTTTCCGCCGATTGTGTTCCTGTTCCCGCTCTACGAGCTGGTGCAGACACTGGGCGCGATCAATCATCCGTGGTCCCTGATTGTCACCTACGCCGGTCTCAATCTGCCGCTGACGATCTGGCTTCTGTCCGGATATTTCCGACAGATGCCCCCGGAGCTCGAGGAAGCGGCCGCGGTGGATGGTCTGACGGAATTTCAGCGATTTCGTCTGGTCGTGCTGCCCCTTGCCGGTCCCGCCCTGGCCACGACGGGGATTCTCGTTTTCATCTTCTGCTGGAACGAGTTCATGCTGGCGCTGACGTTTTTGAATCTCGAGTCGGCGCGAACCGTAACGGTCGGCATAGCCACGTTGAGCGGCTCCGCGATTGCCGAGATTCCCTGGGGTCAGCTGACGGCAGGCGTGGTGGTGAGCTCAGTTCCGCTCATCGCGCTTGTGATGGTCTTTCAGCGGAAGATCGTCGACGGATTGACGGCGGGAGCCGTGAAGTGACGTCCGGCTAAAGCCGGACGCTACAGCAGAGCGGACGGCGCCGGGAACGTCGGCGGAGACGTAGTGAAGTGACGTCCGACTAAAGCCGGACGCTACTCGAGAGCGCGCCGGGGACGTCGGCGGAGACGTAGTGAAGTGAAGTGACGTCCGGCTACAGCCGGACGCTCCAGCAGAGCGGACGGCGCCGGGAACATCGCGTCCGGCTGTAGCGTCCGGCTTTAGCCGGACGTCACTGACGGAAACTCGAGAGCGCGCCGGGGACGTCGGCGGAGACGTAGCGTCCGGCTGTAGCGTCCGGCTTTAGCCGGACGTCACTGACGGAAACGCGACTATCATGAAATCCGGGAGGTGAGCGATGCGGCTTGTTGCAACGTGCGTGGGCTGGTGCCTGGCGTTTTCGGTTCTAATTGGGCAACAACACGCAGCGACTTCGACTGACGAGGCGGCCGTTCGCAGAGTTGTCGACCAGTACATGGCGGCGCGCGAGCGGCGCGACCCGAAGGCCATCGAACAGGTCTTTGCGGTTGACGCAGACCAGCGCACGACGGCGGGCGAATGGCGACGGGGAAGGGCCGCCGTGGTACCGGGCACGCTCGAGTCCTCCAAGCGAAATGCCGGCACACGCTCGATCAAAGTTGAAGCCGTGCGGTTTGTCGCTCCGGACGTGGCCATTGCCGACGGACCCTATGAGATTGCCGGCGGAGGCAGCGGCGACGTTCGTCGGATGTGGACGACAATCGTGCTGACGCGAGGAGCCGAGGGTTGGCGCATTACGGCCATCCGGAACATGGCGCCGTAAACCATTGGCGATTGCGCGTTTGTGATTAGGGATTCGTTGATGATTGTGATTGGCGATTGGTGATTGATTGTGCGATTGGGTCGGACCTACAATCGATCGACTGATTGCTTCGGCGAGCTCGCCGAAGCTCGACAAGCAGATAGTCGCCGGTAGCAACGCCGAGCGACCAACGGTCGCGAGGTACGGGTCGTGGGGGTGGGGCCCCACGACAAGTCAAGTAAGGAGTAGACCGGATGACGAGGCGAATTCTTGGTTTGGTGGGTATCCCGGCGGCACTGGTCGTTGTCGTGGTCTTCATGACAGTTTCTGCGTCGGGCCAGGGCAGTGGGGCAGTCGCGCCACCTCTCGTCATTACTGCGTACAACGGCGCGACCCCAGCGCCGTATAGAGTGCCGCGAACACCCTGGGACGATCCGGATTTGCAGGGCGTCTGGTCCAGCGATGACACGAGCGGCATTCCGATGTCGAGGCCGCCGCAGTATGCAGATCGGCTCTATCAGAACGACGAGGAGTTCGCCAACCGCGTGAAGCAGGTGGAGACTGGAATTACGCGCGCCGAGAACGCCGAGGGCTCGTTCCGCGGCGATTTCGCCCGCAGGGCTTTCCGCCAGACATCGCTCATCGTCGATCCGCCCGACGGCCGCACACCGGCGTTCACGCCACGCGCCGAGTTGCGTCGTGCCCCGCGCGACCAGGGAACGTTCGGCAACGGGCCATTCGACTGGACCGATGACTTCACACTGTACGACCGTTGCATCACGCGCGGCGTCGTCGGCTCGGTCCTGCGGGTGATTTATGGCAATGGAAACCGCATCGTGCAGGCGCCTGGCATGGTCGCCATCAGCTACGAAATGATCCACGACACGCGCATCTTCTATACCGACGGCCGTCCTCGTCTCGGACAGAGCATTCAGCAGTACCTGGGTGATTCGCGTGCCAGGTGGGAAGGCGAAGAACTCGTTGTCGAGACGACGAACCTGACAGACAGGACGAGCATCGGCCTCAACGGCAACGGACTTCGCCACAGCGCTCAGATGAAGTTCACAGAGCGGATCAAACGCGTGGCCGACGATATCGTTCAGTACCAGATCACCATCGACGATCCAGTGACTTACGAGAAGCCCTTCACGTTATCGATCCCGCTCACCCCGCTCGATGGCAACAGGCTCCTGCCGTACGAATGTCACGAGGGCAACTATGCCATCCGGCAGTCACTCGGCGCCGAGCGGGCCGAAGATCGAGCGCTCGCGGAGGATTTGGCCAAGGGGATCAAGCGTGAGCGACGTCCCGTGCAGGATGGTCTCGGCATTGGCGGACAACCGATTGGTCGTGGTGCCGGAGCCGGACCAGGAGCCGGCCCGGGGCCAGGCGGACCACCTCAGCCGTAGGATGCCGGACCTTGAGGTCCGGCCTGCGAACCGTAGACTTGATCTGATACAACCAGCCCGCGGGCGGCCGATTTCTCTACCGCCCGCGTCATCTTCACGTTACAAAATCGTCAAACCGCCACCCAATTCGAAATCCAAGCCAAGAGCCGAAATCCGAGACCCGAAATCCGAGCCCGTGTGATAAGCTACTGCAGTTATGTTTCCGGGTTCGGTGCCACGTCACTCTCTTGTTCATCACGCAGCGGTGGTGTCGCTCTCGCTACCACTAGATCTGTTGTTGTTGGGCGTCGGCATTTGCCTGCCGACGAAGAGTGGGTGATGTAGCAACCAGCCGGATTGAAACGAGAGTTCAGCCTAAGGCCATCACCCACAACGGATGATGGCCTTTTTGATTTTCAGGAGGATGTTTCAATGAAATCTCCACAGCCCGAACAAGCGCCGCCTCAGAACGAGGCGACACCGTCAACGTCGGCGCCTTGGGTACGCGAACCCGACGATGCGGAAAAGAAGCGTGCGAAGCAGTCTCAGTCTGCCCGTGACGAAGCGCAAGTTCTCGACGAACCCGGATATGGCTACGGCGTCTAGGGACTTCCCCCGTCCCCGGCGCCCGCTGGCTCGAGGTGCCGATACACGACAGCTCCGCTTGAGCTACCTGTAACTTCAGGGCAAAAAAGCGCCCGCGTTCCAACCGTCGGGTTTACACTACCCGGCATCGCTACTGCGAAGAGTTCATATTGAAATCCTGCCGCACATCTGCGACCAAGCCACCGCACTAGTCTAGTGCCCATTCTCATTGGCGCAGGGCTTGGCAGCGGCGTTGGCGCTGGTATTGATGCTATTTTCGATGGTCAACCGGTGATCTACACCCGAACCCCAACGCAGCCGACCGAGTGATCGCACTCGCGGCCGGACACTGCCATCATGACCGACCAGAAGTTCGAGTTTCCGGAACTGTCAGATGAGAACCGTCGCATCTGGGACGCAAACGCCCAATGGTGGGACGATCAGATCGGCGACGGAAATGAGTTCCAGACGAGACTGATCGAGCCTGCCACGGAGCGCCTTCTGGCCATCCAGGCCGGAGAACGGATCCTCGACATCGCTTGCGGTGCCGGACGATTCGCGCGACGGATGGCCGAGTTTGGAGCACGCGTGGTGGCGCTGGACTACAGCACCGAGTTCATCGAAAGGGCCAAGCAGAGGACTGCCACTCACCTGCAGATCGAGTACTACGTGCTGGATGCTGCTCGGATCGCGCACGTTTTTTCTGAGAACTCGGGAAGATTCGACAAGGCCGTGTGCACGATGGCGCTCATGGACATGCCGGAACTGGGCCCCATGTTTGAGGCCCTGAAACAGGTATTGAAACCGGGTGGGGTCTTCGTGTTTTCTGTCACACACCCGTGCTTCCACTCGTCGTCAATGCAGCGTTTCACCGAGATCGACGAAGAAGACACCGGCCGCCACATCGTCCGTTCCGGTGTTAAAGTGTCGTCGTATCTGTCGCCGGTCGCGCGAAAGACAGAAGGGATCACTGGTCAACCGGAACCGCATTGGGTTTTTCACCGCCCGATTCAGGTGCTCTTCAAGGCGGGCTTTTCAGCAGGGTTTATCGTGGACGGCCTCGAGGAGCCGGGATTTGCAATGACGGCATCTGGCAAACCGGGCGTCCGATGGGCAGATATGCCCGAGATTCCGCCCATGATGGTTGTGCGGATGCGAAGTCTATGAACTGTTTCGTTCACGCTCGTACCGCCGCGGTTGGCTTTTGCGCATTTTGCCAGAAGGCAGTTTGTCACGAATGTGTCGGCAGAGACACGCCGCGGGTGCTCTGTCGCAACTGCATCAAGCAATCGACAGTCCTCGGGTTCGAGTACCGTTCGACAGCCAGCATTGCCGGCTGGCCGTTGATTCACATCTGCGCCGGTGTTGACCCGGCGACAATGCGACCGAGAGTTGCCAGGGGAGTGATTGCCATCGGGAACATCGCGGTCGGGGTCGTCGCGATCGCCGGTCTCGCATGTGGTCTTGTGACGATCGGCGGGCTTTCACTCGGACTCCTGCTCGCCCTTGGCGGGGTGGCTTTGGGATTCGGCCTGTCGATGGGCGGGCTGGCCGTGGGATCCTTCGCGCTTGGTGGGCTTGCAGTCGGGCTGAGTTATGCCATTGGTGGTGCGGCCTACGCTCCGGCAATCATCGATGGGCAACGATGTGATCCCGCAGTCCTGGATTTTGT
>DATBJG010000268.1:0-5996 GCA_036556585.1 Vicinamibacterales bacterium
GTCTCCAAAGACGACGTGGAAATGCTCCAGGACCTGATTGTCGCCGCCTTCAACGACGCTGTCCGCAAGGTTGACGACGAGCTGGGACGGCACATGGGCGGGATGCTGGGGGGATTGAAGATTCCGGGAATGTGAAATTCAGAATACAGAATACAGAATACAGAAGACAGAAGACGGGCCTGTCCACCGACCACTAATACTGATTTGTCCTACCCTGATCCACTTGTTCGGCTCATCGACCAGCTGCGGCGTCTCCCCGGGATTGGTCCCAAGGGCGCGCAGCGTCTGGCGTTTCACATCCTGAGGACGCCGCGCGAGGAGGCGGATCGGCTGTGCGAGGCGGTGCGCGACGTCAAGGACCATGTCACGTATTGTTCGATCTGCAGCAACACCACCGACATTGATCCGTGCGTCTTCTGCAGCAATCCCGGTCGCGATCAGCGTATGATTTGCGTCGTCGAAGAGCCGCAGAATGTCACGGCAGTCGAAAAGACGCGCGAATTCAAAGGCACGTATCACGTGCTGATGGGAGCGCTGTCACCGCTGCAGGGCGTGGGACCCGACGACCTGAAAATCAAGGAGTTGCTCGCTCGCGTGGAGCGAGGGGTGGACGAGGTAATCCTGGCGACCAATCCCAACGTCGAAGGAGAGGCAACAGCGTTGTACCTGGCGCGCCTGCTCAAACCCATGGGCGTCAAGGTGACCCGCATTGCCATGGGAGTCCCGGTTGGCAGCGACCTGGAATACGCGGATGAAGTGACCATGCACAAGGCTCTGGAGGGGAGAAGAGAGGTCTAGCACCCAGCACCCGGCACCAGCACCCGGCACCAAGCACCAAGCACCAGGCACCCGAGATTATGCTCCCCCTGACTTATCAAACCCCTGCGGCGGCGTTGCTGGTCGTTGGCGGCCTTGTTGCGTGCTTTGCCGGGTACCGCTTTTTCCGGATCGTCCTGGTTCTCTACGGTTTCATTATTGGTGCGCTCGTTGCAACGTCTGCGATTGGAGCGGGGAGCACGACGCAGCTCGTCCTTGCCGCAATTGCCGGCGGGCTCATCGGCGGGCTCATTTTCTACACGGCGTATTTCCTGGGCGTCGCGCTCGTGGGGGCAGCAATTGGCGCGCTTCTCGTGCACGTCGTGTGGGCGCAGATAGGCACCGACCCGCATCCAGTTGTGTTAATCCTGTTTGCAATCAGCGGGGCCGTCGCGGCCATGATCCTGCAACGCTATGTCATTGTCGTGGCGACCGCGTTCGGTGGGGCGTGGACGCTCGTGATTGGCGCGCTCGCGCTTGCCGGCAACGAGCGAGCGCTCAAGGCAGCCGCTGGCGACGTCTGGGTGCTCTATGCATTCAGCCTGCAGCCCGAAGATCGCGGCGTGCTGCTTGTCTGGCTGGCGCTTGCGCTGGTGGGCCTGATTGTGCAGCTTCGCTTTACCGGCCGCGGCAGTTCCCGTGCAAAGCGATGGAAAGCACAGACGGCGTAAATCGACAATACAGAATTCAGAATACAGAATACAGAATGATCAAGCTGACGGCTGAAAGCTGACGGCTGAAGGCTGAAGGCTGGTATGAGGCACTCATGACCATTGCGGAATCGCTACTTCCTGAATTCGATCGCGAGATGGGATTGACGCGCCAGCTGCTGGAACGGGTCCCGAACGACAAGGCGAACTGGAAGCCGCATCCCAAATCGTTTTCGCTGGGCGATCTCTCGCTTCACATTGCCAACCTGCCCACCTGGGCAGTGTCCACGATGAAGCAGACGGAACTGGACGTCAATCCTCCAGGCGGTCCGGGCTTCGCGCCGCTGAAATTCGAGTCGATGACCACGACACTGAAGTTCCTGGACGACAACGTCCGTGCCACCCGCAGTGCCATCGCAGGCGCGACCGACGGCGAGATGATGGTGATGTGGACGTTCAAGAATGGCGGGAAGACCATCTTTTCCATGCCCCGCATTGCCGTGCTCCGCTCGTTTGTGATGAATCACATGATTCATCATCGCGGCCAGTTGACCGTGTACTTGCGCGAGCTGGATGTCCCGCTGCCGCAGATCTACGGGCCCACGGCGGACAGCCCGCTGTAGTCGGACGCATGTCCCGGCTTGCACTCGCATGCCTGCTTGCGTCGCTGGCGTGCGGGTGCGCGGGCTCTCGCGAGGCGGAGCGCCGCATCCTCGAATTCCGCGGTCCAACCATGGGGTCCACCTATTCGGTCAAGGTGGTCACCGGACGTGCGGGCCTTGCAGACGCAGCCGACCTCGATCGCCAGATTCGTGCGGATCTCGCGCGCATCACGGCGCTGATGTCGACGTGGGATGCCGGGTCGGAGTTGTCGCGGTTCAACCGCTTCACGGGCTCAGACCCCTTTCCACTGTCGCCAGAGACGTTCGAGGTCTTCAGGTGGTCGAGAGACATCGCGGCCGAGACGGGTGGCGCACTTGACGTCACCGTCGGCCCGCTTGTTGATGCCTGGGGATTTGGCCCGAGCGGCAGGCGTGCTCGTTTCCCGACCGACGCCGAGATCGCCCGGCTCCGCCAGGCGGTTGGCATGCACCTGCTCGAACTGGACGAAGCAGCGATGACCGTGCGAAAGAGGCGGCCAGAGGTTGCGTGCGATTTCTCGGCGCTGGCGCCGGGCTATGCCGTGGACCGACTTTCAACCCGCCTGGTCGACCGGGGTATCAAGGATTTCCTGGTCGACGTCGCGAGCGAGCTCCGGGTGCAGGGGCGTAACGAGAAGGGCGAGCGATGGCAGGTTGCCATCGAACGGCCCGACGAGGCCGGCCAGATTGGCGAGCGCATCGTGCGGCTATCGGATGCAGCAATTGCCACATCCGGTGACTATCGAAACGTTGTCGAGATCGACGGCGTTCAGGCGACGCATATCCTCGACCCGCGCACAGGTCGGCCAATCGGCAGCCACCTCGCCTCGGTCACGGTGATGGACCGTCTGTCGGTGAGGGCCGATGCGTTTGCCACCGCCCTGATGGTTCTTGGGCCCCACGACGGCCTGGCGCTTGCCGAGCGCCTGAATCTTGCTGCCATGTTTCTCGTGCGGGAAGGAACTGACGGGTTCCTGGAACGCACCACGACCAGGTTCGACACCCTGACAAAGGAAAAGGATTAATGGGGTCTGACCCCATTATTTGGTCAGACTTCGATACACGGCCTCCACGAACATCTCCGTCGTCCAACCCCCGGTCGTTGCGCCATAGCGCGGGTCGTAGTCGAGCGTGGGTCTGGCAGCCTTCACCTGCTGGAGCGTCAGGCCTTTCTTGATCATCGCCTGGATCCGATCCCGGACGATGGTCACCATATCCCGGTATTCGAGCACGTCGAACTCGTCGCAGATCCGGCCGTGGCCCGGTACGATGAACGTGCCACCTTCTTCATGGTGCGCCGGCACGGCAAGATCGAGCACGAGGTTGAGCCCGTCGATGATTCCCTGGACGCTTCCACCTCTCTCGAGATCGATGACGGGATAGCTGTCCGTCCGCAGGATGTCACCGGTGGCAACGACATCAGACTGACGGAAGAACACGATGCTGTCACCGTCGGTGTGGGCAGCCGGCACGTGATACACGAACACCGGTTCGCCATTGAAGTAGAACTCCTTCTCACGTCCGATGAACGTCTCCGTCGGCCTGGCGGTGACGGGCAACTGGCTCATGCGTTCGAGCACCTTGTCGTGGCTGACAATCTTGACCCCCGTTTGCGTGGCGCCGGGTGTGTTGACGATCTCCCAATGTGCGGAGGAGCCCAGCACCTCGGCAAGCTTTTCATTCCCACCGACATGGTCCGCATCGGCACTCGTATTGAGCACGTACCGCACGGGTTTGGTCGAGGGTGACAGCTTCCTGATTTCGGCGAGCATCTTTTCGGTCAGCGGTCCGGATTTGGAGTCGACCATGATCGACCCCGATGGGCCCACCTGCACAATCACGTTTCCACCGCCGCCAGCGAGCAGGTAGACGTTCTTCTGGATCGGAAGGACCTCGAGATCGCCGGTGTCGAGGCTCGGAGCCCGGGAAACTCGGGGCCCTGCTGCAGTACTCGCGGTCGCACCGCCCTGCAAGCGTGTCCGGTATTCGGGATAGATCGTCTCGGGGCCGCCACTGACTGCCGCCGGGGGCACCCCTGTACGTTCGACAAATTCTGCCAGGAAAGGATTCTCACCAGGTAAATAGTGCGGAACCTCATCCTTGGACCGGCCCGTAATCTCATCGACGTACTCGCAGGGCCAGAGCCAGGTGGCGTTGTCTTCTGATGCGAGGTTGAAGTCGGTCGTCCGGATCATGGGCTCCGCCAGATAGACGGGATCGGAAATGATGGCCACATGGGTCAGCAGCTTGTCGTGCCGCACGAAATACTCGACCATCGTGGTCAGATCGCTCTCGGGAACCCCGTTGCGTCTGAGCCAGCCCTGCTTCAGGTGGGTCGTGGTCACGACCAGCGTGTTGCCGACCCAACGGCCCGTCGAAAAACCCATGAACGTGTGTGGCGCATACGCTGAGGGATGTGGGCGGCCGTCCATCCAGATGGTCCGCGTCTGCTCGTAGGTGCTGATGTAGTTCTTGATGGCGACCACCTGCTGCGTTTCCGGATCCTTCTCCTCCCAGATTCGCAGGTTCAGCGGGCCGCGGAAGATGTAGGGCGCGACGTGCACGCGACATTGATGCTCGCGCAGCGTAAGACGTGACGCATCCCAGCTCTCGGCAAAGAGGCGCGCCGACGTGTTGATGGGGATGCCAAGATAGTCACCAAGATCGGGGCCCGGCCCTCGGTCCTGTTCGTCTTCGTGAGTCCGATACGGAACCCAGTTTCCACCTAGGAGCACCTGTGCCGATGCCGGCACGTTCGACACCACAAGGACAAGTGCAAGAACCGCCACCGCAAGCGAGTTGACCACGATTCAGACACTACCACAGGTCGCGTCCGCTATGGCTCTTTCTGGAACCATAGTTCGACGTGGAAGTGCGCTGGATTGAAGGGATGAGTACAAGAATCCCGGGCAGCCGAAAGGCTGCCCAGGGTCTATATGGATTTTCTACCAGACTCGGGTCCTCGCTGTCGCTGAGTTGTTCCCCGGCCTCGGATCCGGAATGTCCGAGCTGACGACCACTGTGTTCTGAAGGACTGTGCCTCGCGCGGCGGTGACAGTCACATCGATCAAAATGCTGGCCGTACGATTCCGCGGGAGCGTTCCCACATCGCAAGTCACAATCGATGCCGCTTGTGTGCAACTTCCGAGATTGGTCCGTGCTCTCACGAACGTCGTGCCGGGCGGGAGCGCATCGGTGGCGGTGACGCCCGTCACGGCGGTGGGACCCAAGTTCACGACGCCAATGGCATAGGTAAGCCTTGCGCCTCGCCTGATCAAGAAAGAGGACAACTTGATCGCGCGCAAATCGACAGGTGTCTCGCAGGCATTTCCCACGCCGTCGTTATCGCTATCGGACTGATCCGGGTTGGGTGTGGTGGGACAATTGTCCTCCGCATCCGATACGCCATCGAGGTCGGTGTCGATCACTGGGTCAGCCTCATCAGCCTCGTAGGCCCCGATGTCGCACTCAGCGGTGCTGTTGCCGTTGCCATCCAACGGTCGCGCGACGCGACGCTGATCGTCGGCCAGGCACGTCTCTCCTCCCGTGCCTGGCATGCCGGGGTTGCCGGCATCGATCGCGGGGCTCAGAGGCAGCAGCGCATGAGTTTCAGTGGGGCCACCGTAATTCGTAAGGGGACCGAGCTCAGGAGGGAATCCAGTCAGGTCGCCCGTCCCGCTGTCGAAAGAGCAGCCTGCGGTGTTGCTCACAAGGTTGTGCCCCTGGGAGTTGAGCGTACCGGAACAGTCAGGGTGTGAAGTCGCACCACCGTCGAAGTTACCGGCGATGATGGTGTTCTTGAAGTTGACGACTGCGCCTGCCCGTTGGAGTACGCCTCCGCCGTCGGCAGTGACGAGTCCGTCCTCAGTTCCGTCGTTATCCTCGTCGG
>DATBJG010000269.1:0-23734 GCA_036556585.1 Vicinamibacterales bacterium
CCGAATGGATGGAACCCATGGCGGCCACGCTTACTCAGGAGCGCTTCACAGGACCGCAATGGACGTTCGAGCGCAAGCTCGACGGCATCAGGCTGCTCGCGTTCAAACACGGGCGTGACGTTCGTCTGCTGTCACGCAACCAGCTTTCACTCAACGACTCGTACCCAGCGGTTGCCGACGCCATTGCCAGCCTGCCGGTCCACGACGTGATTCTGGACGGCGAGGCCCTGGGAGTGTGGGGCCCTGCGACTGCGCTCAGGACAGGCCCTTCGTACCACGTCTTCGACATCCTGTGGCTCGAGGGACGCGACGTGACGCCGCTTCCGCTCGACGAGCGTCGCATCCTGTTGGACGGCCTGCCGCTGCGATCGCCTCTTGAACGTGTCAATTCTCTCGACGATCCGGCACCCTGGGAGCGTGCCGCCCGCGAAGGCTGGGAGGGCGTCATCGCCAAGCGACGCGACTCGCCGTACGAGCATCGTCGTTCCCCACACTGGCTCAAGATGAAGTGCGAAGCGACCCAGGAGCTGGTGGTTGGTGGGTTTACGGATCCACGCCGCAGTCGCGTGGGGCTTGGCGCCCTGCTTGTGGGATATTTCGAAGGCAAAGACCTCGTCTTTGCGGGAAAAGTCGGCACGGGCTTCGACACGAAGCTCCTGCTCGAGTTGCGTGCGCGCCTGGATCAGCTCGAGATCGCAACGCCCCCGTTTACCAAAGGCACTGGGCTGCCGCGCAGCGGGGCACACTGGACTCGCCCCGAAGTCGTGGTTCAGGTGGCGTTCATCGAATGGACCGTGCACGGTAAACTTCGACATCCGCGACTGCTGGGCGTTCGCCTCGACAAGTCGCCACACGAGATCACGAAAGAATGATCACGCACCCGGAGAAGGTGCTGTTCCCGGAAGACGGCATTACCAAGGGTGAGCTCGCGACTTACTACAGGACCGTCGCACGGATCATGGTGCCGCACATCCGCCGACGTCCTGTCACGATGGAGCGCTACCCCGCCGGTATCGGAACCAAAGGGTTTTTTCACAAGGACGTGTCCAAAGGGTTCCCGGCCTGGCTGCAGCGGACTGAGGTGCCGAAGCATGGCGGAACGGTTCACCATCCACTGGTGACCGATACTCGATCGCTTCTGTGGCTCGTCAACCAGAACTGCATCACGCCGCACGTGTGGACGTCTCGAGCACCTGATCTGTACCATCCTGATATCTGCGTATTTGACCTTGACCCGTCTCAAATGGACGAACACGTGCTGCGCGCAGCCGCGCTTGCCCTTCGTCGTCTGCTCGATGAACTGGGGCTGCCGAGCTGGGTGAAGACGTCGGGTTCCAAAGGATTCCATATCGCCGTGCCACTCGACGGCAAAGCAGGGTTCGATGCGGTCTCAGGATTTGCCCACGCCGTGGGGACTTTGCTCGTCGCACGCGATCCACAACGTCTGACACAGGAGTTCAGCAAGGCGGACCGCGGCGGACGGATCCTGGTGGATACCGGACGCAACGGCTACAGCGCCACGTTCGCCGCCGCGTATGCCGTGCGCGCGAAGCCTGGCGCACCGGTCTCCGCGCCGTGCGCGTGGGAAGAGCTCGAACGCGGCGAGGTGGCTCCGCAGACCTTTACGCTGCGGACAATGGCCGAGCGAATCGCGAGCGTCGGCGACCTGTGGGCCGGGATGCGGAAGAGCCAACGGTCGTTGCGCCGACCGCTCGAGCGGCTCGAGAAACTTGTGTAAAGCAGCGTCGAAAGATGAGGGCCGGCCTACTCGGGTTGGAGATTCAGCAGCGCGGCAATCTCACGAAGCTTGGCCTGAACGATTCGCACGTTCCGTGGTCCCATCCGCATCAGATGCTTCTGGGCTGGCGACAGAGATTCGAGTTTCTCGTCGACGTACGCGTAGGAGATCACTTTCTGTCGCAGCGGGATATCGCCTTCGATCACCGGGACGTCGAGCAGTTCCCCAATCGCCTTTTCGAGAACACGATCGAAATCACCGCCCCGATACCCTAAGTCGCCATACGCGTCGAGAATCCGCGGCTTGAGCGTGAGGTACAACCGGGCTGTCCCGGTTGCGTCGAGCGCTCCAATCGCATCGCCATACCCGTTATAACGATCATAGCTTCGAGGATCTACCGAAACGGTCCCGCCGGATCCTCTGGTGCGGAAGGGACCCTTGGGCCCCAACCCTTTCAGGTGAGCGACGGGTGCTCGACCCTCCGAGATGTTGTGGGTGACGACCGTAAAGTTGGCGATCAGCCCTTTGGTGGCCAACCATGCCAGGACCGTTGGATGAGACGACAGTTTGCTCACGAGTTCCCGGACGATAGGGTCGGACTCGGGAAGAGGCGGCAGCGCGATGTTGTCACCGGTGAGCCCGCTGCTCTTCGGGGTTTGCGCAACGGGCGCTGGCGCCGTTTTTTCTGTGACAGGTGCCTGGGGCGTCTGGCGCCTCAACAGGAAGTACCCGACACCTCCGGCAACGGCAATCAGGACGACAATCACGATCGCCCAAAGCGCACGGTTCGATCGCGAGGGCCCTAAAGATCCTCTGGACTGAGGATTCAGGTCGAAATCATCGAGGTCCGCCACGAGATCTAGTCTACGACGCCTTAGCCGGCGTATGGCGTTCTTTCAGCGGGTCGTGCCAATATGCGGGCTGAAACCCACCTGCTCGTACCAGAACCCGTCCGCTGGACGGTCGAGCCGGCGAATGTACAGGCCGTGCGCCTGTGCTCGGGCGAGGCTGCCGGTTACGACAACACGGTCGCCAGCTTTGAAGGTGTGGGCTGTCACCCCGATGGCAACCAGCTCGAAGCGGTTGTCCATTTCGAGCCGCCATCGGTCGGTCTGCCCCTTGGCGTTGGCGACCTCCACGAACAGAAACGGATGTGGATTGATGAGTTGGAATTCCGAGACGATGCCCTCAATCGTCACTCGTCTACTGCCGTCGTAGACACTTGAAATGGAGTGATGGGCAGGCATGGCTACGGTGCTGGTGGCTAGTGCCGTAACCAACGCGAACATCCAGCGCTTCATACGGTCGATTCTAACCCTTCAACAGGGCCTACTTTTTGAAACGGCTGCTGAACTTTTCATTTTCGAGACAGACAAACTCGATGAGGTCGGTGTCCGCCAGGAGACGTTGGTTCACCCTGACCGTCCACGGCCGGGTGTAGGCCTTTGGATCGTCAATCGTCACGTCAATCTCCAGTCGGCCCAGGTTCGGCCGCCGGAACCGTTCGATAATCTTTCCTTCGGACGTGAGCGGGGCACCATTGACGTCGAGCCACCCGTCATCCCTGAAATCGGTGGTTTCCACGACGAGTTCGTCACCTTCCCACCAGCCTCGTGCGTACCCGAACCACCAGGGCTGTGGGTCGTTATTGGGTGCGACACGGCCATCCATGAAAATCTGGCGAATCCCCGCATTGGCCTCGTACAGGATGATAATGAGATCTTTGGTCTGGATGATCTTCCGCGGCTGCGAGTGAGTGTGCAGCTGCATATGCCCGAGCGGCAGGCACGCCGCGTCAGGATTGTCCTTGCTCTCGACCGCCATGCGCTGCTTGCGAAGCTCCGCGGCCCAGGGCCGGAATGGCAGACCCTCCTTGAATCCGGCTTCGATGTTCCAGAAGGTCGCCTCGGGTGGCGTGCCGGGAGGTGGATCTGGCGGTCGACCTCGGAACCCGAGGATGCCAGCGTAATTCCAGATACCCGACAGATCAGGCTTGCCCTCTGCGGTTCGTGGCGTCGGCGCCGTAAGATTGGGCTTGCCGTCGGCGGTTCGCGGGATCCCGGCAGTCGGATAGGGAGGCCACTGTGCAGGAACCGACGATGCCAACGCCATGACAACGGCAAACGCTATCAACGCTCGGGTCAATCGCATCAGACTCGGTTCTCGGCTTTCGGCTTTCGGCTCTAGACTCAAGGCTCTCCAGAGTTTGGGTTAGGCTTTAGTTTAGTTTAGGCTTTGGCTACATCAAAAGCCTCGAGAGCCGAAAGCCGAGAGCCCAAAGCCGAGATGGATGCTTAGCTTGTCGAAAGGGGTGACCAATGGCGCTGACTGATTTCATCCGCAGCCAGTTCATCGAGATCATTGAATGGACCGACGACTCGCGCGACACGCTCTCGTACCGATTTCCGGATGACGATAAGGAAATCAAACGTGGCGCCCAGCTTATCGTGCGCGAGTCGCAGTGTGTGCAGTTTGTCTACCTGGGTCAGTACGGTGACCTGTTCGGTCCCGGCAAACACTCGCTGACAACCGACAACATTCCCGTGCTCTCGAGGCTCAAGGGATGGAAGTATGGCTTCGAGTCACCGTTCAAAGCCGACGTGTATTACCTGACGACGCGGCTCTTCACCGGAAACAAATGGGGCACATCCAATCCGGTGATGGTTCGCGACCAGGATTTCGGCATCGTTCGCGTCCGCGCCTTTGGAACGTACGATTTCCGCATTGTCGATCCACCGAAGTTTCTCAAAGAGGTTGCCGGCACCGATCATCATTTCCGACTCGATGAATTTGCCGACGTGATGCGCTCGCGCCTTGTCAGCGTCTTCAGCGAAGCTCTGGCGACCAGCAAGGTGCCAGTACTCGACGTCGCCACGCGTTACAGCGAGCTTGGCGAAGCGCTGCTGCCGCTGGTCAATCCGGTTTTGAAAGACAAGTACGGCCTCGAGATGGCGACCTTCGTGCTCGAAAACGTCTCGGTGCCGCCCGAAGTCGAACAGGCCATAGACAAGCGCGCCAGCATGGCGGCCGTCGGGAATCTGAACGACTACGTCAAGTACCAGATGGCGCAGGGGTTCGAGAAAGGTGGTCCTGGTGCGGCCGGGGTAGGTGCCGAGATGGCGGTCGGAATGACGATGGCTCAACAGATGATGAATCAGCCTGGCGGGATCACCTCCCAAGGAACGCCGCCTGTCGGGGCCGGAATTCCCGAGACGATCGGCCCTGGAGATGCTGCGAAAGCACTGGGCGTGTCTGAAGCCGACGTCGTTGCGAGCCTCGAGGCCGGCGACCTGAAGGGGAAACGCATCGGCACTCAGTGGCGCATCACCAGGACGGCCCTGGCCGAGTTCCTCAAGTAGCGTCGGATCGCCGTGACCGATCCGCAACCACCTGCGGCCGACGGATCGAGCGATCCGGTTGCCTCTGCACGCCAGAAGTTCCACTGCCCTGCCTGCGGCGCCGAGGCGATCTGGAATCCGGCAAAGCAGGCCTTGGTGTGTCCCTTCTGCGGCACCGAGTCCCCGGCCACACTGCAGACCCGTGGCGCGGACACGGTCATCGTCGAACACGATCTTGTCGCAGCCCTGCGCGGTATTCCGGACTCGGCCCGTGGATGGCAGGCGGCGAAGACCTCCGTTCGCTGTCAGAGTTGTCAGGCGATTTCCGTATTCGACGCCGACGAAATCGGGCGGCGCTGCGATTTCTGCGGCTCGACGGCGCTCGTTCCCTACGAACAGGTCAAGGATGCGTTTCGCCCGGAGTCTCTCTTGCCGCTCAAGATCTCCGAAACGCAGGCGCGCGAGCTGATCCGTTCCTGGTACAGACGGCAATGGCTGGCTCCGAATGCCTTCAGCGCCAGAGCGCTCACTGACACCGTCAAAGGCATTTACCTTCCGTACTGGACGTTCGATGCAAAGGCCGACGCCCGATGGAGAGCCGAGTCCGGGCGCTATTACTACGTCCGCGAAAACAATCGGCGTGTGACCAAAATCAACTGGACGCCGGTTTCCGGGCAGCTGTCACACGTCTTCGACGACGAATTGGTGTGCGCGTCGGTGGGCGTTGATGCCGGCAAGCTCCGGGGAATCGAGCCGTTTCCCACCTCGACTCTGGTGCCGTTTGATCCTGGCTACCTTGCGGGCTGGACCGTTGAACGGTACCAAATCGATCTGGTCGCCGCGGCAGAGCGATCCCGACACCAGATGGACGCCGCACTGCGTCAACTGTGCGTACAACAGATCCCGGGCGACACACACCGCAATCTCGTCGTGGACGCCACGTTCTACGACCAGACGTTCAAGCACGTGCTCGCGCCCGTATGGTTGATGTCGTATGTGTACGGCAGGAAAACCTATCAGGTGGTTGTCAACGGTGTCACCGGCACGATTGCCGGCTCACGGCCGTGGAGCTGGATCAAGATCACGCTGTTGATCCTCGTCGTGCTGATTCTCGTGGTGTTGTTCAATGCGAACAACTAAAGACCCTCAGGCCTGAAAGCGCGCTACAGCTTCCTGCTCAACCATCGCGCGAGCGAGCTCAGGCTCGCGTTCAAGAGCCCGCCTCGGGAGACTTCGCCAAACCAGCCAGGTCCGCGCTCGAATGAAGCAAACGCCGCCTCGACTTCACGGCGTGCGCGTTCGAGCTCGAGCGGCAAGGCGGGGTCGATCGTCCGCGTCGGCTGCTCCGACTCGCGCAGCTCGGCCACGAGCGCACCGGCCTGCTTGACATCCAGCATTGACAGCGGCGACCCGCAATGCCCGCACGACGAGGCCTTGGCGAGATCGATGGGGGCTCCGCAGTTCGAACAGTTGATCACCTGGACATGCTGGCGCAGCTCTTCGATCTGTTGAGGCGAGAGGGGCCGGATGAAGTCCTTCTCACGCAGGAAATCGACGAACGTAATGAGACGACCGTGTTCGCGCGGACAACGCAGGTACTTGAAGCGCGTGTTCCGCTGCTGATCGTGGGTTGCCAGCAGGCGCGTGTTGCATCGCGGGCAGAAAGCGGTGTCGGCGGCGGGCGTGCGGGAAGCCATTGCTTGATCGCCCATGATGCGAAACAGCTTCAGGACCGCTCCAGGTGAAAGCTTCAGGCTCTCTCGCGTGTCGAACCAGAACACCTGACAGGGAAGACACAGGTCGACCGTTATCGGGGTGCCGAGATGAGCGGCAAGCGACTCCGACTGCATGGCGCCGCGGCAGTTGGGACAGTTCATGGACCGACCAGCGTGATTGTAACGCGTCACGATTCTGTTGACGTGATACAGTGCTGCCCAGACGCGTCCGGTCGGAGCAGGCTGCCCCGCCCCTCCCACAGAGGTCATCATGAAACGTTTTTTCACGTTCAGTGTGTTCGTCTTGCTCCTTGCCCCGATCGGGTCGCCGTCTGCACAGCTTCTCAACAAGAAGGCCCCCGTCATCGTGGGCCACTATCACTTGAACGTGACAAGCGTGGACGAGCACAAGAAGTTCTGGGTTGACTCCCTTGGTGGGACCGCAATGAAGTTTGGCAATGCCGATGTGATCAAGTTTCCAGACGTCCTGCTCTTCCTGCGCGTTCAACCGCCGACTGGCGGGACGAGAGGCACGACCTTCGATCACATTGGATTTGCCGTACCGAACGTGCCAGAGACGACCGCGAAGGTCGTTGCAAACGGATACAAGCTCACCGTTGGTCGAGAGCTCGCAGGACAGGCACCTCCGGTGCCCGCGGCCGGGGGATCGGCAGTGTATGGAAAGTTCTCCTATCTCGTCGGCCCCGATGGCGTGAAAGTGGAGCTCGTCACGAGCAGTGAATCGAACGCTCCGCCAATCACCCATCACCACGTGCACTTCGTCAACAAACAGTACGTCGAGATGCAGCAGTGGTATATGAAGGTCTTCGACGCGACACTGCGCCCCGGTCAGACCGATTTCTTCATTGGCGCGGATCTCCCCGGTGTGGGTTACATGCTGAACTTCTTTCGGTGGGAGCTCGAGGACAACCTTGTTGGCACCAAGGGTCGCGCGGTCGATCACGTCGGGTTCGAGGTGAAGAACCTCGAAGAGTTCTGCCAGCGACTGGAAGCCAAAGGCATCACCCTGATTCAGCCGTATCGGAAAGCCCCCGAGCTGAACAACATCGGAACGGCGGTGATTACCGATCCGTGGGGGACGTCCATCGAATTGACCGAGGGATTGGACAAGGTGTCGTGACCGTCATCTGAATCCCTTTACCAGGCTGCGCTTTCGCGCAAGGATCTCACGCTCGTCGGTCAAACCTGGGTACAGCGCGCGTTCCCAGCTGCCGTACAGCGGATTCGGTAGGAGAATCCAATCTCTGGCCCAACGGCTGGCATGTTTCTCGGCAAGCCCGATTCGCTGCGCGGGCGACAGGTTGGCGGTTGAGACGAAATCGTTCATGTCATCGCCAACGAGAAGGAGAATTCTGTAGGTCTTGGCAACGAGCGCGCGGCGAACCGTCTTGTCCGATGTCCAGCCGTTCTCACCCACACACAGCACAGTGTCGTCCGATGCAGGTATTCCAAGAGCCGCTAAGTTCGCGAGCGTCTTTTCCTGCTCGGACGCGGTCCGATTGGTCACAAAAAACGTCCTGACACCTTTGCTCGCAGCAAACGTGATGAAGTCTTTCGATCCCGGCACCAGACCGGCTGCCACCTTGTCGACCCAGGCCTCCCAGGTCGCTGGCAGATAGAGGGTTCCCTCCAGCACCAACTGCGCCTGGAGTGGGGCGTTGTCCAGGACTGTTTCGTCGAGGTCGAGAATCACCGCTCCCGGACGCCCTTCGTAACCGGATCCTTGCTCGAGGCTGGCCGTCCGGGACGTGTCCTTGAGTGAGTCTTCGAGGGCGATCTGCGCATGCCGGTACGCGGCTGAGGCGAGCGCCCAGTACTCAGCGGCTGTTTGCATCCACAACACGCCATTCAGTCCCTCGTGAGCGTCACGAAACGTTGCGACCTCTCCTGGCGAGGCATTCGACGCAGGCCTGGTCGATTGCGGCCCGGTCGACCGCGCGGCACACGCGCTCGACAGAATACAAACGCTCAAGCCGGCAAGGATGAAGGGGGTCGACCGCGTGCGCATAGGCCTCCAGCAGTTGTCAGTTTTCAGTTTTCAGTTACCGGTTATCAGTTCTAAAGTAGTCAGTCCCGTTCACGCCGGATAACTGAAGACTGATAACTGACAACTGACAACTATCATGGCCGACCTCAAGACAAAGGTGAACAAGAACAGCGTCGAAAAGTTTCTCAACCAGGTCGGAAACGCCAGGCGGAGAGAAGACGCGCTCGCGGTCCTCAAGTTGATGAAATCCGTCACCGGCAAGGCTCCACGCATGTGGGGGTCGAGCATTGTTGGATTTGATCAGTACCACTACAAGTACGAGAGCGGCCGCGAAGGCGACATCTGCATGATCGGCTTCTCACCACGCAGCCAGGCTCTCACCTTGTACTTGATGCCGCCGCTCACGCGATACGACTCGCTGATGAAGAAGCTCGGCAAGTTCAAGACCGGCCAGGGGTGTCTCTATATCAAGAAGCTGGAAGACGTGGACCTGCGGGTGTTGAAGGATATTGTGGCCGAGTCCTATCGCCACGCAAAAGCGCAGTCCTCATAGTTCTGCATAGTTCCGCGCGACAATGGTTCATCACCGGAATCGCACGATCACGCCCGCGGTAAATTCCGTCTGCCAGGCAACATCAGTATCGATGGCGACGAGACAGGTCCCCGGAGCACACGCCACGAAACGACCATCGGCATCCAGGAAAGTTGCAAAAAGGCGGCTCTCCAGTCGAAAGCCAAGATGGGGCAACGGAAACAGCTTGACGCCACCGCCGGCACCTACTGTGAAGCGAACCTCGCTGGCGCTTTCGTCCGCGTAACGTGTCAAGCCGAGCAATCCAGTCAGAAACGGCCGTACCCGCCCACCGCTGAACTCCTGCAGGCCGCCGCCCTGCCAGTGGTCGACTGTAATGCGCGAGCGCGGTGGAGACCCAAATGGCCGCGTTGGAAGCGAAACGTGTGCTCGTTGTCGTGTGAACAGACCTTCGACCTGCATGCCGCCCGAGAGCGGCACATCGAAGACGATCCCGACAGCCGGTGCCCCATCAGCATCGACCGAGCGGCCCGTCACGACTTCAAAGAACTCGCCACCAAAACGATATCCGCCGAAGGGCATCACTTCGAGTGACTGCGCCTGAACACCGGTCGAGTAGCTCAACAGGCATGCGAAGACCACCACTGTGCCTATCGCCTTGGCGGCTCGTCTCGATGCTCTGCGAAATTCCCAGTAAAAGCCACCCGCAAAGGCGAGAACCAGGAGCAGGGCGAACACCAGCGGAGGAAGGCCGGCGGACACGGCACCAATTCCACCAGACCCAGTCCCCATCTGCGCCACGAGAACGAACACCACAATCGCAGCGATCAAAAGCACGACGAGCAGCAGAACCGCTGCAATCCCCGCCAGAATGCTTTTGAGATAAATCATCGGGGGCCCTGGTAACGCTTGCCGGCTCAGACGATGGTTGTCTATCGAGGATACACGTACACGGGAAGGATGCGCCCCTTCAAATTTTGTAACAGGGCCTGTCGATCTCGTTCGGACCCGATCGACAATAGTGAGAGCATGACATCGGGAAGGGGTGACGAATGAGCAAGGTACGGGTTCTGGTGGGGACACGTAAAGGCGCGTTCATCCTGACGGCGGATGGCAAGCGCAGTCAATGGGATGTGAGCGGCCCGCACTTTGCCGGGTGGGAGATCTATCACATGAAAGGATCGCCCGCCGACCCGAACCGTGTGTTTGCGTCGCAGTCGACCGGATGGTTTGGTCAACTCATCCAGCGCTCGAATGACGGCGGAAAGACGTGGGAGGCCGTCGGCAACAAGTTCACCTACGACGGCGTGCCCGGAACGCACCAGTGGTACGACGGGACACCGCATCCGTGGGAATTCAAGCGAGTCTGGCATCTCGAGCCGTCGCTGACGGATCCGGAGACGGTGTATGCCGGAATCGAGGACGCCGCCATGTTTCGCACCACCGATGGCGGTCAATCGTGGCACGAGCTGGCGGGACTGCGCGGTCACGGCTCGGGCCCCCACTGGTCGCCCGGAGCCGGCGGGCTCTGTCTCCACACGATTCTCCTGGACCCGACCAATGCTCAACGGATGTTCATTGCGATTTCGGCCGCCGGTGCTTTCAGGACTGACGATGGCGGGAAGACGTGGCAACCGATCAACCGCGGCCTGAAGTCAGAGGGCATTCCCGATCCAAATGCCGAGGTCGGCCACTGTGTTCATCGGCTTGCCATGCATCGGTCGCGGCCTAACGTGCTCTTCATGCAAAAGCATTGGGACGTGATGCGCAGCGACGATGCCGGAGCGAACTGGCATGAAGTGAGCGGGAACCTTCCGACGGACTTCGGCTTTGTGATCGATGTGCATACTCACGAGCCGAACACGATTTATGTCGTTCCCATCAAGAGCGACTCGGAGCATTTTCCGCCGGATGGAAAGCTGCGAGTGTTCCGCAGCCGCTCAGGAGGCAACGCGTGGGAACCGTTGACCAACGGCTTGCCACAGCGTGACTGCTACGTGAACGTTTTGCGTGATGCCATGGCGGTGGATTCGCTCGACCCGTGTGGCGTGTACTTCGGCACGACAGGCGGCCAGGTGTACGCGTCGCCCGACGCCGGCGACAGCTGGACTCCCATCGTCAGGGATCTTCCTGCCGTGGTGTCCGTGGAGGTTCAAACGCTGTCATGATCAGGATTGTGCTCCCGGCGCACCTGCGAACGCTGGCGCACGTCAACGATGAGGTGACGCTCGACGTTGCAGGCG
Source organism: Vicinamibacterales bacterium (assembly GCA_036556585.1). Classification (GTDB taxonomy): domain Bacteria; phylum Acidobacteriota; class Vicinamibacteria; order Vicinamibacterales; family JAMQPK01; genus DATBJG01. The sequence goes on from DATBJG010000269.1 coordinate 11,575, forward strand.
AAGTGACGCAACGCTCGATTCTCGACGCGCTCGAGGCACGCTATCCGGTACTGCAGGGCACGATTCGGGATCATGTGACTCAAAAGCGGCGTCCCTTCTTGCGGTTTTTCGCCTGCCAGGAAGATCTCTCCCACGAGCTGCCCGATACCCCGGTGCCCCAGGCGGTCGCCACCGGCGCTGAGCCCTTTCTGGTGGTTGGCGCCATGGCCGGCGGTTAGCACTCTCTGCCTTGCATGGAGGGTGTGAAGATGGTGTGATCGGTAGTCTGTGACGGTTACCGACATACATCGCACGATCGACGCGGTCTGGCGAATCGAATCTCCCAGACTCATTGCCGGTCTCGTTCGAATCGTGCGCGACGTTGGTCTCGCCGAAGATCTCGCACAGGATGCGCTTGTCGCAGCGCTCGAACAGTGGCCGGAGTCTGGTGTACCGCGCAACCCGGGTGCATGGCTGATGGCCGCGGCCAAGCATCGAGCCATCGACACCTTCCGCCGTAACAAGCTGCTCGAGCGAAAACACGAACAAATCGGATATGAACTCGAGGCCGAGCAGAATGCCGCGGGCCCCGATCTCGACGCGGCGCTCGATGATGACGTCGGTGACGACCTGTTGCGTCTCGTGTTCACGGCCTGCCATCCGGTTCTGCCGGCGGAAGCTCGCGTCGCGCTCACCCTTCGCCTGCTCGGTGGTTTGACCACCGAGGAGATCGCGCGCGCTTTTCTCGTGTCGGAGCCGACCGTTGCGCAGCGGATCGTTCGAGCGAAGAAGACGCTCGCGGAAACACGCGTACCGTTCGAGGTTCCGCGCGGGGCCGACCGCGCGGCCCGGCTGTCGTCGGTGCTGGAAGTCATCTACCTCATCTTCAACGAGGGGTATACGGCAACGACCGGGAGCGACTGGATGCGACCTGCCCTTTGCGAAGACGCGTTGCGTCTTGGGCGCATCCTTGCCGAGCTCGTACCAGAAGAATCCGAGGTTCACGGTCTGGTCGCCCTCATGGAAATTCAGACATCGCGCACTCGGGCGCGCGTGGGTCCTTCGGGGGAGGTCATCAGGCTGCTCGATCAGAACCGATCGCTGTGGGATCAGCTGCTGATCCGTCGTGGACTTGCGGCGTTGGGACGGGCGAGGGAACCTGGAAGACCCGCTGGGCCTTTCGTACTGGAAGCCGAAATTGCCGCCTGTCACGCGCGCGCGTTGACGCCGTCGGAGACCGACTGGCCCCGCATTGCCGCGTTATACGCCGAGCTCGCCCAGGTGACACCGTCGCCAGTGGTGGAGCTGAACCGCGCAGTGGCGGTGGCGATGGCTGTCGGCCCCGAAGCGGGCCTCGCACTGGTCGATGCCTTGAAAACGGACCCTTCGCTCAAGCATTACCATCTGCTGCCGAGTGTGCGTGGCGATCTCCTCACCAGGTTGGGACGCTTTGACGAGGCTGGACCCGAATTCGAGCGTGCCGCCTCGCTCACTCGAAATGCACGCGAGCGCGCACTGCTCCTCGAGCGCGCCCGTGCGTGCGCCGACCCAACGACGAGTTCATGAAGCGCAAGGTCGTGGTTCATGACAAGATGCAGCATGGGTACGTGTACTACCGAACCGAACCCATCGGCCGGAACTTCGCACCAACGTTCCGTCCCGACCTCACCCCGAGACAAATGCTGCGGCTGGGCGTATTCGGAGGCAAGTACATGACCGATTGCCGCCGCGAATTCCCGGCCGCCTGGTTCGTCGGCGCCAAGCTGTGCGCCGATCGTCACGATGCCCATCTCAACTGTTTCGGCGTCAACGCCTCGCAGTCTCTCGCGGTGTGGAGAAGGAACGGCTGGATTCGACCTCAGGATCCACGAGGGTGGTTCCAGTGGTACTGCCGGTACTACATGGGCCGAAGAACTGCGGACGATAGCCGACAGATTCGCCGCTGGAGAGCGATTGCTAGACACGTGGTCGCGATTCAGAAGCACTGTGAGAAAGGCGACAGGGAGTGCCGGCGAAGGCAACGACAGGCCGTCCTGCACTGGGCGTACGACAGCAGAAAGATTTGATCACGAGACGATGACAGCATGCTGACACGCCACGCATTCCAGAATCTGTGCCTCGCGAGGCCTACTTGGAGGCCGCATTGCCCGGAGCATTTTGGTTCGAGGAGCCGGCAAACAGCTGTCTGCCATCCTGAAACGTGATGCTCGTGGCATTCGCGGTTGGCGTGCCATTGCGTGCCTGGAAGCCGTCAATGACAAGGACGGTGCCCGGAACCAGATCCTCCTTGCGCCAGCCGCGGCGGTAGAGCGCGTTGGCACCACCGGTCTCCCACGCCCATTTCACAACCTTACCGTCTTTGCCGCGCACGTCGAGGTAAATCCAGGCATGCGGATTCGACCATCGCATTTCCCTGACCGTGCCAGTCAGCTTGAGCGGTCTCTTCTCGTCGTACTCCGCTGAAAACGAATGGTGCGCAACGCCCGGCAGCGTTGCCCACAGCACGAGTGCGGTCAAGCTTCCAACAAAGCACGCTCGTCTCATCATTACCTCGTCGACTTGGACCGGCTCGCCTTCTTGCGGGCCTCGTCCCGAATCTCTTTCAAATGCAGCAGGTCCTGATTGTCTTCATGACACGCCACCTCGAGCAGCTCGTCCTTCTGCCGGTTCAGTGGCAGGGCAATCGTCCATGGCCGCGTATACACCAACGGGTCAGACACCGTCGCCTGATAGTTGATTCTGTCTCCGTTGACCGGCGTGAACCGTTCGATCACACGTTGTGCGTGACTGACGATCTCGCCCACCTCGTTCAGCCACGCCTTCCCATTCAGATTCGTCGTCTCGACAACGAGCGTATCCCCTTCCCAGCGTCCCACAGAGTCGCCCTGCCATAGCCGCATCGAGTCGGGAAGATGCGGACGACCGTCCAGCGCAATCGCCCGCCACGACATCCGCTCGTGCAGCACGACGACAAAACCTGGAGGCTGAAGAATGTGGAGTGGGGCAGGGATGTACATCGACCGCGGTACGCCCGCGACAAAGCAGTGCGCGGTGGGGTCATCGTAGCCCCGCTCCGGCAGCTTGCGATTTTCCATCTCGGCCTTGGCCCACGGCTGGACGGGCAAGGTTCCCTCGGGCGGATCGACAATGATGCCGCGGCCGCCCGGCGTCAGAAAGTCGACGTCGTGCTTGCCCAGACCGTAGTTGCCACCTCCGCCATCCGGCATGTAGTAGCCCTGGAGATCCGGCTTGCCATCTGCCATCCGGCGAATCGGGGGTGGTGTGGGCGGGGCCTGTCCCGCCGCCGGCTGCGGCAGAGGCAGTTCGAATGACTTCGGCGAGCTCATGGCAGCCCATTCCGCAGGGATATCGACGGGCGTTGCTGACGGTCCGGGATACCAGGTTCGAGGATCCCGCTCGAAGTCGCCGTTGGCTTCTTCGGCTTCTGCCTGGCATTGGTACTCGAGAAGTCGATCACGGTCTTTCTGCCGGTAGAGAGGCATCGAAATCTTCCACGGTCGGGTGAAAACACTGGGGTCTTCGATGGTCGCCTCGTATTGAATCGTGTCGGGATCCGTCATCGTGTAGCGCTCGATCACATGGAGGGCGTCACTGTGAAACGTTCCGGTCGTGTCGAACCACGTGCGATCGTTGTGGTGCAAAACGTCTACGACCAGCGTGTCGCCCTCCCAACGTCCGCGCGAGTCTCCCATCCAAAAGTCGATCCCTTCGGGCGCCGGAGCACCATTCGTGTAGATCGTTCGGTGCACCTGCGACCATTCAAATGTGATCGCAAGGTGCTCGGGGGTCTGGTAGATGAAAAATGGAAACGGCATGTACATGATCCGCGGGACGCCCGGCATGTAGCAGTTCTCGAGCGGATCCGCCGTTTGCCGATTTGCCGCGTTCTCGAGTCTCTTCACGGCTGCCGCGGCCTGATACGGGATGGTGCCACCCTCGACGACGCTGCGGCCGGCCGGCATCCCGTGGCGTGCGACGTGGTCTTCGAGACCGTAGGCCGCCGTGTTCCTGACCTGCCAAATCCCCTGGAGATTCGGCTTCCCGTCCGCTGTTCTTGGAAGGGTTGCATCCGGAGGCGCAGAGTTGCACGACGATATCAGGAGGCCGAAAACCAGTGCGCAGACAACTCTCGCGGCGACTGAACGGAAGGGCATGCCGCATTGTAGAATGCGCACCCTCGCATCCACGAGTCTTTTGGAGATCCGCGCCGGCGATCAGCTTGCCATCCACGACAACTGCCGAGACGCGCCTCGTATTGGCGACGTCGGTTAGCGGGTCCGCATCCAGCAGAACGAGCAGATCGGCAAACACCTCCAGGTTTTTCGTTGAGACTCTGTCACCGGCAGCCGCATCGACCGAACCCAGCCGCGTCGCCTCGAACGCCGACACCGAAGCGGGCCGTTGTCCCGTTGTTGACTACTTCCCGCCCTGGCCCGCTCGTTCTGCCCGCGATGCGCTGATGTAATCACCAATCGTGCGGTTCCCCTCGTGGCACGCATATTCCCACCACTGGTACGTCGGGTCGAGCTTCAACGGAAATCGCACGGTCCAAGGGCGGGTCGCCACGACCGGATCATCGGTCCTGATTTCGTAAAGGAGCATCTCGTCATTCAGGCGGGTCAACCGCTCGGTAATCTTCATGGCTTCGCTGGTTGGAAAGCGGTTTCCCTCCGGAGAGCCCATGACACCAATATTGGTCGCCGAGGCGCCAGGCAGGAAGTTTCCGGATTCAATGACCAGCGTCGTACCTTCCCAGCGCCCACGTGAATCGCCAAGCCACTGTTTGATGGCAGGCGAGAGTGGCGGGCGCCCATCGACCGGAATGATCCGCGCTTCGTGAACCATCTCCATGTTGAGAATTACGTATCCGGGCGCCTGCAGAATCTGCACCCCGTTGTTGTACCGGTACGGCATCATCGACGACGGCATGCCGCGCGTGATGCAACGGTCCCACGTGTCGAAATCGAGCGGCGAGTCCCACGCCTGCGTTTCACCAGGAAGTGCCCAACTGCTTTTCATGAGCGCCGATAGTCGCTTCCCTTCTTGGGTCAGCTCGGGCAGGCGTCCGCTGGGAGGATCCACGATCAGCGCGGTCTGACGCTGAGGAAATGTCGGGTCCACGGTGCCGGCCTGGAGCGCGCGGCCGAATTCGCCTTTGGAAATCGCATCGGCGTGACCATCCACCCGTTGCCGTGCCGTCGTCAATCGAGCCTGGTACTCTGCTTCCGTCAGAAATGCCATGCTCGGATCACAGGGTGTTTTGCTGGGACGGCCTCCAAACCCGGCGCAGCGCTCGAGGGGCACGCTGCCGACGTAGGAGATCGGCCATGTTCCCTGAAGATCGGGATCGCCCCACGACGTTCTCGGGTGTACCCAGCCCTTAGGTGTCTCGATGAAGTGAGTGGCTTCGGTACCTGGGCGGCCAGCCGATTCCTGCGCGCCAGGCGCGACGCCGCACATGGCGGCAACAACAACCGCGGCGGCCGTCGTCTGAAACATTGGATGACTGGAACTGCTGCTCTTCATGAATGACTCAGCAATCGACCACGATGTCGTTAACTGTATCATCTGCGCCGATATGCCGGCGCGACCGCATTCTTTACCCGTACTCGATCCGGTCTTTGACGAGTTCCTCAAGGCGTACCTCACCAGGTATCCCAGCTCGCTTTAGATCCCGTCCCCGTTCGAGAGGACATTGACCCGCGAAGAGGACGGTACGAGGTCACCGCTCCGGAAATTTTTCGGACAGCCTCGCATCGGAGCTGGTAACCCCGACGGGCAATGTCACAGGAGGCTATTCGGCCACATTCCAGGTCGGGATCTCCGTCTAGTTCCTACAACCTCTTACCACAGCGGCCTGACCTCGTGGTTATTGCCGGAGCAGGTGCCCAATCAACTACAATCCGTCGCATGTGGATCGCAGCGGTGATCCGAGCAGTCCTGGTACTGCTTCTCTTCGCAACCACCGCCGCCGCAGAAGTCGTACGGATCGATGTGCGACGTCGGGATGACTTTGGCTCTCACACGCGCGTGATTGGCCGCGTGCATTTCGCCGTCGACCCGACAGCTCCTGTCAACCGAGGCATTGCTGACCTCGCACTGGCTCCGCGGAACGCGACCGGGAAGGTCGAGTTTTCCAGCGATCTCCTGTTTTTTCTGCCGAAGTCGGCCGCACGCGCACGAGGCACCGTGTTTTTCGAGGTGGTCAACCGCGGCCGTGACCAGTCGCTCGGGTTGATGAGCGACGCCCGGCAGCGGACCCTTGCTCCCGAAGCCTGGGATATGGGTGACCGTTTCGTGCTCGAGCGGGGATTCACCGTGGCCTTCCTGGGCTGGCAATTCGACGTGCACCCGCAACAGGGCCTGACGTTTCAAACACCATCGGTACCGGTGCGAGGAGTCGTTCGAGCGAGCTACGTCGAAGCGGGCGCAGGTCCGCGCTACAGTGGATTTGCCGTCGCCTACTGCGCGCGGGATCCGCAGCAACCCGATGCCACGTTGTCTTTCCGGACGCGCATCGATGCGAAGCCGCAGATGCTTCCTCGCGAGAGCTGGCAATTCGGTCAGGATGGCTGTTCGATTCGCTATCCTGCGGGCTTCGACACCGGCCTTTATGAAGCTGTCTACCAGGCAGAAGGATCGCCGGTTGCCGGGCTGGGCCTGGCGGCCATCCGAGACTTTGCGTCGTATCTGAAATTTGGCGCTACGGGTGAGACGGTCCTTCGTGAGGACCTATCGCTCGTTCAGCGGGTGATCGGGTTCGGCTATTCGCAGTCGGGGCGCTTTCTCCGCGAGTTCGTTCGAGACGGCTTCAACGAGGACGAACGCGGACGCCGCGTCTTCGATGGCCTGATGATCGCGTCTGCCGGGGCGGGTGGTGGAAGCTTCAATCATCGGTTCCCCCAACCCGGCCAGGCCGGCAATTCCGTGCTGTCGATCCTCCGCCCCGTGGATCTGCCACCATTCACGGACGTGGGATTGCTCGCTCGCGCACGGGCTGCCAGCGTGACACCGAAAATCTTCTACACGTTCACATCAACCGAGTACTGGGCACGGGCAGGGTCGCTGACGCACACGAGTGAAGATGGACGGAAGGATGTTCCATTTGATCACTCGTCCCGTCTGTACTTCCTGACCGGCACACCACATTCCTCCGGTCCGCTGCCTCCCATTCGCGACACGGGTGCGCAGAAATTCCGACATGACATGAACTTCGCGGAGCAGAAGTGGGTCCTTCGCGCGCTGCTCCTGAACCTGGACGATTGGATCCGCAATGTGGCGGAACCGCCGGCGTCGCGCTATCCGAGCCTGGCGGCGAAACAGCTGATTCCGCGCGAGGCGCTGCAACTGCCAACAACCCAGACATTCGCGGTTCCCGAATACATGCCGCGGGTCTGGAGAATGCATTACGGGGAGGAATTCGACATCGCCCGCATCATTACCAAGGAGCCGCCGACGCTCGGAGATCCGTATGCAGTGCTCGTCCCACAAGTGAACGCGGACGGAAACGAGCTGGGCGGGATTCCCATCCCCGAAGTGGCGGTGCCACTTGGAACTCACACAGGCTGGAACATCACCAGCCCCCAGCTACGTGAGCTGGGGTACCTCGCCGGTCTTGTTGGAGCATTCGTCCCCTTTAGCAAGACCCGCGAGATACGACTGCAGACGATGGACACACGGAGTTCGATCGAGGAACGGTACACCAGCCGGCAGACGTATCTGGATCGGGTGACGCGCGCTGCCCAGGATCTCGTCCGCCAGCGCTTCACGCTCGCCGACGACGTGCCCGCAGTCGTTCGTCGCGCCGAGATGATGTGGAACGAACTGGTAACGCAGAGGAGGCAGTAGCCTTTATGGTTTCGCCGTCTCTTTTCGTACCGCCTTTTCTTCCCTTCCCAGGAACGTTCGTACGAAATGTGTGACGACGCCCTGCCCGTTCTTGACAAACTCGATGGCCGTCTGACTCACGCTGGACATAAAGACCGTCTCCGACTGTGAGACGAACAATCGGTCGGCCGGAGTAGCACTGTCCTGCACCATCAACTGCTCGCCGGCAACGCTCACCACGACGGCACGGCCCTGTGGATATTCATAAGTGCCGGCGTACTGTGCGAGCACCTGCGAACTCAGCTTGACGCCACCCGACAGGTGAGACCTGCTGACTTCGTTCTCGCAGACATCCTCGAGCAGATCGGTATCCGGGGCGAGCGTCTTGTCGGCCCGAAGCGTGAACGGCTTCGCAAAGGTTTTCTGATCGTCGATTGTCAGCTCATATTCCATGTTGCCGAAATCGCGACGGCGATATCGCTCAGTGATCCTGAGGCTCTCGGTCTGCGGATGCCCCCCCACGTCGAGCCAGCCCATGTCGTTGAACCCTGACGAGGTGACCACGAGCGTGTCCTGTTCCCAGCGTCCGATCGAATAGCCCAGCCAGGCGGGATTCGGATCTTTGGGAAGCTCACGTCCATCGGTGTAGATGGTTCGATGAGGACTGTTCGGTGACTCGTGGAGAATCACGATCAGATTTGGCGTCTGAACGATTCTGGACAGGCCGCGAAAATTGAGAAACGGGACACTCACCGGCAGACAACGCGCCAAGGGACTGTCTTTCCTGAAGTCTTGTACTCGCTGCATCCGCAGAGCATGCGCCCACGGACGAAGCTCTTCCGGCTGGAGATTTCGCGTGACGTTGTAGTCGTACCCGTACTCGCCGCTCCTGCCGGCGCGCCAGACACCCGACAGATCGGGCTTGCCGTCCGACGTTCGAGGTGCGGGTGCTGCAAGGTTTGGCTTGCCGTCGGGCAGGCGGGGAATTCCCGGGGTTGGATAATTGATCCACTGAGCGGCGACGGGCGCCGACAGCAACGTCGTAAAGGCTGCCGCAGCAAGAGTCAGGCGTCTCACCTTCATCTGACACCTCCGAGCGACCCTGTTCAGCGAATGTGTCCGTATAATACACAATCGGCGAGCGCGGTTGACGCTCACTGTGCCGGTGGTTGAGTATCAAATGGAGGTCTGCTATGAAGCGCCTGATATTGCTGATGTTCGCGGCGTGCCTCACCGGTAGTACGGTGCACGCGCAAACCGATCAGGAAATCATCGATCGGGCTGTGCTGGCCGCGCCCATGAATGCCCGGGCTGCAGCCATGGTGGTCAAGTGGGCTGCCGACGGAACCCGCGTCGTCGTGCGACCAGGCACCAACGGTGTCGTCTGTTGGGATCAGTCGATCTGGCCGGGTCAGCGCCCTTTCAGCAGCCATTGCACGACCGAAGGAAATCTGCCTCGAGTCGAACAGAACCGCGAGTTCTTCTACAAGGCTGGGGATGCCAAGGGCGCCGAAGTCCTGGTTCAGGAAGCCGAGAAGAACGGCACGCGCAAGGTTCCGGAGTTCGGAGCCGGATACTATGGGTTGGTGGGAAACGATCAGGCAACCGCCCGATCACACGTCACGATCGCGGTCCCGTTTGCAACCACCGAGACGTTGAAGCTTCCGAGCAAGCCAACGCCAGCCGGCGCATGGATCATGAACGCCGGCACGTCCGCGGCACACATCATGGTGCCGGGGCACTAAGACAGTGGTCAGCGGTCAGTGGCTGGTCGGTGGTCAGTGACCAGTGACTCCTGACCACCGACCACGGACCTACCCACGCACGACTGACCACTGGCCACCGACCACTGGCTGACCATTGATCGGCCATCGCTGCCATGGACCTTCTCTACGCGCGCTGGCAGATGGGTCTCTCACTCGGCTTTCATATCGTCTTTGCCGTCATTGGAATGGCCATGCCACTGATGATGGTCGTTGCCGAAGTGGCGTGGCTTCGAACCGGGCGTTCGGAATACCGAGAGCTCGTGAAACGTTGGTCGACAGGGACGGCAATTCTCTTTGCCGTCGGAGCTGTCTCGGGCACCGTGCTGTCGTTCGAGCTTGGCCTGCTCTGGCCAACTTTCATGGAGTTTGCCGGACCCATCATCGGAATGCCCTTCTCGCTCGAGGGCTTCGCGTTCTTCCTCGAAGCCATCTTTCTCGGACTTTATTTATATGGATGGCAACGGCTTGGGGCCTGGGCACATGTGTTCGCGGGTGTGATGGTCGCGCTCGGTGGAGCCCTCTCCGGCATTTTTGTCGTCACCGCAAACTCGTGGATGAATACGCCCGCCGGATTTCGGATGGTGAACGGCGAGCCGGTCGACGTAGACCCGATTGCAGCAATGCTCAATCCGGCAGCAGGCGCTCAGGTCGTCCACATGATGCTGGCCGCGTATGCGGCCGTCGGAGTGGCCGTCGCCGGGATTCACGCGCGGTTGCTCTTGCGTGATTCGCGCGATCCGTTCCATCGCCGCGCGTTTGCAATCGCCCTGCTCGTCGGCCTGCCGTCAGCCGTCCTCCAGCCTCTCTCTGGGGATTGGGCCGCGCGGGTCGTCGCGCGCACCCAGCCGGCAAAGCTTGCCGCGCTTGAAGGCCAGTTCGTCACCGAGACCCACGCTCCCGTCCGGCTTGGCGGCGTTCCGGATCCCGACTCACGTGAAACCCGCTACGCGCTCGAGATTCCCGGTGGACTCAGCTTTCTCGCATACGGAGATCCGTCGGCCAGGGTCGTGGGCCTCAACGATATCCCCAGGGATCTCTGGCCTCCCGTGACGGCGGTGCACTTGGCTTTTCAGATCATGGTGGCGATTGGTGTGTGGCTCGCGGCTCTGGCGGGCTGGGCGACGATCCTCTGGTGGCGAGGACGACTATTTACATCGCGTGCGTTCCTGAGAGCGATGGTTGTTTCGACGACACTCGGCTTTGTGGCAATCGAGGCAGGGTGGATCGTCACGGAACTCGGCAGACAACCCTGGATCATTCAAGGTGTGTTGAAAACGGCGGATGCCGTGACCCCGATGCCAGGCCTCGTTTTTCCGTTCGCCCTCTTCACAGTCGTCTATATCGGGTTGGCGGTTGTTGTGGTGGCAATGATCCGGCGCACGATTCTAGACACAGCGCCACCGGCGGATGCGCGTGGCTGACACGGCATTTCTTCTTGCCGCGGTCCTTGTAATGTCGCTGACGTTCTACGCTCTGCTGGGAGGTGCGGATTACGGCGGCGGCCTTTGGGACCTGCTGGCACGCGGTCCGACGGCAGACCGGCAGCGTGCCACGATTGCACGAGCCATCGGTCCGGTGTGGGAAGCCAATCACGTCTGGCTGATCATTGCCGTTGTCGTGTTGTTTTCGGGTTTTCCCCGTGCGTTCTCCGCCATCAGCACATTTCTCCACGTTCCGCTCGTCCTCGTTCTTTTGGGTATCGTCCTGCGTGGATCGGCCTTCGTGTTTCGCGCGTACGGATCCGAAGAGCCTCGGCAGGAACGATTCTGGGGGCGCGTGTTTGCGATTGCGAGCACCACCACACCCTTGTTTCTCGGTGTCGTGGTTGGCGCCATCACTGATGGCAGACTTCCCTCCTCCACAGACGCTCGATTCATCGATGTGTTCGTCCGACCTTGGCTGACGATGTTCTCGATCAGCGTCGGCGCATTCGCACTCGTCCTGTTCGGCTATCTTGCAGCGGTGTACCTGACGCTGGAGGCTCGCGATTCCGAGACGCGGACTGCGTTTCGACAACGCGCACTGATCTCGGGTGGCGTCGTGGGCATCCTGGCGGGGATTGTGCTGCTGGTCTCGGGGCCCACCTTGCGGGAAGAACTGCTTGCATCGCCCTGGGCGATACCGCTCCACGTGGCTGCCGGTGCCAGCGCGATTACGGCACTCGCGGCGCTGTGGTGGAAAAACTACCGAGTTGCCAGACTTGCCGCAGCCAGTCAGGTCACGTTGATCCTGTGGGGATGGGCACTCGCTCAGTATCCCTATGCCGTGCGCCCACATCTGACGCTCGCAGCCGCGGCAGCACCGGAACCAGTGCGGGTGCTCCTGCTTCAAGTGCTTGCGGTTGGCGCTGTGGTCCTGCTGCCGTCGCTGCTGTTTCTTTTTGGATTGTTTGGACCCAGGGGGCGGTGATTCAGTGGTCAGTCCGAAACCTCAAATGAAAGGGATCTCTGATGACGGCAAACTCCACGTCATTCATTGCCCCTGACGCATTGCTGGCGCATTGGCAGGGGCACCGCCGCCTCACCTGGCCAGCCATCGATGCCTATCCCGAGGACGAGCTGTTTAAT
>DATBJG010000270.1:0-5097 GCA_036556585.1 Vicinamibacterales bacterium
CGAGCCGGCACACGGTCCGGCCGCTCTTCAATCTGCCGCACGATACCGGCCCAGCCGCGCAGGGCGAGCAATTCCGCGCCCAAATAGTCGCTGTACTCCTCCTCATGAACACCGAGCTCGGTCAGCGAGTGGGCGATCGAATCGACGGCGTGGCGTTCAGCGGATCGGTCCTCGGCCACGATTCCCGGGAGGGTGCGCGCCCAACGACCGCAGTGGGCGGCCAGCGCTGTCCGGTAGATCTCGAGAAAGCAACCATGAATGCCCCGATCCCGCTCCGGCCTCGACCAGTGTGCGAGGCCTTGATCGAGGTAGCCGGCGAGGAATCGAATGAATGGCGGGTGCATCCATGCGTCAGTGTCGATGCTGCAGATGGCCATTAGCCAATCGCGGTGGCGGATTGGCGTCTCGGCGGCGGAAGCCATCGGCCCGACGGTGCGTCCCGCCGCTTCGAGACATACCGTCCACAGCCGGCGTACCGCCTGCCGTTCGTCATCCACTTGGTCGTTCAGTTCGCGTAGGGCCGCCAATGCCGAACGGGCGCGCGCCGACACATCGGTCCGGAACCGGGCCAACGCCTCGGTTTCTTCGAGGATCCACGAGAGCTCCTGCCCCGTCGCGGCAGGAATACCATGCAGGACGAGCTCCCTCCACACATCCAGACGCGATCCGACGCCCGCGACGTTCTCCGACGCACTCTCGCCGAGTTGTTCGACGAGCAGCGCTTCGACATCCCTCGGGCGAATACGTCCCGAGGCCAGCTTGTCGCGATAGCGCGGCTCGGACAGGAACGGTTCGCGTCCGAGATGCCGCGCGGCCTCCTCGACCGCGTCTTCGAACGGCAGGTGCTCAAACGCGTGCAGCGTGTTGTGGTGGATGAAGATGCTGATAGGACCCTGTGCTGGCAGCAGGTGTGCGAGCCGATCGATGACCTGCGTCAAGTAGTGTCTTGGCGAGCTGGCGTCGTGAACCATCGATAGGTTGAGTATATCGAAATATTGCTATATTATAGTTCATAGATGCCACCACAGCGTGTGGAAAGACGCGGCGAGTCGTTCGCGGCCGGAGAGCTTCAGACGTTCAAGGCGCAATTCTTCCGTGCATTGGCTCATCCCGTCCGGATTCGAATGCTCGAGATCCTCGTCCGAGGTGGACGCACCGTGCAGGAGCTCCAGCAGGAACTGGCGCTGGACCAGCCGATCGTCTCTCAGCAGCTGGCGGTGCTCCGGAATCAGGGTATCGTCTCGGCGCAGAAGGAAGGATTGTCGGTGCGCTATGCCTTGCGCGATCCGCTCGTCGGTGGGCTACTTGATGTCGCGCGTCGGATTTTTGACAATCGCCTAGGCGACTCGCAGGGCCTGCTGCGGGAACTCAGGCGCGAAGGACGCCGAGGACAGTAGGTTGCCAAGTAACAGGGCGGACACTCTCCGCACGTATTCTTATGCCACGATTGATCGAAGGAGAGTTCGATAGCAGAGGCGAAGGGAAGCATTCCGCAGGTCCCGGCGCCGAGGCACGCCGCACCGCTGAGTGGTCACTGCCCCAAGATCCGCAGCAGCGGAGACGTATTGGGAACCGTTTGATTTCTGTTGGCCGCAGCTCTCCCGATCGCACGACTGCTCCGATACTTGTTCGGCTGAATGTCAGCAGTGCCGGGCATCAGTATGGCCGTATGCTTCGTCCTCATGCTTGCGGCTCCTGACGGTCATCGACTATGAGGTGCGGGGATACCGCCACCAAGCAGAGTCGCTCGCGAACCAGAGAATCACGGAACCAGCCGCGCAGGACTCATGAGCGCTTCGAACACGCCCGCCAGCTGCGCGATCAGAACCGACAGCGCCTCATTCAGCGCCTCCGTGACCTCGGCGTCGCCGTGGAAGTGAAAGCTGCATGACCACGCGGGCTATCCCAACGGTTTCACCTTAGGTCAAGCCGCAGCTCGCCATTCGGCTCGCCGCGAACATGTGCGAGTCCAGCCCGAGGAGCCAATTTCACAGAACAAAGGAAAGTGTGGAAGACCGACACATCGATGCGTCGAAGAAACGTGAACAGTCGTCGAGGGTTCGAGACGAGGCGAAGAAGAAACATCCGGTGCGCGCGCCACAGAGCCGGCGCATCGAAAAAAAGCCATGGGTGAACGCGAAACAGACATGTTGACGTACGAAATTCCGGACACTCCCGGCGGTCCTAAACGTGTAGGTCCTCGATCTCGCGCAACGCTGTCTCTTTCACTCGTCGAGATGTCCTGGTGGTTCCTCTGCCGGTCTAGTCGTTGTTGACGCCCCCCGCCAGTTCGTAGACTTTCCCGTCGCCAGTGATCAGCGTCTTCAGGTATCCGAGCGGATTGCCGGTGCGCGCGGGATGGATTTTCGCCGTGATCGTGTCGCCGGCTTTGAGTATGCCCTTGCCGAGCCCACGGTCCGCGAGCCTTGTCGCCGAGCCGGTCGTACAGATCCAGTCAGTGGTCGTGCCGTCGGAGTTCTTCACCGAGATGGTCATCGAGCCGTGAGGATTCACGAACAGGATTTTCACGATTGTTCCAACCAGTTCTTTTTCGCCCTTCGTGTCGTACACGCCCGCGAGCGAATGGTGCGCCTGCAACGCGACGCTGCCCGTGACACTCACGGCAACGACGAGACATCCTAAGGCTCGCCTGATCATTGCTGACCCTCCGTGAAATCGTGATCGCCGAAATTCAGAAACTCTTATGAGGCGGCCGCCGTTTAGTGTCGAAGCTGGTTGGTGATGTCGTTCGTTTCATAGACTTCGCAATACGAACGCTCCGCCACGATTCCGGCGTCGGGAGCTCGGGTGAGCCGCAGCGTTCGCGGCGCCATCACCCACGGTTCGGCGAGCACCTCAGGGTCTTCGATGGTGATTTCGTACAGGATTTCATCGCCCTTACGCGTGAATTTCTCGACGACGTGCATGTCGGAGGAATGGAAGAAACCGCCCCGCCCGAACCAGGTCGTATCGACAAACGAGATGGAGTCGAGCACCAGCGTGTCGCCCTCCCAGCGCCCGACGGTATAGCCGTTGTAGGTGGCCGCGAGCGCCCTCCTCGGATCGTGCTTGCGGCCGTCGATCGGGATTGAGCGAAATTCCCTGTTTCCGCCTCCGTAATCGCCCGTCGTATACAGCATGGTAATGTCGTTCACCGTTTGGAAGATGCGGCGGGGCGTCCCGATCCGCGGAATACCCATCGGCTGGCACGTCATGATCGGATCGTATTTGTTCGTCCACTGATCGAGTTCCTGAACCTTGTCCCAGAACTCGGGCTTGTAAACGGGAAGACCCCAAATGCCAAACCGCGAGGGTGAGATCCACTCATAATCCACCCAGAAGTTGTCCCGCGGGATTTCGCAGCCGACCTGCGTGGGACCACATCGGCGGTTTCCGCTACCGGTGATCGGGTTGGCGCCGGCCCCCCACACTCCGGTCAGGTCCGGTTTCCCATCGGGCAGCCGCGGTGTGACAGCAGCTGCCGTCTGGGTCGCCGCCGGTGCGTTGGGCGTCAGGGTCCAGTTGGGAGGCTGGTTCGTTGGCTTGATCGCCGCCTTGACGCTGGCCGGCACAGGCACCACGACATACATCTGCCCCGTTTCCGTCAGCGTCGTCGTAATGTCGCGGGTGACGGTGCCGTTCTTCTTTTCCGTCATCCTGCCGGCGTACAACGCCTCGGCCGGATTGAGCGGATTGTTCCAATCTTTGTAGTTACTGTACGTGAACTCGTACGTGTTCGCACCGTGTTTCACCACGATGCGCTCGGCCATGAATTTTGCGTCGAGTGTGGCGGTCGCCGTTGCCGTGGGAACGCCAGGGATCGGGTACGTCAGCACCGGCTTGTTGCTGGTCCATGCGACAGACGTTTTACCTATCGTCATCACATCGGCTGCCAGCCTTTGCGGTCTGGGGGTCATCGAAGGTGGATCCGACGTCCCGGCGAATGCGGCCTTGAATGCACCTTGCGGCCCGGACCACAGACGGATCATTCGATCCTCGACGGTTGCCGGCATCGGCGTCGCTTTGCCTTTGCCCGCGATGAGCTCGGCACCCTGAATGTCTTCGTTCCAGGCATACGCGCCGCTGAGGACTTCGATCGTGGAACAACTCTGGCCGTTGGGCCGCGTGCCGGTGATCCGGATCCGCTCGCCGGACGCCCGATAGCTGATGTCGCTTCGGTACATCGTCACGTTGCAGGGCTGTCCGCCCACTTGCATCGTGCCCTTGCCCTGATAGTCGAGCGTCATGAGCAGATCGTATTCCTCACTGCTCCGCAGCATCCCGGTGTACCAGGCCCAATTGAACAAGACTGACTTGAGGTCCTTTGCGCCAGCTGCCGGGGTGTACGGCGGCGCACCAGCGCCTCGTCCGCCGCGGTCGTTTTGGCTGTCACCCGCCGCCGGCGCTGCGCCTTGTCCGCGAGCCTGCGCGAAGGCACTGGTCGACGCGGCGCAGACTGTCAAAGCGACGCCGATCGCGATACTTGTCCAAGTGATGCTGCTTCGAGAATTCATGGCGATCTCCCGTTTCGTTTTCCTTGAATCCCTCGGCTTTCCGGCAGAGATGTTGACCACGCGTCCGTCCGGCACAGTCATCGACGTGAGAAATCCCAGCGGCATCATACGCCAACGAATCTGCGCTTCGATCCACATTGTTAGGCTTGATCCGAGTTCGGTGGACGTTTTCCGAGGGGGATAATGCTACGACTGACGGAGTCTCCTCTCTGCCCGACATACGAGTGGTCACCACGTCCATCTCTTCGTTGGGAGCGGTCTTTAAAGCCGGATAAAGTGGTACCGCTGTGAACAATCAGTGCTCAATTTTCTGCCGAACACCGGGCACCAGCAGGATCGCACCCGAGCTACAGGCACGAAGAATCAACAAGATGTAAGACCTGCATCAATCTGTTAACCGGAGGGTTGCTGGTTCGAGTCCAGCCCGAGGAGCCAACTCGCTTCGGTCCTTTCCGGTCGGATAGGTAGCAATTTATTCCGAGCGGATGGGTAACACTTTCGGTCCAAACGGATTCTGGATCGGCTCTAGCCGACACGTCTCATCGTCGAAATAGCCTAAATCGTAGTGCATGAAAGTGACGAG
>DATBJG010000271.1:0-3421 GCA_036556585.1 Vicinamibacterales bacterium
GATGTTGAAGAAGCGTTCGGTGCCGCCGCCGGCAAAAAAATCCTCGTCCAGGAGGTCGACCAGGTTGTAGCGTCCGAACGACAGCGCCACCAGCTTGCCTTCCTGCAGATTGACAGGAAACAGCTTGGTGACGTTCGCAGCCGTCACTGAGAACTTCGACCCGTCTATGCCAGGGATCATGGCCGCGGTGTTGACCGGGTTGATCGTGCCCGTGCCCCCGAGGAGTGGGCCACCGAAACGCCACTCGGCCTTCACTTCGGCCGACCAGAACTGCCGCCCGGCCAGCTTGCCGAAGTCGAACTCGAGCGTGGCCTGTGCCGTGGCGTTGTACTCGCTGCCCGTCTCCGTGCCACCAGAGGCGACACCCTGATAGAACTGGGTGAGCGCGCTGTCGAAGACGACGCCTTTGTCCTTCCATCGGGTTCGCAAACCGCCCCAGTCACCGGTGAGTTCCTCGTGGTGAAGGAGTCCGGTCGTCGGCGACTGCGTCGCGGAGCCGGGGGGCTGTTCAGCGGTCGGAACGGTGGTCGGACGCGAGGCCGCGCCGCTAGTGGCGGCTCCCGCTTGGCCGCCGATGGCCACGCTGGGTGTCAAGCCTGCAACCACTGCCGCACACAAAACTACTCGCACGTGCTTGCGCATGTTAATGCCCGGCGCCGCTGCCGACGCTCTCCATCTTCTGCAACGCCTGCTCGAGCGTGAAGCTGGCCGCTTTCTGCCGCGGCGGAAACTCCTTGAACGACTCCAGGAACGGCTGCACGACCGCCGTGGCGGCCAGGACGAAGTAGCCCTTGTGAAACACCCAATCCCAGTACGTGTTCGAGGTGACGTCGGCCCTCTCGAAGGGATCCGTGCGTAAGTTGAACAGCTTGGGAAGCCGGAGGGCCACAAACGGCTCGGCCCAGACGCCCATGGTTCCCGTCACGCGCTGCTCCACGAACACCACCTTCCAGTTGTCGAATCGAACGCCGACCAGGTCGCCGTCGTCGCTGAAGTAGATGAACCCTTTGCGGGGGCTCCGTACCCCCTCTGTGGTCAGAAACGGCAGCAGGTTGTAGCCGTCGATGTGCAGCTTGAACGTCTTGTCGCCGGCCGTGTGTCCCTTCTTCAGCTTCTCGACGATATCCGGCTCGCCGGCCGCCGCCAGAAACGTCGGCAGCCAGTCATGGTGCTGAACGATGTCGTTGACGACGACGCCGGCCGGAATCTGGCCGGTCCAGCGCACGAGAAGCGGAATGCGAAACGCGCCTTCCCAGTTGGAGTTCTTCTCGTTCCGGAACGGCGTCATCGCGCCGTCGGGCCAGGTGTTCATGTGCGGACCGTTGTCGGTGCTGTACATGACGAGGGTGTTGTCCGCGATGCCGAGTTCGTCGAGGAGGTCGAGCAACTCGCCCACCGTTCTGTCGTGGTCGACCATCGTGTCGTGATACCGGGATTGCCAGCGGCCCGCCTGGCCAACGCTCTTCGGCTTGGTGTGGGTGATGGCGTGCATGTGGGTGGTGTTCATCCAGACGAAGAACGGCTTGTTGGTCTGATGCTGCCGCTTGATGAAGTCCTTACACGCCGCGGTCGTCTCGTCGTCGATCGTCTCCATGCGCTTCATCGTGAGCGGGCCGGTATCTTCAATCCTCTGCTTGCCGATGCGGCCCCAGCGCGGCTGCTCGGTCGGGTCATCTTTGTCCGTGGCCCAGCAGTGGAGCACTCCGCGAGGGTCGAAGCGCTTACGGAACTCCGGGAACTCCTGTTCGGATGGATAGTCCGGGTCTTCCGGCCCCTCCTCGGCGTTCAGGTGATAAAGGTTGCCGAAGAACTCGTCGAACCCGTGGACTGTCGGCAGAAACATGTTCAGATCGCCGAGGTGGTTCTTCCCGAACTGTCCGGTCGCGTAGCCGACCGGCTTCAGCAGCTCCGCGATCGTCGCGTCTTCGCCCCGCAGCCCGATTGGCGCCGCAGGGATGCCGACTTTCGAGAGACCGGTGCGGAAAACACTTTGGCCGGTAATGAACGACGAGCGTCCCGCGGTGCAGCTTTGCTCGCCGTATGCGTCGGTGAAGCGCATGCCTTCGTTGGCGAGTCGGTCGATGTTGGGGGTGCGATAACCCATCAGACCGCTGCTGTAGCAACTCAGGTTCGTGATACCGATGTCATCGCCCCAGATGACCAGGATGTTGGGCTTGTCGGTCTTGGCCATCTCAATCTCCTGTTGTCACCACGAATAAGTGCTGGAGTCGGGCTGCCGAATGCTGTCGTTCTACGTCTTACCGGTGGTCGAACGGCGCGCCGGCGTGCGCCTGACCCAGGAGAGATACAACCCGGCGGCCTTGCCGGGGTCGTTCTGGGCCGCGTCGCCTGCGATGCTTCTCGTCTTGTCAGGCACTACTCTTATGGCGACATGCTCGAACGACGGCCTCGCCAATTCTTCTGTCGGTCCAGACGATCCCCGATCAGGGTCACCCCGACGCTGCAACCCGTACCGCTCAAACAGCTCCTGGTCGTAGGAATGTCGAGGATCGCTCGAGCGACGTCCGCCGCGTCTGACGTGGCGACGATCGCTGTTGGGATCTGTGCGACGATCGGTGGCCTCTGGCGGCATAGGGTGCCTCGATCGGTAATCGTTCATCGGTCTCGAATCACGGCAGACGAAGTACCTGTCCCGGTTTAATCTTGTCCGGATCCGTCAGCTGGTCGCGGTTCGCCTCGAAGATCTTCATGTAGTCGTCCGCGCTGCCGAGATGTGCCTTCGCGATCTTGCTCAGCGTGTCGCCGGGCTTCACGGTATACGTCTGTTTCGCTGAGGACGTCGGCGGCGCGGCCGCGCCTGGTCCACCGGTAACCTGGATGTCTGCGACGACGTCCTTTTGCCAAGTTGGTATCGTCTTGATGGCATTCCAGATTTCGTTCTTTTCGGCCTCGGTCGCAACTGTGCCCTTGAAATACAGCTTGCCTTCGCGCTCTTCTGCTCCTCCGTGAAACTTGCCCTTAGCTGTCTGGATCGCGTACGCGTATGTGTCCCTCAAGCCCATGACGTACCTCCTTCGACTGTTCGCGATTCGATCAACGCCTCCGGATGTGGCTTTCGCCACGACCCGTCACTAACGGACCACGGCGTACTCGATCCGGCGGTTCTGGAATCGGCCGTAATCAGAATCATTCGTTGCACGTGGCTGTGTGTCACCGTAGCCTCTCGCGGTCAAGCGGATCGGCGCCTTGACCGTCCGTGTCCGTGCCGATTGAGTCTGGTATGCCCGAGCAACCACGTGTCTTCCCTTCCAGACGGAAACGTTCCGCGTCAGGCCTGTTGTGCAGCTGGGACGAATTCATCCCAGTGAACCTCGCTCGATGCTGTCCGGTGTCTTCATCGTCTGCAGCGATCCTCGGCACGGCTTGCGTTGCGAATCGAGCTGTCATGACAAACTCCCGA
>DATBJG010000272.1:0-9965 GCA_036556585.1 Vicinamibacterales bacterium
TTCCGGTGCGGTTCTTTCCAATTTCACCCGAGCGGGTGAAGCGGACGTCGGTTGTCGAAGGCCTCAGAGCAATGGTCGAGATCGTGGCTCGCCGCCTGCGGCCGAGACGTCGACGGGTTCGCTCATCCGACACGGCAGAAATGTCTTCCGACGAGAGGATCACAGTGGGGGAGAAGGCTTAATCGCTGCCGAAACACCCCGCCGAATCAATCGTGACCTCGACGAGAGACGCAACAACCATCGTGCAACAAACCGCTGAGAGCCGGGAGCGGACGGACTTCTACGAGACGGTGTCGTGCAACCTTTGCGGGAGCGCTGAGCACCGCATCGTGTATCCGGCGGCTGAACGGACCATTGAAGATCTGACGCGGGAGTTCCGGAGCTCCGGGGACGAACCACTCAGGGATCAACTCGTAGCGTGCGCTCGCTGCGGCCTGCAGTTCGTCAACCCACGCCTGCGGCCGGAGCTGATTCTCGAAGGCTACCGCGAAGGCGCCGACGAAACATTCGTGTCGCAGACGGCGGCGCGCGAACGGACCTTTGCTCGTGCGCTGGAACGTATTGAGGCGCTGGTCCCGGGCCGGGGTCGTCTTCTCGACATCGGCACGGCGGGTGGCTCCTTCATACACGTAGCCGCGCGCCGCGGCTGGGAAGTCGCGGGCTGCGAGCCGAACAAGTGGCTCTGCGAGTGGGGAAAGAAGGCCTACGGTCTCGAAATCCGGCCGGGCACCCTGTTCGATTACCGATATCCCGATCGCACATTCGATGTCGTCACGGTATGGGACGTGCTGGAGCACACGGCAGATCCGTTGGGATTTCTCGAGGAATGCCACCGCATCCTCAAGCCCGGTGGACTCATTGTGGTGAACTACCCGGACATCGGCAGCTGGATTGCCAGAGTCATGGGACGGCGCTGGCTGTTCCTGATTTCCGTGCACTTGTATTACTTCACACGCCGAACCATCGCGGATGCGCTCCGTCGAACGGGCTTCCAGGTTGTACGGATGCGTCCGCACTTCCAGTGGCTCGAAGTCGACTACGTGCTGCGTCGCGGCGAGCCCGTGGCTGGCGCCCTCGCGCGTCTTGCGAATCGAGTTATCGGGGGGCTGGGGCTTTCGCGCTCGCAGGTGCCATATTGGCTCGGACAGACTCTCGCGGTCGCGCGGAAGAACCGGACGACGGCCTGACGACCCTGAAGATTTCGACGCTGCCACGCCGATAAACCCGCTCGAATCGGGTCGGGTCCTGACCGAACTTCTCGACGTGTGCACCGTTGACACTTCGCTCGACATCCCCCACATAGAGATAGTCGACGTCCAGTCCAGTGAAGTGGGCGTGTGCCGCCTCTATCGTGTCGGTAGAGAACGCGTCATGAACGTCGTCCATGCCCTGCTTGTACCTGGTGGGGTTCAGCGTGAAAATCCCGTTTCCTGCTCCCATCCGACGCCGCGCAAACGCCGGAATGAACGCCCAGGTGTATCTGTCGCGCGGCTTGGCGTCAGTCTGAATCTTCGCGTCAACAGGTACATGGTCTTGAATCCATTGCACAGCGGCCTGGTCGTCGGGACTGATGTGAACTGTCCACGGGAAATTGCCGGGGCTCATCGCAACGTTCGAAATATCCCGAGCGTTGTACCAGTCGAGGGCCACCGTGGGAACTGCAGCAGCGCTCCCTAGACAGAGCAGTGCTGTGCCGGTCCCGAGTACCCATCGGTTCCACGACCGCCACGTGTCGATCGCAAACGCCAGCAGGATGACCAGGCAGATAAAAAGAATCTGGGCTGTTCGGAACGTCACCTGGGTATTCTCGTGGCCGCGAAGGTCGACGAACAGAAACGCCACGAGGCTGACCGTGACGAGAGCCAGCAGGGCAATGACGAGCCGCCCCGAGGTCCGGACGACGTTTGCGGTGCCGAACGGGGCCAGAAAAAGCGCCGGTCCGAAGCTGAGGAGAAAAAAAGCCCAGGGCCCCCGGAGAAAGTACGCGTTCCATCCGAACAGAAACGCATTGGGAATCATCTGGACCATGCCCAGCAACACTGTGAGGCCGAGAAAACCAACCACGATGACGGCTGCGACCGATCGCGCTACCAGCCAGGCGCCGAGCTCGCGGCCGCGATCGATGAGCAGAAGCAGAACGTACGCCAGGGCATACCACGCCACGAGCATCACGCCGTTGAAGCTGCTGAGCGCGACAATGCCACCCAGCAAGAGCCCCTCGAGGAGGCCGATACTGACACTGTTCTTTCTGCGAGCACGCACCATGACCAGCAGAACCACAAAGGCCAGGGTCAACGCCATGAGGTGTTGCGGCGTCCACCACATCCCCCGGTGAAACCCGTCGACGCCGGGGAGATTCCACCGCCACCGGGTGACGGCGTCGATGTTCCAGACGCGAAACTCCGCAAATGGTCGGCCCCGTTCAATCTGGTGCCAGAGAAAGTACGCGGCTTCAAAGCTCGACGCGAGCATGACGGTCAGCCACGCCGTTGTGGACGCAAGAGGTGATGCGCCGAGGTTGCGCACCGTCACGTACCCTGCGCCGAGAAAGATCAGCGCTGTGCCCATATCGGCGAGCATGATGGGGGGATCGACCGGGAGCGCGGGCCTCAGCTGGGCAAAAAGTCCCGCGAGCGTGAAGTAGGTCCAGTAGTAGGGGAGTGGCTCGACCGGATAGTAGGGGTTGAGGGGCGGCGTGGCGCCCTTCGCAAGTTCCCCCACCACGCTCATGTGCACGAACAGATCCGCATTGAAGTACGCACGGTAGGCGAGGCCCGCCGGCGTGACCTCACCGACCCGGGCGAAGACAGGACCGACGATGACGACCGCCAGAAGCGACAGGAGACCAAGTGCTGCACCGTCTCCGGCTCCAAGACGAACAAGGGGTACCAACCCCTGCGAACGGCGAAGAGTGAGAGCGAGTACGACGGTGAGGCCAGCGCACGCAGCGAGGACGACGAAGGGCGAGCTGATGCCAACGAGGCGGAGCACGCAGGTTGTCGTTGCGCCCGCAAAGTAGCCGAGCGACAGTGCCAGAATGGTCAGCGTGAGACGGTCGATACCGGAGCCGGCGACCCAGCGAGCCATCACCCAGCCCGGCGCGGTGTAAGTCGTCGCGATGACGACAAATAGCAGGAGATCGACTGGTGAAGGCAGGATTGCAAACGCCGATAAGACGATCGCACCGCCGGCCAGCACCGCGAGAGCCCGGCCAGCCGTTCGAGTCATGAGCCGGGGCATGTTCACCTAGACCGACAAGCGAGTCAAGCGAGGTTGGAAACCCCGTGCACGCCGGCGGCGACGTAATTTTCAAAGAATGTTGAAATAGGCGTATTATTCTTTGAGAAATTCTGGCGGGCGTTTTCCCCAGGGGCGGATATGAAGGTACTCTTCATCCAGAACAACGGAATCCAGGAATCGCTCGGCGTCGCAAATCTCTCCGGCATCCTGAAGGCCAACGGGCACCAAACGGACCTGCTGCTCGTTTCTCATACTCCGGACCTGATTGGGGCAATTCGTGCGTACGACCCGGGTCTGATTGCCTTCTCGGCCCTGACGGGCGTGCATCGGTCGCTCGAAGACCTGGCCGTGAGAATCAAGCAGGAGCTGGACATCCCGATCATTGTCGGTGGCCCGCACCCCACGTATTCGCCGGACATGATTAACAGACCCGGCATCGACATTATCTGTCGCGGTGAAGGCGAGCTGGCGATGCTCGAGCTCGCCGATACGATGGAACGGGACCGGGACGTCACGAAGATTCGGAATCTTCACGTGAAGACCCGCAACGGAACGATTCACCGAAACGAGATTCGACCGGCCGTACCCCTGGATGAGCTGCCACCACCCGATCGCGGCCTCTACTACGACAAGTACGCGTTCCTTCGCGACATGCCCATGAAGCGCTTCATCTCGAGCATGGGCTGTCCGTATCCCTGTACGTTCTGTCACGAACCGGTGATTCGGGACATGTACCGCAAGGATACGAAGTCCGATTACGTCCGTCGAAAATCCGTGCCCAGGGCCGTTGCCGAAATCAAGGCCGTCGCCGATCGCTATCCGTTGAACCACGTTCACTTCTCCGATGACCTGTTCTTCATCCGGAACAGTTATGCGTGGCTCGAAGAGTTCGCCGATCTCTATCCCAAAGAGGTTGGGATTCCCTTTAACTGCAATATCCGTTTCGACTCCGTCAACCAGCACGCGGCGGACTTGCTGGAGAAGGCCAAGTGCCACGGCGCCGCCGTTGGACTCGAATCGGGGAACCAGGAAATCCGGGAGAAAGTGATCCTGAAACGGTCGAAGAACGAACACATCATCGAGGGTGCCAGGCTCCTTCGGGAGAAGCGAATCAAGGTGCTCACGACGAACATGATTGGTCTGCCGGGTGAAACGCTCGACAACGCGTTTGAAACGGTCGAGATCAACATGGTGCTGAAGTCCAATTACGTTCGGGCCAATACGTTCCTGCTGTTCCCCGGCCTGCCGCTGGTCGAATATGCCCGGCAGAAGGGCTATGTCGACAAGGATTTCGACATCGATACGCAGGTGGCCGAGTCGCAGGAAGTGACGTTGAAGACCCCGTACGCGCGGGAATTTCGAAACATTGCGTCATTGTTCTGGCTGATGGTGAAGTTCTCGCCCCGCTGGATCCCGTTCTTCAAACGCCTCGTCACGTGGCCCGACAACATGTTGTTCAGGATCATCGGGTCCTTCAACATGGCCCAGGAACTACTGTTCTACCGGGTCCGGCCGATCCCGGCCCTGCGGTATTTCCACAACACGGTGTTGATGACCGGCAAGTCGGGGCTCAGCATGACGCTGCGCACAATTCCGTCGCTCATCAGAAAGAAAACCCGCGTCCCAATCAGCGAACAGCGGGAAATCTACGAAGCCAACCGAGGGTATTTCTAACAGTCGTCAGTTGTCAGTCTTCAGTTCTCAGTAGCGCGGGCCCTTCACCCGCCGCCGCCATGCGGGCGAGAGGTGCGCAACGGCGCTTCCTGCGCGAAAATGGACCATGTTCACGCTCGAGGAATCGGCGCTCCTGAGCCGTATGTTGCGGTTTCTAGGCTGGGTAATCGTCTGCGCCGGCCTTGGACTCGCGGGTTACTTCCTGCTGACGTAGACCAGTTTCAGTCGTCAGTCGTCGGTTCTCAGTTGGGCGTCACGACAACTTTCTGAAGACTGACAACTGATAACTGACAACCACACAAAGCGCTCTCTAAAGCGTGCGCGCGACGTTCCGCTCCCGCAGCGCATACAGGACCGCGCCCGGCAGGTTCCCGACAATTCCCAGTGCCACAAACAGCACTGACAAGGCGAATGCCTGAGAGCCCGGCGTGCCGGCCAATCCGAACAGGCCCACAAAGGCCGCCTGACTGGTGCCAATCCCGTTGATGGTGATTGGCAGAAGCATGATCAGAAGAATGAGCGGAACGAATGCGAAGTAGGCAGTAAGCGGCTGTGTCATCCCCAAAGCCATTCCCAGGTACCAGGCCTGAATGACCCGCAGAACCTGCACGCCAAGTGACCCCGCCAGAACCAGGATGAGCGACGTCCGATAGCTCGAGTAGCGTCTCGTTGCAGCGACGGCGGCCTCGCCCAGATGCCGGGCACGGGCCCACGGGAGATGCGTGACGAGTCCCAGGGCGAGAGTTTCAACGCGCGGACTGAAGATCAGAGCGCCCGTCATTGTGCAGGCACTGGCTGTCACCGCAAGCGCCAGGATGAGCCCGACGCTGGCAGCCAGGTTTTGTGCCACAGCGAGGCTCGCGAGCGCCATCAAGAGCAGTGACAGCACTCCGAGCATCCGATCGAGGACCACCGACACCAGCGAATCCTCTGGTGCCACTCCATGTCGTGAGAGGCTGTACGCGCGCACCGCATCCCCGCCGACGCTCGCCGGGAGAAAGGTGCCCACGAAGGTGCTGAGGAAGAAAATCCGCAGGATCGTCCCAAAGGGCGGGAGTCCGCGTGGTTCGATGGGCCGAAGGAGCTCGAACCAGCGCCAGGCCATCAGCGCCCGGTCAGCAAACACCAGCGCGATAGCCATGAGAATTGGCCCGGCCTTTGCGCCGGTGCCTGCGCGCCAGACCTCGAGTGGATCGCTGCGCCAGAGCGACACACCCACGAGGACGATTGCGACAATCAGCCGGATCAAGCCGCCGGCAGGGTATTGAAAGCGGCTCACCACAGAGGTCACAGAGGTCACAGAGTATTCTGGCCTAGTTTTCTCTGTGTTCTCTGCGTCCTCTGTGGTGAATTCGATTTTTCATTGGACCGTGGGAAGAGTTTCGAGGTGCCGGCTCGGATCATGTTTGACCTGATACGCGCGGCGGAGGAACTTGACGTACGGAACGACTTGCTTCATTGCGCCGACGTTCACCTGGCATGGGCTCAGGCACGTGGGACAGGTTTTGTTCTTGATCTCCTCGCGGTGCGCGAGGTTTGCGGCGCGGAAATACAGCGCTTCGGCCGGCTCGTCGATCACGTTGCCGATCTTTTCGGAATTCTCGCAGTAGAAAAGGTTGCCTTCGGGGTTCAGCAGCAAGCCCTGGCTCTGGAACGGGCAGGGCATGGTGCGCTGGTAACCGTTGGCAATCATGTCCGCGTAGTGCAGGTACATGAACGACTGCCCGCTGAGTACTGATTCTTCGCTGACACGATCGAGAAAGAACTGCCGCATGAACTCTTCTTCACGCTGCCGGAATGCAATTTTTTCCTCGAGCCCCTTGTTGTTCAGCATGTTGTCGGTAAAGCGCAGCATGTTGAACACGATGTCCAGGTCGCGCTCACGCGCCCACGCCAGGATGTTGTTCGCATCGTCCAGATTGGTGGCGAAAATCGTTGCGGCCAGCCCAAACTGAAAGTTCGAATGCTCCCGGGCCAGGGTCTGCATGGCCTCAATCGTCTGGCAAGCTTTGTCGAACCCGCTCTTGACCTGTCGAACCTGATTGTGGATATCGCCGATCCCGTCGAGTGACACTCGCACGCTCAACAGCAGGTCCTGCTCTGCCGAGAACTTGACGATCCGCGTGAGCATGGGGATGGCGCGATGAGGCGTCAACCCTGTCGTATTGACGCCAATCTTGCGCATCCGCGGCAGACGCCTGGAGAAGAGCTCGACCATCTCGGGCAGATCGTTCCGGGTGGTGGGCTCGCCACCCGAAATATTGACGTTCTCGATGGCGCCCCAGAAGCGGTGATCCATGACGCCGTCGAGCTGTTCGAGGGTCATGTCGGACTTGCGGTCCCCCATCTTCCAGTTGCCGCACATCTCGCATCGTGCATCGCACACGAACGTGCAGTTGTAGATGAGCACGGTCGGGCGAATCGCTTTGAAGCGGGAGACGAGGAATGAATTGGCGAGATCCCGCGGCACTCCGGCAGCCGTTCTGGCGAGGTAATGGAGCCGGAAGGTGTCTGTGGACATTCAGTCGGCTATCGGCTTTGGGCTTTGGGCTTTGGGCTCTGGGCTTTCGGCTCTCGGGGCTTTCGGGGCTTCGGCTACGGGCCATACCCAAACCCGCGACGCTCGGCCCATGCTAACGCGCCCCGACCAAGGGGTCAAACTTCAACCCCAGCCAAGCCTGGCCCCGCCAAAGCCGAGAGCCCAAAGCCTAAAGCCCAAAGCCCAAAGCCTATTGAATTTCACAGACGTCGACGCGGATATCCGGCCACGTGTGAGGCCCGAGCCACATCGGGCCCTGGGCGCCCTGGATATCGGAGAGCACGTCCCATTGCCTTTGGCCCGTGCCCTGGCCCGCGCAGATGATGTCGCAGGAATAGCCGCCGCAGTTGGTCCCGCCGGCCTTCCTGAGGATCCCGAACGGCCCGCCGCCGATGCCGTTTGCGTTGAGCGACTTTGAGGTCGAGATCAGCATGCTGAGCATCTGACTGCTCGACATATGGCCGTACTTGGCGCGCTCGCAGGCCACGATCGCTTGAGGATTGCTGCTGATGCAGGGACCACCGGGTGCGGGGCCCGATGGGCCCGGCGGCGGCGCGGCCGGTGCCGTTCCCGTCCGGAAGGCTTGTGCGGCAGACCAAGGACCGACCACACCACTCGAGCCAGTGTCGAACGATCGGACGCGCCAGAAGAACACCTGGCTGAAGGGCAGCGCCAACGGCGCAGCGAACTGCGTCTCGCCCGGTTGCTCCGCGATTTGATACACGGCAATCGGGGAGGCGAACGCCTCGTGGGGTCCTATCTGTAATTGATACACAAGAGCGCCCGCTGGTCCTGAACGCCCGGGGTTCCTCATACGAAACGTCGGCTGATTGGTTTCGATTTCAGTACCACCAATCGGTGAAAGCGGAACGGGAGCATCGATCAGAACGGGTGTGATGACAGAAAATGAGACCGGAGCAGAGTAGCCGCTCGAATTCGCCCCGTCCTCGGCCAGAGCACGCCAGTAGAAGGGAACACCCGTCGGCAGCCGATCGGTCATCTGGATACTCGTGCGTCCCTCTTCGCCCGGTGCCACACCGCCGCGGCTGAAAACCACGTTGGTGAATCCGCTGTCCGACGCGACTTCGAAAATGTACGTGAGTGGGCGCGGACCGTTGCTCGAAGAATTCTCGAGCAGCAGTTTGATTGGTTGAGCGTTGTTATCGAGCTGCCACCCGTTCGCCGGCTCGAGCAGTTTCGGAGCGGTGATGACCACTCCCGGCATGGGCCCCGCGACCGACGGGCTGAGTGGATTGGAGCTCTTGGTGGCGTCACACGCAATGA
Organism: Vicinamibacterales bacterium; assembly: GCA_036556585.1. Taxonomy (GTDB): domain Bacteria; phylum Acidobacteriota; class Vicinamibacteria; order Vicinamibacterales; family JAMQPK01; genus DATBJG01. The sequence continues at coordinate 8,738 of DATBJG010000272.1, forward strand.
CAATGACGGTGACGCACAGCATCGCCACGAAATGAACAGTCCTGCCCCACATAACCTCTGACATCCTCGACTGAACTTGTTTGCGAACACACGGAGAGCGTCCGGTGAAATTACCGGCTCCTCCTAGCTATCGGCCTGGGCGTCCGAAGGATTAGTTACGCGGGGTGGCTGGGAAACCACCGGTCAGCTCGGCAGTGGTAAGGTCCTCGCTGGGTAGACCTTACCACTGCCGTTTCAAAAACGTCAGTGCTGGTCGTTTCTACTTGTTGGCGAACGCAGGCCGCGGCCGGTTCGAGACCCAGACCTGGCGAACGATCACGTGATCGACTGACGCGCCCGCCTCGCCGCTGCGCCCCACCGGCGCGCCGATGTAGATGACGTGCGGGTTCGGGTCGTACACACCACCCGCGAAGTGTTTGCCTTTATCGTAGATTTTGGGCCCGTTGACCCCGCCCTCTTTTATAAGGAGGTTAAAGAAGTTGCCGCGCCAGGTGGCCTCCCAGAAATAGTGCTGGTTCTCGTCGAACTGCACGGTCTCTCGTTCCGGTCCTTCGGTGTCCACCTGGTCGTCGCGCGTGATGAACCGCCACGCGACCACTCCCGGGGGATCGCCGCGCTTTTCGACGGTCATCCGGCGGTCGTTCACGACAATGTCCGAGTAGCCTTCCGCCATCGCGAACAACTTGGTCTTGTTGCCGTCGGTGTTGGTGGGCATGCCAGTGACGAGGATCGAGAACTCACCCTCAGTGAGCGTCTGCTGCAGCTCGTAGCTGATGTAGCTCAGCTGCGATTCGAGCCTGACGCCCAGCCCTGGAATGAAGGTGACGGGACCGTGAATCTGTCCAATGGTCTTTCCGTTGATGAGCGGATCGTACAGCTCGTTGCCGCGGATGTATCCGTTGGTATTCTCGAGGAAAAACGCGGCGCGAGCGCTCCAGGGACCAAATGCGCCGCCGAACTCAGCACGGGCTTGCCATTGATACGTCTGGTCACCTTCGAGCTGCGCAGTGACGGCGTGGTCGGTAGTACCGTCGGCTTCACCGGGCACGAGGCCCGATTGATACACGCGAACACCGGCAGCATTGTAGACTTCGAAACGGTAGACCAAAGCCACTGGAGTCGAGAAGCTTGTCGTGGAGTTGCGGACCACCAGGAGAATTTCTGGTGTGTCGAGCCGCTGGTTGTTGACAGGTGAAATTGCTGTGGGAGCCGACGCCTTCAATGTTGA
>DATBJG010000273.1:0-9705 GCA_036556585.1 Vicinamibacterales bacterium
GTTCCGCGGGAACTGCTGGTGTGACGTCGAATCCGAACGCATGAAGAATCAGGACGAGATCAAAGAGATCCTGGAGATGATGCGTCAACACGAGCTGACGGAATTCGAGCTCGAGCGTGACGACCTGAAGATCAGGATCAAGAAGAGCGGAGCGGTCGCATCAGTTCCGATCGTCTCGGTGACACAGCCCTCCGTGCCGCAGGCGACCCTCCCAGCACCAAGCGGCTCTCCTCAGACCGCCTCACCGGCTTCGGTAGTCGAAGAGCCCGGCGAAATCGATGGCATCGAACTCGCCGTCGTCAAGTCACCGATTGTCGGCACCTTCTATCGCGCCTCCGAGCCGGGCGCGCCCAACTTCGTTGAAGTGGGCGATACGGTTCGGAAGGGGCAGGTGCTGTGCATCATCGAAGCGATGAAGCTCATGAACGAGATCGAGTCGGAGTACGACGGGGAAGTCGCGAACGTCTACGTCGACAATGGGCTTCCCGTCCAATATGGCGAGCGTCTGTTTGCGATCAAGGTGAAATGAGAGACCGTTCAGAAACGCCGAGCGCTGAAAGCGCGAGGGACAGGTTGTGGGGGTGCCGCCTTCGCGATGCTTCGGCGAGCCTCGCCGAAGCTCGCAACGATTCCTGGCGAGCGGAGGCGGGGGGCCCCGCGACAGACTAAGTAATGTTCAAGAAAATTCTCATCGCGAATCGCGGCGAAATTGCCCTCCGGGTGATCGTGGCGTGCCGCGAACTTGGCATCAAGACGGTCGCGGTGTATTCCGAGGCCGATGAGAACTCGTTGCACGTGCGTTTTGCGGACGAGGACGTGTGCATCGGTCCGGCCCGGAGCGCCGACAGCTATCTCAACGTGCCTGCGGTGATTAGCGCCGCAGAGATTACCGGGGCCGATGCTATTCACCCTGGCTACGGGTTTCTCTCGGAGAGCGCGTATCTGGCCGAGGTCTGCGAAGCCTGTCACATCAAGTTTATTGGGCCGGATCCGCACGTCATTCGACTGATGGGCGATAAGGCCAGGGCGCGTCGTGCGATGAAAAAGGCCGGCGTTCCCGTGCTGCCCGGCAGCGAGGGTCCGGTCGAGAGTGAGGAGCAGGCGCTCAAGCTCGTGAAGGACATTCCTTACCCCGTGATCGTGAAGGCCACCGCCGGTGGCGGCGGTCGCGGGATGCGGGTTGTCCGGGCGGCGTCCGAGCTCGGCCACGCCCTCAGGACCGCCCAGCGCGAAGCCGAAGCGGCATTTGGTGTCGGTGACGTCTATCTGGAGAAGTACGTCGAGTCGCCTAGGCACATCGAAGTGCAGGTCATGGGCGATCATCACGGCACCGTAATCCATCTTGGTGAGCGTGAGTGTTCCATCCAGCGCCGTCATCAGAAGCTCCTCGAGGAAGCTCCGTCGGCAGCACTGACGGAGAAACAGCGGCGTAAGCTCGGAAGCATCGTCGTGGATGCGGCGAAGGCTGTTCAGTACAGCAATGCCGGCACCTTCGAGTTCCTGATGGATCGGGACGGCCGGTTCTATTTCATGGAAGCGAACACGCGGCTGCAGGTCGAGCATCCAGTCACGGAACTGGTCACCGGTGTGGACATTGTCAAGGAGCAGATCCGTATTGCGGCCGGCGAACGACTGTCGCTCAAGCAGGGTGAGGTCTCATTCGCAGGGCACGCAATCGAGTGCCGCGTCAATGCAGAAGATCCGGAAACCTTCGTGCCTTCTCCGGGTCTGATTGATGTCTTTAATCTTGCCGGCGGCCCCGGGGTGCGTGTGGACACGGCTGCCTACGCCGGCTGTACGATATCTCCGTACTACGACTCCCTGATTGCGAAGATCGTCGTGTACGGCCGGGATCGACAGGAAGCCGTCGCCCGCATGCGGCGTACCCTGGAAATGTCCGTTATCGAAGGTGTCAAAACCACGATCGCCATGCATTTGCGGATTCTTCAGGATCCCGATTTCATCGCCGGCCGCCTCAGCACCTCCTTCATGGAACGGTTCGCCAAACGCGACGACAAAGGACGACTCGCCCAGGCCGTGTGAACGATCCAGCCTCCCTCCCGGCACTGCCGCTGCCGCGGCTCAACGCCATTCTTGACGACGAGGTCGCCCGGCGAGCGGGCTGGACGATCGGTGAGCTGTGCAGGGCGTGTCTGGCGGGGGGAGCCACATTTCTTCAAGTTCGCGCGAAACGTCTTCCCAGCGGTCACTTTCTCGACTTGTGTGACGAGGTGATGACACTGGCGCGTCCGTACGGCGCGATGGTGATCATCAACGATCGTGCCGATCTGGCCAGACTGTGCGGCGCTGCCGGTGTGCACATTGGCCAGGAGGACCTCCAGGGCGTCGACGTCCGAATCACGGTGGGCAAGTCCGCCATTGTCGGGCTGTCCACCCATACCATTGCGCAGGTTCGTGAGGCCATCACGCAGCCTGTCGACTACATTGCTGTTGGACCGGTGTTTGGAACAGGCACGAAGGACACCGGCTTTGCAGCCGTCGGTCTCGATTTCGTGAAGGAGGCGGTCATGCTCGCGCGCGGTGATGAACCGGCTTCCGGCCGACCGGTCGTTGCGATTGGCGGAATTACGCTCGACCGTGCGCGAACGGTGATCGAGGCTGGCGCGGCGTCGGTCGCCGTGATTTCGGATCTTCTCGCCACCGGGGATCCAGAAGCGAGGGTGCGCGAGTATCTGCGGACGCTCGAGCGAGTGTCCGACGTTTAGCCATTTCCACGAACGGCGGTAGAATTCTGAAGCCTATGACTGCTCGTCTACTCGAAGGTGCGCCGATTGCCGGTCAGATTCGTCAGGAACTTCACGATCGGGTGGTGGACTTTACCCGCCAGGCGGGACGGCCGCCGGGGCTTGGCATTGTGCTGGTGGGTGATGACCCGGCGTCGGAGATTTACGTTCAAAGCAAGCTGAAGGCGGCGAAAGAGACCGGGCTACGAGCCGATTTTCATCATCTTCGCGAGACGGCATCCCTCGCCGAGGTTCTGTCGACCGTCCAACATCTGAACCTCAGCGATGTTCATGACGGCATCCTCGTTCAAGATCCGCTGCCGCCGGCGATTGCCTCGGGCACCCGCGCTATCTTCGATACGATCGCGCCTGAGAAGGATATCGACGCATTCCATCCCATCAACGTCGGCCGTCTCTCGCAGGGACGGGCCGTGTTTGCCGCGTGTACGCCGTCGGGCATCATCGAGATGCTCGTGCGATCCGGCATTCGTCTCGAAGGAAGCCGCGCGGTCGTCATCGGACGAAGCGATATCGTCGGAAAGCCGATGGCACTGCTGCTCCTCCATCGCGATGCGACTGTGACAGTGTGCCACTCCAAGACCAGGGATCTTCCTCGCGTCGCGGCTGAAGCCGATATCCTCGTTGCCGCAGTGGGACGTCCGGGATTCGTCCGCAAGTCGTTCGTCAAGCCCGGCGCGACTGTGGTGGATGTCGGCATCAACCGCATTGCGGATCGGGCAACGGCCTTGGAACTGTTGGGACCACGCAGTCCGCGCCTGGCGATTCTCGAAAAGAGAGGATCGCTCGTGGTCGGGGACGTTCATCCTGAAGTCGCCGACGTGGCCGGCGCGCTCACGCCCGTGCCTGGCGGTGTAGGTCCGTTGACGATTGCCATGTTGCTCAAGAACACCCTGCTTGCCGGCGAAGCCCGCCTGCGGGCAGCGAGCGGTACAGTCGCGTAAATTTCTCAATCGGACAAGCCTGAACCCACCGAATGCTGCGCGTAGCCCTCACCGGCGGCATCGCAACCGGAAAAAGTCACGTTCGGCGCCGGTTTGAATCACTTGGCGTTCGGACCATTGATTCTGACACGCTGGTTCATGACGCGCTTCGACCCGAGACCGACACGAGCCGAGCCATCGCACGGCGATTTGGCAACGACGTGATCGCGTCGGACGGCTCAATCGATCGTCCAAAACTGGGTGCACTCGTTTTCGCCGATGAGCAGGCTCGCCGCGATCTCGAAGCGCTCCTGCATCCGATGGTCTATGCGGCCATCGTGCGCTGGTTCGAGGAGCGGGAGCATGCCGGCGATCGGCTGGCGGTTGCGGACATCCCGTTGCTCTTCGAAACGGGACGGGAAAAGGAATTCGATGTCGTGGTCGTTGCCGCGTGCGGTCCCGAGGAGCAGTTACGGCGAATCATGTCACGGGACGGGCTTTCCGCCGAGTCTGCCCGTCAGCGGCTTGGGGCGCAACTCCCCATCGACGACAAGCTCCAGCGTGCAGACCACATCATCTGGACCACCGGCAGCCTCGAAGAAACCGATCGCCAGGTGGATTTGCTGTACGAGAAATGGGGTCAGACCCCATGACGAGCTTTCAGCCTTCAGCTTCCAGCATGGAAGCTTAATGGCAGCGCGGGCCGCGTGGGAAGGCTGATGGCCGAAGGCTGAAGGCTCATCACGAATCAGAGTTCGTGCTCTTCTTTGGCCGGGGCGATGCGCTCTTCGACGAGAGTGTTCCATTCATGGCAGTGAGGACACTGCCAGAGAAGTTCATCCGTTCGATATCTGCAGCGCAGACAGACGTGTGGATCGCGGTAGAACACTGCGTGACGCGTCAGTTCCATGTAGCGCTCGACGCGCGGGCGCGCGAAATTGAGCTGTGACAGGACCTGCCAGATGGCCTGGTGCAGGGACAACGCGTGCGGGTTATGCGCGAGCGCGTCAAACAGGAGAGCCAGCGCGGCTTCGGATTCCCCTCGAACGGCCAGGTGTCGCGAAAAAGCCAGTCGGGCCCGCCAGTCCTGGGGATTGGCCTCGATCAGCCGCCGACAGAGCTGCCCAAAGCGGGCGGAGCCGTTCAACTCCGCATAGGCTGTTTCAAGGCGATCGAACGCCAGGTACGCACGTTCGGGCACGACATCTACAGCCCGTTCCCACAAACTGATGGCGTCGGTCACCTTGTTTTGGGCCAGGTACACATCCCCGAGGTTGAGGTATGCGGGCACGACGCGCGAGTCGAGATCGATCGCTGCCTGGAACCGGGCGGCGGCCGCGGCGTGATTGGCTTCCTTGAGCGCTTTGAGTCCCAACTCGTTTTCAAGGAACGCGAGAATGGCCTCGTGACGGCTTTTGTCCGCTGGTACGGCTGACGAAGCAAGCGAGCGACGAATGTTGTACGCCTCGAGCCACTGATGCTGGTCGGCATGCAGTTTTTCGAGGTTGGCCAACGCGTGTGGATTCTTGGGATCGAGACGGAGCACTTCGTTGAATGCTTCGAGAGCCCGGTCCACGAAGCCGCCACGCTTGAAATCGAGCCCAAGACAAAGCAATACGTGGGCCTGCTCGAGTTTGCGCAGCTTGGGTCTCTGGAGCAGCGCCTGATGAATCCCAATCGCGCGGCCGACCTGACCTTTTTCTCGATAGAGGTTCCCGAGCATGACATGCACTTCGAGCGCATCGCCATAGAGTGCTGCAGCCTTGCTGAGTTCGTCGATGGCCAGATCGACCTGGTTCGAGACGAGAAAATCGAGACCGAGCAGATAGTGGGGCGATTCCCGACCGCGGCGACGATCGACAATACGTCCATCGGCCAGCTTGTAGCGTTCCCAGGCTTTGCCGGCAGCGAGGCCGAAGAGCAAAGCCAGGAGCGCAGCCAGAAGCGTGGTGTAAGGGCCCATGCCTGCTACTTGCGGAGCGAGGGTGCTTGGAAGAAAGGGATCGTCACAGCGCGTCGCTAAAACATCTGGGTTCCCCAGAGGTCATGCAGGTGGACCACACCCTCTACTGCGCGGTGTTCGTCGACGACAACGATGGATGTGATCTTGTGTTGCTCCATGACATTGAGCGCCTGAGCGGCGAGGGTCGATTTGTCGAGTGTCACGGGATTGCTCGTCATCACCTGGCCGGCAAGCCGATCGTGAATCGTGGTGGTGTTGCTCATATGCCGCCGCAGGTCGCCGTCGGTGATGATGCCGACCAGGCGGCCATCCTTGACGACGCACGTCATGCCGAGTCCTTTGCTGGACATTTCGTAGATGACGTCCCCCATTCTGGTGTCGTGCTGCACGACCGGGATCTGCCCCCCACGGGCCATCAATTGCTCGAGGCGCAGAAATCGCTTCCCGAGCTTCCCGCCGGGGTGGAGATTGGCAAAGTCCTCCGGCTGAAATCCCTTCTCGACGAGGAGCGTCATGGCAAGAGCGTCGCCCAGCGCGAGCATGGCGGTCGTGCTTGCCGTTGGCACCAGGTTCAAGGGACACGCCTCCTCGCTCACGTGGCAGTCCAACGTCAAGTCCGCCGCAAGTCCCAGAGGCGAGCCCGGAAAGCCAGTAATGGCAATCAGACGGGCACCCAGGCGGCGGATAGCCTCCAGCAATCGGAGAATCTCGTCGGTCTCACCGCTGTACGACAGCGCCAGGACGACATCTTCCTTCTGGATTACACCCAGGTCCCCGTGAGTCGCTTCGGCTGGATGAAGAAAGAACGCGGCGGTGCCAATGCTCGAGAGCGTGGCCGCAATCTTGCGGCAGATGATGCCCGACTTGCCCATGCCCGTTACGATGACCCGTCCGCGGCATTCGCGAAGGACCGAGACCGCCGCATCGAATCGACCGTCGACCCGGTCAATGAGCGCGAGGATTGCCGCGGCTTCGGTTTGGAGAACCTTTCGTGCCAGGTTGAGGTCGGCCATGAGCTAGTGTGTGTCGCGACTTGCGGCGTCCACCCGGACGAGACGTTCGAGCAGCGGGTCGAGCCGATCCAGAGCGAGGGCATTTTCGGCGTCGCTGCGCGCAACGGTCGGATCGTCGTGCACTTCGACGAAGATGCCGTCGACGCCGGCCGCCACCGCCGCGGCCGCCAGCGTGGGAATGAACTGCGCCTGTCCGGCCGTCCGGCCGTTGCCGCCTCCCGGTAGCTGCAGGCTATGGGTCGCATCGAACACGACGGGAAACCCCAGTTCGTGCAACTGCGGAAATGCCCGCATGTCCACCACCAGGTTGTTGTAGCCAAAACTCACGCCACGCTCGGTGACGAAGACGCGGTGGTTGCCCGAGGCCGTTACCTTCTCGACTGCAAAACGCATGTCGCGCGGCGACAGAAATTGTCCCTTCTTGATGTTCACGGCACGGCCCGTGCGCGCTGCCGCGACAATCAGATCGGTCTGTCGAGACAAGAACGCTGGAATCTGCAGCACGTCGGCCACTTCGGCGACGCGATCGGCCTGTCCGGGCTCGTGGATGTCCGTCAAGATGGGGAGACCGGTTGCCGCCTTGATCGCGCCGAGAATGCGCAGCCCTTCGTCGAGTCCAGGACCGCGGAACGAGCGGAGCGACGTGCGATTGGCCTTGTCATACGAAGCCTTGAACACACACGGTACGCCTCGCTGCCGGGCGACGGCCTGAACGGCCTTTGCCAGTTTCAGTGCATGGTCTTCGTGCTCGATGACGCAGGGGCCCGCGATTAACACGAGCGGATGCCCAGCGCCCATCTTTATGGACGCAATTTCGACCGGCGACACGAACACATTATAGGAGGGTTAGGGAGGGTTAGGAGGAGTTAGGAGAGGGTAAAAGTATGGGTTAGGACCTCTGAACCTCTCTCACGCCGGTCACCTCCTCGGCGGCGTTCTTGTGTTTGTATGCCGCTTCGACGAAAGCGGCAAAGATGGGGTGTGGCTTGAGCGGTTTGGACCTGAATTCAGGGTGGAATTGGACGGCAAGATACCAGGGGTGGTCCGGAAGCTCGACGATCTCGACGAACTTGCCATCGGGCGAGCGGCCGGAGATGCGGAGCCCCTTGTCAGTGAGCGTGCGTTCGTAGAGGCAGTTGAACTCGTACCGATGTCGATGCCGTTCGTACACGAGCGCCGTCCCGTAAATGCGGCTCGCGAGAGAGCCTGGTGACAGCTCGCAGGCGTACGATCCGAGCCGCATCGTGCCCCCAAGATCGTCGACACCGAGCAGATCTCGCAGTTTGTAAATGAGCTTGTCGGGTGTGTCCGGTGCGACTTCGGTTGAGTCTGCGTTGGCCAGTCCACAGACATTGCGGGCGTATTCCACGGCGGCCCACTGAAACCCGTAGCAGATCCCGAAGTACGGAATGGCACGGTCCCGGGCGACCTGCGCGGCTTTCATCATTCCACGAGTGCCCCGGATGCCAAACCCGCCTGGCACCAGGATCCCGTGTGCACCATTCAGTAACTGTTCGCCGCCAGGTTCTTCAAGCGCTTCGGCTTCGACCCAGTGGATGTTGACCTTGACGCGGTTCGCAAACCCGCCGTGGAACAGGGCTTCGTTGAGACTCTTGTACGAGTCCTCGTATCCCACATACTTTCCGACCACATGAATGTTCAGTTCGTCGACGGGATTCTTGATGCGATCGACCAGATCCTCCCACGCCTGCATCCGCGGCTCGGACTGTGGCAAGCCGAGATGCTTCAGGACGATCCGATCGAGACCTTCGGCCGCAAGTACCGTCGGGACTTCATAAATATTGGCGACGTCCTTGGCGGTGATGACGGCTTCCTCGTCCACATCGCAGAAGAGCGCAATCTTCTTCTTGATATCGGGCGGCAGGAATCGGTCCGTCCGGCACAGCAGGATGTCCGGTTGAATACCGATCGACCGCAAATCGCGAACGCTGTGCTGGGTCGGCTTCGTCTTGAGCTCGCTGGCGGTCCCGATGAACGGGACGAGCGTCAGGTGGATGTAGAGTGTGTTCTCACGCCCGACATCCTGACGGAACTGGCGAATGGCTTCGAGAAACGGCAGGCTCTCGATGTCGCCCACCGTGCCGCCAATCTCGACGAGCACGATGTCGACGTCCTGGGCGACCGTTCGGATGCTCTCTTTGATCTCATTGGTGATGTGCGGGATGACCTGAACGGTCCGTCCCAGATAGTCTCCCCGGCGCTCTTTCTGGATCACCGAGAGATAGATCTTTCCAGTCGTCCAGTTGTGCTGTCGCGTCGTGACCGTGCTTGTGAACCGTTCGTAGTGGCCCAAATCCAAATCTGTTTCCGCCCCGTCGTCGGTGACGTACACCTCTCCGTGCTGATAGGGGCTCATCGTTCCGGGGTCGACGTTGATGTAAGGGTCGAACTTCTGCAGCGTCACCTTGTAGCCGTGGCCTTCGAGCAGGCAGCCGATGGACGCGGCCGCAAGCCCTTTGCCGAGCGAGGAAACAACGCCCCCGGTCACGAAAATGAATTTGACTGGCCGTCCGAACTTGTTCTGCATGAGTGCGCTCACGAGCGGGCAGCTGCAGCCATCAACTGGCGGACCCGCTCCAAATCCTCGGGCGTATCGACGCCGATCGAGTCATATGCCGTTTCCACCGCAAGAATGCGATACCCATGTTCCAGGACGCGCAGTTGCTCGAGCGCCTCGGCCTGTTCGAGAGGCGTTGCTGGCAATTCTGCCAGCGTCAGCAGGAAGCGTCGCCGATACACGTACAGCCCGATGTGCTTGTAGCAGAATGGGCGACGATCGCCGTCCCCGTCACGCGAAGCCGTGTCCCTGACGAACGGAACGACCGAGCGAGAAAAGTACAGGGCGAAGCCGCGCCGATCGACGACCACTTTCACCACATTGGGATCGTGCGCCTCGCCATCCCGCTCGAACCGTCGCCGTAGCGTGGACATGTCAAGCGAAGGATCATTCAGCAGCGGTGCAAGCGCCTCTTCAATCATGGCTGGTTCGATGAGCGGTTCGTCGCCTTGCACGTTGACCACGA
>DATBJG010000274.1:0-8997 GCA_036556585.1 Vicinamibacterales bacterium
CTTACGCCAGGAATGGCAACGGCAACCCGACGAGTACTTCGCTGCGGTTGGTGGAGCGCTTCACGCTGGTTGCAGCCGACACGCTGCGCTATGAGGTCGTCGTGAACGACACGGGCACCTGGACGCGGCCCTGGACCGTCGCGTTCTCGATTCAACGAGATCCCGGCTACGCGATGTACGAGTACGCCTGCCACGAGGGCAACTATGCGTTGCCGAACATGCTGAGCGCATCGCGGGCCGCCGATGCCCACCGGTAATTTCGGCGCCAAGAGCCGAGATCAGCTTCCGGCCACAATGGTGGCAACCACCGTGCGATCCGCGCACACTTGGTACGCTTCGCGCGTCTTGTCGAGCGGGTAGGTGGCTGCTGCCAGAGTCTTCATGTCCAGCTGCCCTGTCTCCATCAGTCGGCAGTAGCGGCCCGAATCACGTCGATCGTTGGTCCCACCACCCGTGCCGGGCCAATGATGCTTCGCGCCGTCGGCCCACTGGGACGCCGAAATCTGCACCACGGCACCCACGGGATGACCGACGCTGCAGGTTACGAGCGTGCCGGTTGATGATTCAAGTTCCCAGCATTGCTGGAGCGGAAGCACGCCGGTGGGATCCGGTCCTTGCTCCACCTTCGGCCTGAGACGGTCGCCCCCAACAGCCTCGATGATGTGGTCCGGGCCAATTCTGCCGCCGCCCGCCCATCTGCGGTCCGTCTTCATCCTGCACATCTCGCGAAGGTGCTCGACCAGGCTGTCACGGAATTGATCGGCGTTTGCTCCCGCTCCCGGGATCCGCGAGCGATCGCGATACTGATTCGGGTCGACCACGTCGGTCGCGCCCAGCTTCAGAGCAATCTCACGGCGATACCGCACCGGTTCGACCACGATGATCCGCGATGCGCCTTTGATCTTCGCGCCCTGAACGGCTGAGAGTCCTACTGGCCCGGCACCAAAGATGACCACATCGGACGCTGGTTCGACGGGGCAGTTTGTCATGGTCATTCCGAGCCCGCAGCCGCCCACGCACGTGAGCATCGCAATCTGGGCCGCCGGCACGTCGGTAAAGAGCGGCGTCACGTACTCTTCGTGTGTGATCATCAGCTCAGACATCGCGCCGGTATAGCTGAAAACCGGCGTCTTTCCCATGTCGCTCATGGCCTGCGGATTGGCAGCCCCATTGTTCATGCATTTGTCCGAGCGCATCCGCAAGCAGTTGAAGCACCGCCCGCACGCCGCGTGAAGGTTGACGATGACACGGTCGCCGACCCGGGTGCTGAGTACCTGTGGACCAACGGCTTCGACGATGCCGACGCCGCCGTGACCCACAATGGTCGCTTGATTGATGGGGGTGCCCGGGATTAGGACCTGGTCCACGCTCGAGTAGCAGGTTTGGGCCGCCTCCTGCCGCATCAGTACTTGACGCCCGGTTAAGGGGCGAACGACCAGCTCCTGGATCGAGGGTGGATCGTTGCTGTATTTGACGAAGGCACGGAACTTCCGGCCGCCCTGGGCGTTGGTGGCAATCGCAGGCGCACTTCCTTGGGCAGCCAGGCTGCCGCCGCCAAGCAGGGCAGTCGCTCCACCGCCCAATGATGCTGCTCCAGCGGTCTTGAGAACCCGACGGCGCGAGATAGTGGAAGGCTTCGCTCCCATCTTGGACCTCCGCGGCTGATAGTGACGTGAGACGCGGGATGCTCCCACTCTGGTTGCCAACTGTCAAGGGGCCGTCAAACTCCGCCATTGCCGTGCGCATCGGATCGCATGATACTCAGGGCATGAATTGCAGCATTGCCTTCGTCACGGCGGCCCTATTGGTCGTTCTTTCTCCTTCAACAGCTTCCGCACAGCTTCTGGCGGTGAAAGAAGGCCCAATTGTTTATGGCCATCATCATCTCAACGTCACGAGCGTCGAGGAACACAAGAAGTTCTGGGTCGACACGCTCGGCGGGACGGCAACCAAGGCGGGCACCTTCGACGTCATCAAGATTCCCAATGTGCTCATCTTTCTCAGCGCGAGGGCACGAAGCGGGCCGACGAAGGGCAGCTCGCTGGATCACATCGGGTTTTCGGTTCCGAACCTGCGCCAGTTCGTAGACAAGGTCAAGGCCAGCGGTTACCAGATGGTGACTGCGACCGAGGTGCCGGCGGGCGTCAGCGTGACAGACGATATTGCCGCGAGGGGGCCCGGTATTGCCTATGTCATGGCTCCAGACGGCGTCAAAGTCGAATTGCTCCAGTCGAACGGCCAGAAGGCGGCCATCATGCACCATCACATCCATCTCTTCGGCGAGCAGTCGTCGGAGATGCGCGTGTGGTACATGAAGGTGTTTGGTGCAATCGAGCGCCCGAACCAGACGAGCGGGATTATCAGTGCCGAACTGCCCGGCGGCGTTCTCAATTTCTCACAGTCGCCAGGGCCAGTCGTGCCCACGCGAGGCCGCGCGCTCGATCACATCGGATTCGAGGTGAGAAATCTCGCAGAGTTCTGCAAGAAGCTCGAAGCGCAGGGCATCAAGATTGATGTTCCGTTCCGCGATGTTCCGGCGCTGAAGATCACGCTGGCGTTCATTACCGATCCGTGGGGAACCTACATCGAACTCAACGAAGGGTTGGCCAACGAACTCTTTCAGTAGCGCAGGCCTTCAGGCTGCTTTTCTTGAATGGATCATATTCACCTGTATCCGGTAGAAGCCGGGATTCCGGCACTGCAGGCGTCGTACGCGAAAGGATTTGGCGGTCTGCCCGGCAAGCGTCAGCGAGTGGCGAGGCCTGGCCTCATCGACTGCGCCCCATTTAGAGCGACAGCGCTCGGTCCGCGCCGGCGGGGTCAGACCTGGTGGTCTTTACGAACGCGATGACAAAGAAGGCACCCAGAATGAGGTCGTCGCGTCCAGTGACGTTCGATCCAATGACGAGAAAAGCGATCTGCCATGCCATGGTCACTGCGAGAAAGCCGTAGAAAAACTGCGGGTAGGTCGCTGGTGGAATCTCATCGATCGATTCGATCTCCTACCGAACGACGAAGTGCTCTTCGTGCAGTAAGACCCCGTCTCTGGTTCTCAGCTCGACTCTCCAGTCGCCAGTGCCCTGATTGTTGACGGTGCTGCGGCTGTACGTGCGATAGCCAACCGCCGTGTTGACCCGAATTGGAAGCTCCACCACCCGGAGCAACTGGTCGTCCCGATACCATCGATGTTGAACCGTTGTGCCTGTCGGCGACTTGAGCCGTGTGTAGAAAAAGAGCGAACCCGGGTCGACCGGGGAATCGGCCGGAATGCAACGCCAGTCGATGGAAGGATTGACGGCTCCAGCGGTTGAGAGATCGCTGCAAAGTTGCGCGGCGGCCACCGATGGTAGCGGCGAGGCCGACGCGGCGTTGAGTTCGCTCTCCGCCGCTGCCGGCGATGGTGGTCTCACGCTCTTCGCGCCCGTTTTGGGGTTCACAGCGACTTCGGACTGCTGTGGTGGATCGAACGCAATGGGCTCCAGAGTTGCCGGTGCTGTCTTCGACACCTCTTTCGACGACGACACAGTCGCGTTTTCCGGTGACGAGGAAACCTGGTCGTTCGTGCGGAACCACCTCGTGCCCCCGATAAATGCCGTAAACACCCCTGCCGCAATCAGGACCCCAGCGGCAAGAGGACGCGCCCATGTGGCAACCGGTTCCGATTGTGCCGGCCAGTGACGCTGGCGCTCTGGTGGAACCTCGTTGGGTACCGTCACCGGTGCACCGGGATCTTCGGCAACAAACGAGGGCAGTGATTCACGAATCGACGGCACGGCCGGCAGGTCGATGGGCTTGCCCCGAGCGTTGCAGAAGTCCTCGAGATTTTTCCGGCTCGTGACGACAAATGGATGATCAGGCTGCAAGACGGCCGAGGAGATGCTCCACGCCCTTCGAAAGCAATGCTCGGCTTCGACGGGCTTGTCGGTGATCTCGCAGACCACACCAAGGTTGTTCAGCGTGTTGGCGAGGTCGGGATGGAGCGGCCCGAGCGTAGCTTCCTGAAGATTGGCCGCCTCGCGAAGAAACTGATCAGCCGACGCGTAGTCGCCCGCCGCAGCCGCCTGTTCCGCAGCCTCGATCACCGATCGAGGATCTCGCGTGTCTGGCATGGATCCCCCCTGTGTGGCGAGCTGGGAGCGCCTGCGGTCGATGCGGAACGCTCATTGTAGAACAACGCATCAACCGGCATTGCAGTGAAAGAGAATGACGGAGCGTAGATCACAATTCTGTAAGTCTCTCGCCTCGCTACTGTTGCACTTTCTCATAGATCGAGACGTTGTTGATCGTGGCTTCTGGAGCGTTTTCCCTGCGAAACGTGATCGTCATCGTATTGCCATTCTGTGCAATAACCCGCCGTGCTGTCCCGTAGACCCGCCCCGCATGCGACAACACAGCCTCTGCCGTATACGCATCGATCCGCTTCAGCAGCACGTGATCGTACGCCTCCGTGCCTGTCACCGGGTACTCGCGATCGAATTCGGCAATGTACTCGATACGCTCCGATCGGCCATCTCGAAAGCGGCGTTGGATCGTTCCTTCGACGCCTTTCGGCCCGCGTGTATAGCTGCGTGTCTCGCTGATGGGGCCCGGACCTGGCATGTACCTCGACTTAGCGACGACGAGCTGCCAGGTTCCAATGAGCTTGTCCTGTTCGGCCGGGGATGTGGGCTGTGCCGCTTGCAGCGAAAGGGCGCCGTCTAGAGTGACGGCAAGGACGGCTGGGATGAGCGCATGGAATGGTCGCATGGCAATTCCTCCACGGACATGTGAACCACGAAACCCATCGTTCAGATAGACTACGACCGATCAACGTCAACCACAACCGTGGGCTGACCGTACGTGGGGCGGACCTTCAGGTCCGCCGATCTGATCATGTGTCGGTAACTCCGGCAGCTCCCATGCTGAGGTATCACAAGGCCATTGCGCTGGGTCTCGTGGTGGGCGCCCTTGGCGTCGCCTTACGACCGACCGGCCTTGGCCTGCAGCTGGAGGAGGATGTCGGGCTCCGCTGGCTGTTCACCGTGAGGGGGCCTCGGCAGCCGCCATCGGATGTCGTGGTCGTGACGCTCGACAAAGGTTCAGCCCAGCAGCTCGGCATGGACACCCGCGATTGGCCACCTCCGCGGCAGGTCCATGCCAGCGTGATCCGCGCGTTGGCTGCTCACGGTGTGGCGGCAATCATCATGGACATCCGGTTCGAAACGCATCGGGTGCCCGCCGATGACGACACCCTGGCGGATGCGATTGGCAGGAGCGGCAAGGTTGCGCTCGCGCAACACATCGATCGCCTGAGGGTACCGGGAGCAGACGTTGAGATTGAGCAGATTCACAGCCCAATCGATCAGTTGCAGAAGACCGCTCTCAGCCTCGCGCCGTTCCCGCTGCCCGAAGGTTCGCTGACGCATTCGTTCTGGACGTTCTTTGCCACATCTTCGGGCGAGGTTCCGACGCTCCCGGCCGTCGGGCTGCAGATCCAGGCGCTGCCGGTCATGGATCGTTTTGTCGGACTGCTCGCCAGTGCAGGAATCAAAGAGCTCGATCTACCAAGCGCGGTGAGATCTGTCGAAGACTCGCGACGGCTCATGGACGTGCTCCGGCGAAGACTCAGGAGCAATCCACAGGCAGCCTCGCGAGCCTTGGCCCTGCTCGATGGGGATGAGACGACGGGGCTTTCGGCTTCCGAGCGCCGGACGCTTTCCGCGTTATTGAAACTCTACGCGGGGAGCCGCTCCTACTACCTGAACTTTTACGGTCCGGCCGGCAGCATTGAGACGATTCCTTTCAACGAGCTCATCGATGACAGACTCGGCAGGCAATTCGCCCTTGCCGGCAGGACCGTGTTTGTCGGGGAAGGCGCATCCCAGTTTGTCACCAGTGCCGAACAACCAGACACATTCCGGACGATCTATTCGACCAGGGAGGGCTTCGATCTCAGCGGTGCCGAAATTGGCGCGACCGCTTTGGCAAATCTCCTGACCGGTCGTCTGCTGCAACCGACGAACGTTCTGGGTTCATCAATGATCCTGTTGGGGTTGGGAATCCTCGTTGGAGTCCTGACTCGGATTCTTCCAGGGATGTACGCCGTCCCGATTGTTGCGGGCGTTGGCGTGTTGTATTACGGCGCCGCGCAGGTTCTGTTTTCACGTCATGCTATCCTGACCCCGCTCGTCATCCCGCTCCTGTTCCAACTTCCGCTGGCCCTGTTTGCGGGCGTGTTTGCGCGGTATCGCGACCTCACCAAACTGATACGCATCGAGATCGATCCCAACGCGCCCATGGTGCAATCGCGAGGCGTGTGCCTGCATACGGACATCGAAGGGTACACACATCTGAGCGAGACCTCCGAGCTGCGTGAGTTTTCGTCCGAATTACGCGAGTACTACGGTGTGTTGCGCGACACGGTTGAGCGTCGGGGCGGCATGCTGTTGGGGCGGGCAGGGGACAGCACGATCAGTTTGTGGAGACCCACGTGGCCCGGCAGCCTGCTGGGATCTGGCAAGGAACGGATGAGTCGCGTGGACAAAACACTTCGGCTCAAAGCCTGTCTGGCCGCGATCGAGATGCGCGAAGCGGTCGATCGGTTCAATGCGCGTCATCAATCAACCCGACAATTTCCCACACGCTTCGGCCTCGATGCCAGCACGCTCATGTTTGGTCCTGTCAGCGGCGAGGCTCAAGCGGTTGGAACGCCGGCAAGCACGGCCGCGCGGATTCAGGAATTGAACAAGGATCTGAAGACGAGGATCCTCGCCTCGGAAAGCGTCGTGCACGACTTGACCGAACTCGTCCTGCGGCCTTTGGGAACATTCCGGTTGGCGGGCAGGTCCCAGCCGGTCCCCGTCGTTGAAGTCGTCGGAGCGCGGGGGAAGGTGAGCGATGTTCCGATCGAGCTTCGCGAAAAGTTCGCCGTTGCGGTCGCGCTCTACTCGCAGGAGAACTATCGCGACGCCGCAAAGTTGTTCCGAGAGTTCGAGTTAGAGAGTGATCGACAAGACGATGGGCCTTTGGCCTACTATCTGAATATGTGCCAGGACAAACTCCAGGCACCTGCAGCTGACGGTCCCGCCTCGGTCGATGTGGCTATGAAATAGCCGCCTTCCGTTCTTTCTTCTCCTCCTTTTCTTTCGTCACGCAACCGCACGTTCGATCTCCACCCAGGCGGACGTTTTAATAAGTGCAAATTCGTGTAGCAAAAGCATGCAAATGTGGTATTGGTTATGCCCCCCAATGAGAGTGAAGCGCGCCCGGCTGGCGCTCTTCCTCGCGGCCTTTGCGGTTTTGTGGCCGTCTCCCACCCCCGCTCAGACGCAGTGCGCCAATCCCGCAGCGCAAATCGTCCGGATTGCCAATCGCGTCGAGCACAAAGTTGCATCAGCCACGGTTTTCATGCCGGCGACGCTCAATCTGAACGTGTGCGAAGGGGATTCCATTCGCGCCGGCGATCGCAGCCGGGCCACGATCGCGTTTCTCGACCGAAGCGTGGTGCTGACGATCGAGCAGAACACAGAGTGGGTGGTGCGGCGTCCAAGCGACCCGACTCGGTCGCTCATCGAGCTCATCAGGGGGGCGATTCTTTTCTTTACGCGCGAGCCACTCGAGGTCCAGACCCCGTTTGTCAACGCCAACGTCGAGGGTACCGAATTCCTGGTTCGCGTCGAGGCCGACCGCACGCTGATCTCGGTTTTCGAAGGTCGTGTCCAGGCCACGAACCCGATGGGCAGCCTGACGCTGACAAGCAACCAGTCGGCCGTTGCCGCCAAAGGCCAGCCGCCTCAACTGCAGGTCATCGTCCGTCCCCGCGACGCTGTGCAGTGGGCACTCTATTATCAGCCCCTACTGGCAGATGACTCGCTCGAAAAACTCGACCAGATCCCTGAGGGGAAGCGTGATGCGCGGTTTTACGTCCGTCGCAGCGCAGCGCTGTTGAGGGTCGGACGCTTAGACGAGGCGCGCGCGGATATCAAGCAGGCTCTGACGCGCGATCCCAACGACGGAGAGGCGTACGCGCTGTCGGCGGTGATTGCGGTTGCGCTCAACGATCGGACGGAGGCGCTCAACAACGGGCGCGAAGCTGTCAAACGCAGTCCGAAGTCCGCGGCATCGCGGATCGCATTGTCCTATGCGCTTCAGTCCAATTTCGAGCTCGAGGCGGCGCGCGACGAATTGTTGCTGGCCGTGATGGATCAGCCCAACGACGCACGAGCCTGGGCGCGACTATCGGAACTCTGGCTGTCGCTCGGGTATCTCAATCGAGCAGAGGAGGCGGCACAGAAAGCCGCATCCCTCGCGCCTGAGGAAGCTCGTGCAAACACAGTGCTGGGCTTTGCCGCCCTGGCGCGCATTGACACCACTGAAGCCCGGACTGCCTTCGAGCGTGCGATTGCGCTCGAGTCTGACAGTCCACTCGCTCGGCTCGGTCTGGGTCTTGCCAAGATTCGACGCGGCGATCTCGACGGTGGACGACGTGATATTGAGATTGCCGCGGCGCTGAGTCCGGACGATCCGATTGTGCGGAGTTATCTGGGGAAGGCGTATTTCGAGGAGAAGCGGGAGCCGCTGCCGGGTACGCAGTTCGAGCTGGCCAAGCAGCTTGATCCGAACGATCCGACGCCGTGGTTTTACGATGCGATCCGGAAGCAGACCCTGAACCGGCCCGTTGAGGCGCTGGAGGATCTCCAGCGGTCGATCGAGCTGAACGACAACCGTGCAGTCTACCGCTCGCGACTGCTTCTGGATGACGACCTCGCTGCGAGAAGCGCGAGTCTTGCACGTGTCTATGGTGATCTCGGTTTCGAGAATCTCGCCCTGGTTGAAGGGTGGAAATCGATCAATGCCGACCACAGCAACTACTCGGCACATCGATTTCTTGCCGATAGTTATGCGAACCTGCCACGACACAACGTGGCGCGGGTCAGCGAGCTGCTCCAATCACAGCTGCGGCAGCCGATCAACACGACGCCTCTTCAACCAGAACTGGCAGAAAGTAATCTCTTCATC
>DATBJG010000275.1:0-8998 GCA_036556585.1 Vicinamibacterales bacterium
TCTCCTTCGGCCGCGCGATTCGGGTCTTCACGGACGGCAGCCGCTCGGCAAACCACTGCCGCAGCTGCTCCATGAAGACGTCCGAATTGTCGAACAGGCAGTCGACCAGGTAGATCGTCTTCCCGTCGAGCGTCGAGAGCCGGGGCGCCAGGCGCTTGCCGACGATCGTCGGCGGATACCCACGCGGATCGTGGACCGTTATCTGCTGCCCCATTCCAATCTCCGTTATAGGTCGTGTCTGTCTAGAATTCAGTTGGAGCCGTGGTCACGAGCAACCGTCTTCTCTAGCGACTTCCAGGAGGCTTCGCGATAGTCGCCGAATTCCGGCTTGAGTCAGCAGATGCTCAGCGGTGGGACGGCTCGTCACACCTTGGCTTGCTTATTGACGATCTCGAACGAGTTCATCAAATCGCGAATCTCCTTGTGCTCGTAGGCGAGACGCTCGAGGAGCGCCTTGGCTTCTGGCCCTCCCAGCTGAATTGCGTCGGCCGCTCGGGCATCCGCAACGCCACCACTGCCAGTACGGAGGAGCATGGCGGCAAGCAGCTCCAAATTGCGCGCACGAGAGCGCTGGAGCACGTCGGTCCAAGGCAGGATTGTGAGCCCCTCGTACTTCGGTTTCATCCGATTTGGCTTGCGGCCGATCAAGAACCCGCTGATCTCCGCGTCAGGGTAGTGCGCCTCAAACCAGGTCATATAGTCTTCGAGTTGCTTCCGATTGTCGATCGTCAGATCCTCCTGTGGATTCTTGAGCTCGACGATCACAATCTGACGCTCCTCAGGGCTCGACAAGAACACAAAGTCCGGCTTGTTCTTGTCTGGAACGCCACCGACGTTGACGCGCCGGCCTTTCGGGATTTGGCCAAGTGTCTCAGCTTTCTCGATCGCCGTCTTGAGCTGCTGATTCGCGGTCAGTACGGCGAGGTCTGGTTCAACGATCCATGGGAATTTTTCGACGAGCTTCTGAAGGTCGACTTCGTCGCCGTGGTGAACGTAGTCGTGCAGGCGGGTAAGCGCGAATGCGCGCTGAGCAAAGACGACAGCGAGGTTCAACGACTCCGGCACAGAGTGCACAGACAGTCGTTCGACGACTTTCGTGAACGCCGCCGGCGGCATGTCGCCGCCCTTGCCGACCGACGACCACAGATCACGTACGAGCTTCCGCATCGGCGTCTGGACCCACGCTTCTGAGACGGCCTTCACAAGTCGCTTCTTCTCTTCGGTGTCCTTTCCGAGCGACGGGGTAATGCTGGAGACGAGACGGACGATCTCCTCCTCCTCAGGCTCGGTGACCTTTGGTGCCTGTCCCGCCCGTGTGACTTCGTGAACGAGTTTCCTGTTGTCTTCTTGTTCGAGACCGCCGCGCCACTCCTCGAACCTCCCGACCCAGCTGCCGACTTTTCGCTGGCCCCACTCGTAGAGCGGCTTGGTCTCCGCCAGCTCCCAATTGACGCTCGTCCGGTCCGTGGAGATGACGTCTTGGTCGAGCTCGTCGAGCCATTCGGCCTCCACGACGCCGAACATATAGCGCGTGAAGATCTCCTTTCCCTTTATACCGAACGTGAAGGGACGATCCTGGGCGATCTTCCCGTGCGAGTACACGCCGACGCCGGCCTGATCAGCCGGCCAGTCGGCCTTCTTCACGAACCCGACCCAGAACTGCACCTCTCGGCCGTTGATCGACTCGGCAGTGTGGCCCTGCTCAGGAATACGAAAATCGAACTCCGGGAGCATGTTCGCCGCGGTGGCCTTCAGTCCGTTGACGCTGACGCTAAAGTCGTGCCCGACTGTAATCGTGAAGCGGTGGCCGAGCGAGTCGATCAGCTGACCGTCGTTTATCGCGCGTCCCAGCGAGAGTTTCGTCATCAGGATCAGCGTGCCGGTCTTGTTCTGCACGATGGAGTCCCGCCAATCAGTCACTTGGCTGCCCGTCGGGTCCTCGTCGAGCGGCAGCTTCTCCAGCTGACCGCCACTAACCACGAGCGTCGGCTTGTAGCTCCCCTCGCGCTGCTTCAACAGATCGTCGAGGTTGAATCGGAGCCAGTGCATGACTGGCTCGCCGTCCTTAAGCGCGGACGTCAAGACGTCCATCTGTCTCGCGATTCCGAAGGGCGCCAATTTTCCGATGCCCTTCCGACCCATAAGACGACGATGCCGCCCTCGAGAGGTTTCGTCAGCCTTTGTCCGACGCGGGAGCCCGATGATCAGGTACGGCGATGCGAGCTCCTCGCGCGTCATGCCGTGGCCATTGTCATGGACCGCGACCCACCTGTTCGCGGCATCCATCGACATGTTCACTTCCACTCGCGTCGCGTCCGCATCCCACGAGTTCGACACGATCTCCGCGATGACGTTCGTCGGCTTGTTCTGATACAGCTTGAGGCCGAGATGCTCGACGACGTTATGACTGAAGCGCAGCAGAAGATCGTCTTCGGTCGCGACTGAAGTCACTGTTGCCCCCTACGTCGGTGTCGATGTCCCCGCGTTGACGATAGGTGCCACGCGATGCGGCGAACGCACGTGTTCGGCGCTCTCTGCAAATGGCACTCCCACACCGTGATCACGGACCATCCCGATCGGCGGAGCGCGCGCGCAGCTCTCAGGTCGCGTCGCCGGTTCTGGTCGATCTTCGCGCGCCACTGGCCGCGGTTAGCCTTGGGCTCGAGATTGCGTCCGCAGGAATGGCCGTGCCAGAAACAGCCGTGGACAAAAACGAGCACGCGCTGACGTGTCCACCCAAAGTCCGGTCGCCCGTGAAGCGACATGTGCCGTCGCCAGCCCGCAAGTCCCCTTTGCCGGAGCAGCCTCATCATTCGCAGCTCCGTCGTGGCATTGCCGCGGCTGCGCACCCGCGACATTAGCTCCGGGCGTGACAGCCCGCCGAAAGTCGTGCGCTGCGCCTTATTTCTTCCGCTCTTGGGCACGATGCTTCAGGATCGCCGCCAGCACCGTTGACGCGAGACGTTCCGCGAACAGCGGGGGTACGGCGTTTCCGATCATCTCGCAGACCAAGTCGATCTTGTCCGTGTCGAAGCGAAACGACTTCGGGAATGTCTGAATCGTCGCCGCCTCTCGGACCGAGATTGTCGTTCGGCGTCTATCGGGATGCCCGAACCGCCCCTTCGCCGGCGTCGTACAGCCGCCCGTGATCGTGGGCGATGGCGCGTCCCAAGCCATCCGCATGTACACATTGCGAAACCCGTCGTATCCCTCTTGGTGGCACTCCGGAAGAAGAGCGTCGTCGAGTTCGAGGCGCATCCGACCCGGCAAGGCGGCCTGCAGTCGAGCCCGAGTCTCAGGAAGCAGGTCGCGCACCACGTGCCAGTTCGCAGCCCTCGCTGGCGTGATACCAAGTCGTTTCGGCGCCTTCTCCCCGTATATGGCCTGGTGCAGCGTTCGCCATCGCCTCCGCCCGCCACCAGCGATACGTGCGTGAGTTGGGGCAGGGAGATCTATCGCGAAGCCTCGGCCGGCCAGCAGTACCAGCCGGCGGCGGTTTTGGGGAACGCCATGATCGGCCATCTGGACGTTCCACCACGCGGTCACGTAGCCAGTCTTCTTGAGTCGCCGGATGAATGCCGACAACAGTCGACCGCCTCGCAGGGCAAGGCCGGATACGTTCTCCATTACAACGGCAGTGGGCAGCGTCTCCTCAACCAGCCTCGCCATCTCCTTGACGAGCCCATTTCGCGGGTCCTTGAGCTCGTTCTTGATTGTCAGAGAGCAGAAGCCCTGGCACGGAGCACAACCCATGAGCAAGTCGATATGGCCACCCGGAACCGCACGAGCGAGCTCGGCGCCGGTGAGCTGTCGAACATCCTTCTCGAGGACCACGGCGTCGGGATGATTCTTGCGGTAGGTGGGCGTAATCCGCTTATCTATCTCGACGGCGACCGGCACCTGGAAACCCGCCCGGCGCGCGCCGAGGCTCAGGCCACCGGCACCAGCGAACAAGTCGACCGCCCTCAGCGGTTTCGATTTTGGCATCTTTGATGAACCAGTATAGCCGCCCCGAAGAACAGGGCAGGTCAATCCACATGTTGATGGTTCAACTTGCGGCGAGTCAGGAACCTCGACAGAAGTCGACTGAATCCTGCGCGCTCCATATCACGGCGTGCGGCGCGTTTTCCGCCGGGGGATCGTGAGGGGCCACGCCCGCGCCCCACCGCCCAAGCGCGATGATGAAGGTCGCGACTCGGAAGGCTAAGTCTAAGGCCTCGGGCCAGATTTGTCTTGCCACCTGGCCTGCGAGCGTGATCTAACCCATGTACGGTGCAACGCGACAGCTGTCGCAAAGTTCGTGGTCATGGCGCCGTTGCTCGATGAGCGGGGGCGCGCCGGCTGTGGGGCGGCGGCCGAATCGGCGGCACTCGGGTACGGCGGCGACGCGACTGTCTCGTCCGCCACCGCGCTGGCGCGCCAGACGATCCGCAACGGGCGTCGGGAGTTGGCGGCTGGCATGCCCCTTCCGGAGCGCATTCGTCGACCTGGTGCCGGGCGCCCGACCATCGACGACGTGCAACCGGGAGTGACCGAGGCCCTGGTGATCTTGATCGAGCCCGTCACGCGCGGCGATCCGATGTCGGCGTTGTGGTGGACTTGAAGAGCAAGGCGCGAAGCTGGCGGGTGCCCTGACCGCGAAGGCGTGGCCGGTGAGTGCGTCGACGGTGGGACGGCTGTTGTACGGGCTGGGCTTCCGGCTGCGGGTCTTGGAACGCTCTCAGATCATGCGGCCGCCTGCACGTCGGCTGAGTAGTGCGTGTCACGGCTAGGTTCCGCTGGAGTTTCCTGGATTTGGTGGACCGTAGCATCCGGGTAGTTGCGGGCGTGAGCCGGGAGCAGTTCGACGCGGGTACCCTTGAGCGTGAACATTTGCCTCGTGCTGCCGCTCATCGAGCAGATACTTCATTGATGGCTTGCGCCGACCTCATCCGTTAATTGAATTTAAGCGGGCCTCTCGACGACGTGCAGCTTCGCGCTCACAGACTCAGAGCGCGAGCGGCTGTTTTGATGATTACGCTTGCTATCCACCACGCCGCAAAGAGCCGTGTTGCCTTCATCTTCAATTGTCTGAAGTCGCGTTTCGACATCGCGGTCGGCAGGGTAATGTAATGGGAAGACAAATAGTACAGAATCACCCAAAGAATCAATAACACCACCACCCACGTCACCAACGCGGCCTCCTGCAGCATGCTGAGGGCACCACCTATGGAAATCAACGCTGCGAGATTCGTGCGCCTCTGAAGGTCGTGAGCCTCTGAAACGTCACAGATCAACGACTCGATCTCGTTACGACGCTGCCCTGGTGCGGACACTCCGACGGCCGTCAACGCCTCATTCGTTATCGTAACTGCGGCGCTTTGATGGCCTCGTTTCACTAGGAACACGAAACCCAACCCGCTTAGAACGTCCGGGAGCAAGGGAACGAGGTACGGTATCACGACGTCAATCATGTAAGTACATGTATCGAGGTGCCCACCGTCTCATTCGACTCCGTCTTCAGCCAGTCGACACGACAGTCGTCCTTTCTCCCTCTTGTTCGCACCAATATAGAGGACTGATTCCAATTGAAACCGAAGTCCTCGGTCGATCTTGGTGCTGGGATTCTCAGCAACCCGGACACTGGGTCGCTGACATCGACATAATTGAATGAGCTGGACGCGGTGAATTGAGCGTCGAATGTGAAATATCCATGATTCACACACGCATAGTGGAGCAACGTCTCTCGCGCCAATCCGTCGCAAGCGCCCTCGCTCTCAAACCATGCGTGCACTGTGGCTTGCAGAGACAGTTGTTGATCATCACTGCAAGGTCTTGGTTGCGCGTCTGCAAAGTGTGACGCGACAGCACCTTTAAGATGCTTCTCCACTTCGGCTCGAGTCATGAACCCTCTCTCGATTGATGAGTCGGTAGCGCAGTTAGTGCACTCTCTACGACGGTATCGAACAACCAATCCGAAGATGTCGCTTCAAAGAACCTTCGTACCGCATCGTGCCCCTTCAGGCCAGGTGGAAGCGAGACGACTGCCCAAGTGTCGCCGGTGTGGACGAACAGACCTTGTCTCGATAGCTGAGACGAGGTGTCGTACCAGAAGCTAAACTCTCCTGTAATTAATCGCAACATGGCGATTCGGTTAGGACCGACGGCAGCGAGGAATCTAGCCACGTGCGCCGGCCGGTCGGCCGTTGAGATGAGGAACTGTCCCGAACCACGGCCAACGGAAAACGGCATGGCCAGCACACGGACATCGCTGGGGGAGAACAGGTCGCCCCAGGCATGGTCGACGGCCAACAAGAACTCCTGGAGCGACACTTCTGTCTTCCATCGCAAGACCAAGACTGCTTCGCCGACCTCCGCCTCGATGAAAGCGGCACGTCCTCGAGCAACAAGTTCCAACCTCTGCACGCCTGCTCTATTCGAGCGCGTCTCCCATTGAAGTTGCATACCTTCTGCAGAGGGCCGGTCCATACCCAGTAGGCTCAGTACGCGTTGAATCTTGAAACTTAGGCGTGGCAGAGAGAGGTACTCCCCGTAGTCATCCACCAGTGAAGACTCGGACTGCCTCGACTGAACACGCGAGTTCTGAATCGCTTGGGCCCCTCGAATTGCGATGTCAGCGATCTCTTTCAAAACCGCGTCTTCTCCGAGCCGGGGAAGGTTTTCCAGCAGATCCGCTATTTCGCCACGTCCAATGTGGCTGGTCCCTGAGCGACTTTCCAAAGCTTCGACTGTGCCGATCTTGGCGAGCACGCTGTACAGCTTTGAAAGCATCTCTTGAAGGACCGTTTTTCGGTTCTCCCGATCCGGATAGCGCCGGCGCATTTGTAGATCGAGAGCAAAGTAGAAGGGATCCCTCGATTGCTCCTGGCCGACCCGATGCACCGCGGTCGTCGCTGTGATGAGGCCGACCGAACGAATGCCCAGGGTTCGCGACAAGTAGTCGACCGACGCCAAGTTCCAGGCATCAGCCTCGTTACGCCTTTGTGCTTCCTTCTCGCCTCGTTCACGCGACAGGCTCTCTCGATAGGCATTGAACACCTGCTGAGGGACCGCTTCCAACTCAACGGGCATGGGCTCTGCATACTTCGTAAGCAACAACAGCAGACGGTCGATGGATTCGTCGAGCTTAACGAGCTCCAGCAACTTTCCCAGAACATCCTTCCAATCCGCACGTGCGCTAAATCGTTTAACACCCTCGAATGAACGACCGAGTTGCTGTGCTCGATTGGCATGCCGAACATGGCGCTGGTATCGTCTTGCGACAGCAGTAAGATGCCACAGTAGCTCACGCCGCGTTCCCTCCGCGTAAACGACCCTCGGGCGCTTGTTCTGAGTCCCAAGGGTCTCAAGCACACCGAGACCGTACCAAAGAACGCCGCTAAAAACCGCCGATGTCGAGTAGGGATCTATCGCTTCGTGGACCATCTCCCAGTCCCAGACGAACAGCGTCTCATCCCCCATCCCCCGACAATCACGTTCCAGCTGACCCAAGCAATCGATCAAATGCTGGAGCGGGCGAGTCAGGGCAGAGAAGTCACTTCTCGCAACGGCATGGCTCTGGCGAGCCGTGGTTATCCGCTCGAGCGGAATGTCAACGATTGCCTGTGTAGAGTTGTCAGTTCCCATCGCAGCAACAGGTCCTTGTGGGGATGAGATGACATGCGGGAAGAGATCGTGCGATCAAGTCTGCATCGCGCGCCGCTCGGTGTAGATCGTCGATGCGAAGCGCAAGAAGAGTAGCGCCGACAATCGTTGAGTACCCTCCGGCGTGGCATCCGCCGCCAAGCGAGAGGTTCGGAAACTGACCTCGCAAGTGGTGCGCCAAGGCTCGGCAATAGTGAGGGTATCGTTCCAGGAGGCCGCCGCGAAAGCAGATTGGAAGGCTCTCGTCTGGCGGCACCAGCTTCATCGCTGCACCCACTACCATGCTGATCTGTACGACGGAGCGTCGCACCAACGAGGTCGCATACGTATCGCCGCCCGCCGCAATTGCCACCGTGCGGCAACCCCGTTCGTGAAGATAATGTCGGGCTCCTAATTCGCCTCTGAAATAGCGTTCTCGATCCAGCCCCTCAACGGCCTTCATTATCTCTGCTTCAGTCTCTCCGATGAGACGCGCGACGAAATTGCGCTCCTCTTCTGTTGCACTGCCATCCAAGACACCTGTCGCTGCTGACATCGCCTTCTTTCCGATCCACTCGCCGCTCCCCCGGTTTCCGATCGCGGAGCCCCAGCCGCCAAACAGCTTTGCCTGCCCCTGCTTTGTTCTTACGAATACCGCAGAACCGTGGCCACAGCGAACAGCGACTCCTGGTCCTCCAAGGAAAGCGCCGACGTGGCTTGCCTCGGCGATGCTGTGGACACGGATTCTATCGGTTTCGAAGCCTAGGCGCCGAATGTTTTCGAGGAATAGGCCAGTCGAGAATCGACCGTCTATTCCGGAAACGGCAAGCGCTACGGCGTCTATTCGGGGAACAATGCCGGAGAAGTCTCCGACGCCAACCTCCTGTGCTAAGCCATCCAACAGTTCGGCAACCTGTGCGCGCGCAGTCCCAACGCCGTCGCTCATGGTCCGCCAGTCCAAACCCTTGGACTCGAAGACGTGAACGTCGCCTGTACCTTGCGAGAAGGCTAGTGCGGAGGACTCTGCCGCTGTTCCCACTAGTCCCAAGACGAAGCGCTTGTCGTTTCTCATTGGTTGGGCCGCAGAGCACTCAGGCAGAAACGTCAACGCACGAACTGTGCATTATCTCATGCCTGATCCGAGGGACTCTCCACCTTGAATTCCCAGACTTCGCGGAACGCCGTCGGCCGGAGCCGCCCGACGATCCTGTCCGGCGGATGGCTCGTCCCCTGGAGCATCGCCTCCACTCGCGCCTCGGTCGGCAGCACGATCGGCAGGCAGTCGGTCCAGTTGTTGTCGATGAACAGCCGGCGAAGGTTGTCCTCGGTATCGGCCTCCACCAGCCGCGGCGTCGTGCGCTCGAACGACAGCCCC
>DATBJG010000276.1:0-4864 GCA_036556585.1 Vicinamibacterales bacterium
TGACCGTTGTCGGTTCAGGTGCGGACTATCGGCGAGCAATCGACGTCGCGTATGATGCCGCCCGTCGCGTGTCGTTTGACGGCTTGCACATGCGCCGCGACATTGGGTTCAAGGCGGTGAAGGGCTCGGGATTCGGGGGTCGGGATTGGGGATTCGGAGTTCGGAACTCGAAGTCGATTCGTGGTGACAAATCTCGAATCGTCTTTCCCGAATCCGTCGAATCCCGAATCCCGACCCCCGAATCCCGAGCCCGTCACCGCCTTGAACCCAATGTCGCGGCGCATGTGCAAGCCGTCAAACGACACGCGACGGGCGGCATCATACGCGACGTCGATTGCTCGCCGATAGTCCGCACCTGAACCGACAACGGTCAGAACACGACCGCCGGCAGTGACAATTCGACCTTCGTGCATGGCGGTACCTGAGTGAAAGACCTGCACGTCACTGAGGCCTTCGACATCATCGAGCCCAGAGATACTCATGCCGGTTCGATACGATCCCGGGTAACCACCCGACGCGAGAACGACGCCAACGCAAGGCTCGGGTCGCACCCTCGCCTTCAGACCATCCAACGTGCCGACGGCTGATGCAACCAGCAACGGCAGCAGGTCGCTCTGCAGCATTGGCAACACAACCTGCGTTTCGGGATCGCCAAGCCGCACGTTGAATTCAATCACCTTCGGACCTGTGCCGGTCACCATCAGGCCCACATAGATCACCCCTCGAAACTCACGGCTCTCGGCTCGTAGTCCGTCAATCACCGGCATCACAATCTCGGCCATCACGCGCGCCTGCATGGCCGAGTCCATCAACGGGCTCGGCGCGTAGGCACCCATCCCGCCGGTGTTGGGCCCCTCGTCATGATCGTAGGCACGCTTGTGATCTTCGGCCGAGCCAATCGGGACGGCCTGCCTTCCATCCGTGATGACGAAGAACGACGCTTCACGTCCTTCGAGACATTCCTCGATCACGAGACGGCTGCCTGCATCTCCGAAACAGCGATCGACCATCATTTCGCGGACAGACTGCTCGGCCGACGACCGGTCGGGCGCGATGGTGACTCCTTTTCCGGCTGCGAGACCATCCGCCTTGAGGACAAGCGGGAACTGAAACTCGCCACGATATATCGTGGCCAGTGCCTGCTCAGCGCTGTCGCACACGCGGTAGCGGGCGGTGGGCACTTTGTGCCGCGCCATGAACTGCTTTGCGAACACCTTGCTCGATTCAAGGGCGGCGGCATCTCGCGTGGGGCCGAACACTGCCATTCGTTCCGCCACAAAGGCATCCACGACACCCCGGCTCAGGGGGAGCTCAGGTCCAACGACCGTGACGTCCACCTGTTCAGCTTGAGCAAGGGCCAGCATTTCTGCGGGATCTTCGAGATTGACCCGTACGCACCGGGCCAGCCGCGAGATGCCAGCATTACCTGGCGCGCAGACGATTTCCCCAACGTCCCTTTCAGAGGCCAGCTTCCACACCAAGGCGTGCTCGCGGCCACCACCACCCAATACGAGGAGTTTCATAGCAGTCGACGTAAAGGCTTTGATGAGAATTGGTTACTGTGGACCTTGCGCCGCGGCCCGCGGGGACCGGGCCAATCCCGGGCGTTCGTTGACGCAGGGTGGAGACAACCCCTAAGATCCTCGTCTCGTTCCCGATAAGCGTAACACACGCTTCAGTCGTATTAGGGCTTATCCGAGGACTGTTTGGGGGACTGCCGAGGGGGGTGTATCACAAGGTGGCCGAGGTCAAGATCCAGGATGGTGAATCGATCGAAAGCGCACTTCGCCGGTTCAAGCGGAAGGTGCAGCAGGAAGACATCATCAAGGACATCAAGAAGCATTCGTTTTACCTGAAACCCGGGGACAAGCGCCGGGCGAAACAGGCGCTTGCGCGGAAGCGCAATCGGAAGAAGATGCGGCGCGACTCCGAGTGACGGTTCGTACAAGGGGCTGATCAATGGAGTTCCAAGACAAGAATCTGACGTGTGTGGATTGTGGTACGGAGTTCATCTGGACGGCCGGTGAACAGCTCTTCTTTGCGGACAAGAACTTCAAGAACGAGCCGAAGCGGTGCAAGAGCTGCAAGGCGAAGCGTGCCGCACGGCCGGCCGGCCCGATCGTTCGCGAACGGGTAGAAACCACAACCACCTGCTCCGCTTGCGGGAAAGAAACGACGGTGCCGTTCAGGCCGACTCAGGGCCGACCGGTATTCTGCAAGGAGTGCTTCCAGCAGCGGAAATTTGCTGGGGCCGGCGGGGCCTAGTCAAAACCGCCTTCAGAGCCGGTGCTCTGGGGCATCATTCGGTTCAGTCTCGAAGGGGCGCCGAAAAGGCGCCCCTTTTTTTGGCTGGCGCGTTGACGCCTCCCCCCCTTGGCGATAAGATGACGGGCTTTGCCGTCGGATCCGGCGGGATCCGACGCCCCAGCGGCAACCAGGCCCTAGAGGAGAAGACCGGCGATGGAGATCAACGAACGAACCTCCGGCGACATCATGATTCTGGATCTCAAGGGCCGCATGACACTGGGCGAGGGGGACGAGCTCTTGAAGGACAAGATCAACAGTCTCTTGCTCCAGGGCTACAAGAAGCTCGTGTTGAACCTCGAGCACGTGCCGTATATCGACAGCGCGGGTCTCGGTGAAATCGTCCGGACCTACACGACCGTCAGCAGGCAGGGCGGCAGCCTCAAGCTGCTCAACCTGACCAAACGCATCGAGGACCTGTTGTCGATCACGAAACTGCTGACCGTCTTCGAGACGTACGATTCCGAGAGCGAAGTCGTCAAGAGTTTCAACTCGGCAAGCGCCTAGTCAGCAAAAAGGGGTCGGGAGTCTTTTTCCACCGTGCGTTCAACTCTCGAGGTGGCGGAAAAAGACTCCCGACCCCTTTTTGCGTTTCGCGCTCTCCGGCCGAGTCAGTGGACGAAGAACCTCATCCTCTTCGCCGCGCTGATCTTCGGCCAACGTCTGTTCGTACCGTTCGCCGCGCTGCGCACGCTGGGCGCGTTCTTCGCTTTTTGTGCGCTCTCGAGCGCGATCTATCTCGTCAACGACGTCATCGATCGAGAGCAGGACCGCCTGCACCCCGTCAAGCGATCGCGGCCTGTCGCCTCTGGCGCGCTGAGCGTCCGGGCTGCGCTCATTGCGGCCGCCGTGCTAGCGGCCGTTGCGGTGGGTTGGTGCTTCTGGGTTTCCGAACGCCTCGGCCTGACGGCAGTCGCGTACCTGGTGCTCTTGACCTTCTATTCCTTCGCGCTCAAGCACGTGGTCATCGTGGATGTTCTGACGATTGCCATGGGATTTGAACTGCGGGCCGTCGCAGGGGGCGTGGCGGCCGGTGTTCCAGTGAGCCAGTGGCTTCTCGTCTGCACGATCCTGCTGGCGCTGTTTCTGGCGCTCAGCAAACGGCGCCACGAGCTCGTCCTCCTGGCCGGGGACGCGGTCGGACACCGGCCCATCTTGGGTGAATACAGCCCCTACCTCCTCGATCAAATGATTGGCATCGTCACGGCCACAACTTTGATGAGCTACATCCTCTATACGATCGATGCCGGAACGGCTGCACGCCTTGGCACACGATGGCTCGAGCTGACGATCCCGTTCCCGTTATACGGGATTTTCCGGTACCTCTACCTCGTGCACCAGAAGGGCGGCGGGTCGCCATCCGATCTGTTCCTCACCGATCGCCCACTCCTCGCGTGTGTGGCCGTCTGGGCGCTGGCTGTCGTGCTCCTGATCTACTGATCGTCCGGCTAAAGCCGGACGCTACGTGGAGCTGCTAAAGCCGGACGCTACGTGGAGCTACTAAAGCCGGACGCTACGTGGAGCCCGGTTAGATCCTTCCTGCAATCCTGCAATTCTGCAATTCTGCAATAGAATGGGCCCGTATGCGTAAGCCCGTTGTCGCCGTCCTGCGGACCCGCCCCGAAACGGTTCTCGAGGACTATCACAAACTCATGAACCTGGCCGGGTATCAGGACGTCGTTGCCAAAGACGTCGACACGGCGCTCAAGATCAACATCTCGTGGCACTTTTTCTTTCCAGGCAGCTCTACGACGCCATGGCAGCTCGATGGCGTGGTCCGTGCGATGAAACGGGATGGGTACCGCCCCGAGCTGATCCACGGGTGTCACAACCGCACGGTCGTCATCGACGCCCATCTCGGAGAGCGCGAAAACAAGCAGTTGCCAGTGGTCGAGTCGCACGGCCTGCGTAACATCCACATCTATGAGACCGAAGAGTGGATGGATGTCAGGGAGGCGGTCGGGGACCTCACCCTTAAGTTTCTGTGCCTCAACGACGTGTATCCGGATGGTTTCATGATCCCACGCCGGTTCGTGGGCGAAAACATCATTCATCTCCCCACCGTGAAGACCCACGTATTCACCACCATGACGGGAGCAATGAAGAATGCGTTCGGGGGCCTGCTGAACGAGCGGCGCCACTGGACGCACCCCGTCATCCACGAAACGCTGGTGGATCTGCTGATGATCCAGCAGAAGATTCACCGTGGTGTGTTTGCGGTCATGGATGGCACGTTTGCCGGCGACGGCCCGGGACCACGATGCATGATCCCGCACGTCAAGAATGTCATTCTTGCCAGTGCCGACCAGGTGGCCATTGATGCAGTCGCTGCCCGGCTGATGGGGATGGACCCGCTCTCGATCAAATTCATCCGGCTGGCCCACGATCTGGGGTTGGGCTGCGGCAATCCTCGAGACATCGAGATCGTCGGTGACGTGTCTGCGGCCAGCGAGAACTGGCAATTCGTGGGCCCGTTTCGCAAGATGACCTTCGCGTCACGGATGCAGCACAAGATCTACTGGGGGCCGTGGCGCAAGCCCGTCGAGTGGTCCCTGAAGAC
>DATBJG010000277.1:0-5175 GCA_036556585.1 Vicinamibacterales bacterium
AGCGGAGATGCCTATTACTTTCGCGACGCGGCACGGGGGAAATTCGTGCCGCTCGACAGGACGCTGCGTGATCGCATCCGCACCGGCGAATTGCGCCTGTAATTCGTGGAGAGCACCGGCAGCAACGGACCCCCTACCTGACGATACGTCTCATGACCTTGACGAGTCGGCCAGGCTCGTAGAGCCGAAACGTCTTTCGGACATGCTCGTTTACGACCCACGTCGCCTTTGTGCCAGAGACAAAATGCGTACTGTCGCCGGGCCCGAGCGTGAACTTGTTGCCAAGGTACTCGAGGTGGGCTTCGCCTTCCAGAATGTAGATGGATTCGTCCACCCCGTAATGCCAGACGAACTTCGACGCCCCGCGGCATTCCCAGATGCCGCTCCTTGACGACTGGTCATGCGAGAAATCAAATACCGCCGACCGACAGACGGGAGAGCCTGAGATGATCCACGACGGGTCGATCGGCGCCGCCTTCAATTCAATCCTTTCGGCCTTTCCCGGTTTTGCCAGAAAATCGGTATACCCGCGCTTCACACTCAGCAGGTATGTGCCCGCAACGGCAACCAACGTCGCAACGAACGTAAGGAAGCAGATCGTGATTAGGCGAAAATTCTTGGCAATTGCCATCGGCTGGACTCCTTGATTGAAATTGCTGATCGCGCGAATGATAACGCTTCACACAAGATCTCAACAAGATCTTGCTCCCCCCGATCGTGTGACGTAAGTCGCATTCGCGGTACATGGACGGCGAGCGATTCTGAATGCGGCAAGCATCCAGCCCTGCGGATTCGGAGTTCCGGGCGCCAGGTACCGCCATCTAGTAGTCGTGTCCCACGCGCGGTAGAAGACATGAATCAGCGGGCTCCTTTCTTATCCGCCATGGGCAGCCTTCACTGAGGTGATCGCCGTGCCGTGGACTGGCCAGAACCTGTCAAGCCTGGCACGACGCTTCTTCACTGCTTGCGAAGGAAGTACTTGACGTAGTTGTCGCTCCTGATTTCGGCGATTCGCTCGGGCTTATCGGCGATGAATTCGTCAACTGCCTGCGTGCAACCGGGCCAGGGTGGGTCCCGGTACTCGTCCAGAAGGATGACGCCCCCCTTCGCCATGCGCGGGTAAAAGAACTCCAGACACTGCCGGTACGACTCGTAAATCACGCAGTCGAGGTGAACAAAGCAGAATTGCAGGTCCGCAACGCGTGGCAGCGTCTCCCGAAAGTAGCCCTTTACGAGGGTCACGGTGCCCGCAAGCCCGAATTCCCGGACCCGCTGGTCGACCGCCTCGAAGGACGTGTTTGAAAACCCTCCAATCCGCTTGCGAGGATCACCGTCCCCACCGAGCGCCACGTCGCGGGATACCGCAGCATCCAAACCCTGGAATGAATCGAAACCCAGAATACGTTTCTCGGAGTCACGCCGCTGCACGAACAGTCCAGTTGGTATGAGTGTTGATCCCTGCCACACGCCGCACTCGGCCACGTCTCCCGGCAGCGCCAGCACGGATTCCAGTAGGCAAAAGATGATTCTGATGTTCGAAGAGCCCGCAGCGCTCTCATGAGGGTTCGGCTGCACGTTGGCGGGGACCTTCAGATTGTGCAGTGTCCCGATCCACCCGGGGCAGCGTTCAACCGGCATCAACCGCACAACGGGCCGCGTCCACGTGCGCAGGAGTTCACCCACGACTTGCGTTACTGATCCCGTTCCGGTCATGCTTTCTCCCGCAGTAGCCACTTGAATTTTTGGAGCCATCTTGCAACAAATGATCCGGAGCGACGCCCCGCTGAACCGGATGCCGCGCTCTCCTCACATCCGGCGGCGACCTGTTGTAGCGTGCCAAATCCCAAATCCCGGATATTCACGGCCACCCCCAGGCGAGCCTCGAGCTGGGCAATCACTTCTGCAGCCGCAAGCGAATCACCACCGAGTTCGAAGAAATTGTCAAAGAGACCGACACGATCGATCGCGAGTATCTCGCCCCAAACCTGCGCGATCGCCGATTCCGTCGCTGTTCGCGGCGGCGTGAACGGCGCCGACTCGCCTGGCTGCGCGAACTTCAGTGATTCGATTCCGAGCTTTCGAGCCAGGCCAATGCGCTGAATCTTCCCGGTCGGACCTTTCGGAATCTGATCGACGAAAATTACACGACGTGGAATCTTGAATGCCGCGAGCCGGTTCGATGCGAACTCCCTCAGCTCCCGTTCGGTGACTGCACTCCCCGTGCTCCGCACCACAACCGCAATCACCTCCTCACCGAGTCGCGCATCGGGCACCGCGCAGGCTATCGCCTGACTGACGCCCGCATGGTCCATGAGGACGTGATCGACCTCGCTCGGATAAATCTTCTCCCCTCCCCGGTTGATGATCTCCTTTATCCGACCGGAGATGAACAAATACCCGTCGTCGTCCAAGTAGCCGACGTCACCTGTTCGAAACCACGCCATGTCGGAGGGCTCTGCCCCATCATTCCCTGGGAGGGTCTGGATCTTTGTTACATTCGCCCCGCGGATGACTATTTCACCCGACGCGCCGCGAGGCATTGGACGGCCCTGCTCGTCGAATATCGCAACTTCGCAGCCGGTCGGCAGCCCGACTGAGCCTGGCTTCCTTTGCCCGGGCGGCAACGGGTTGCTCGCGATCTGGTGGGATGCTTCGGTCATCCCGAGTGCCTCGATCACTGGAATGCGGAAGGTCTGCTCCATCGCCCTCATCAGATCGGGTGACAGCGGAGCGGAGCACGAGCGGATGAAGCGCAGCCGGGATCGCGAAAGCGTATCCCGGTGGGCTGCGGCGCGAGCCAGGATTTCGTGGTGCATCGTCGGCACAGCCGTATACCAGGTGGGACTGAATTCCTCAAGCCACTCGAAGAAGCGTGCTGGGAAAAACCCCGGAGTGCACACCACACTTCCTCCACTTTCCAAGGATGTCAGAAGCGCACCGACGAGCCCGTGAATATGAAACAGTGGCATGACGTTCAAGCAGCAGTCGTCTTTGCCAAGCTGGAGCGTGGATCGAATATTTGCCGCGGAGGCGCAAAGATTCGCGTGAGAGAGCCGTATCATTTTTGGGCGCGAGGTAGTTCCGGACGTGTGGAGGACGAGCGCCACGGACTGCGCGTCAGGCGGATCATACGGCTGCGGGGAACTGACATTCGGAACGTCGAGCGCGACTGCCCACCCGTCGGAGCCCACACGCTCTGATAGTTCAAGCACTACAATACCCCGCTTCCGCGCGACCTCCCGGACCGGCGAATCTCCCCGTGACGAGACGATCACGGCACGTGCACTCAGATCCGCCAGATAAAAATCGAACTCCGCGGCCGTGTAACCCGGATTCAATGGCGCGCATGCGGCCGCCATCGACGTACCCAGAAATGCCACTGCCATGGCCGGCCCGTTTGGGAGGACGACCGCCACCCGGTCCTCACTGCCTACCCCTGCGCTGCGCAGCGTCGTTCCCATCAAGTGCGCCTGTTGCAGCAACCGACGGTAGGCAACGGGCGGGGCGTCCAAAATCAACAGCGCCGGCGCGTCAGGACGCAGTCCCGCTTGGATTTGGAGAACTTGTTCTATAGATGCAGCCATGCGACCGGCCCTCGATCCTAGTTGAACTTGGAAGTCCACTCTTCGATCGTATGGACCAAAACGTCCTGGTTGGCGCGGAGCGTGAAGGTATGATCCGCATTCCGAAAAAAAACTATCTCGACAAGCTCTGAACGGACGCTTGGGAACATATCCTCGAACTGCCGGCGATAGCTGTACTCGCGGCCCGGCGTATAGAGGAGAAGAAGGCGCACGCCGCGTTTCGTCAGTTCCCGCAGGCCCGATTCTGCCTCATCCTTCGGCGGAACGTCGCGCCGGTTAAGGGCTGCCGGGCGCGCCGGCCGACGCGAGCGCCGAAGGAGCCGCAACACGGGTCCGTCGAGCGCAAACAGTCTGCGCCAGCCACCCCTCCGCATGAGCCGCCCCGCGTAATGGTGCAATCGCGAGCGAACCGTTTGATATGGCAATCCGTCGATCAGGACGACTCCAACGATTCGCGCGTCGGCGAGAGCGGCCCGGAAAGCGAGGTCCGCGCCCGAACAAAGGCCGACCAGGACAAAAGACGACTCGCTCCGCTCGGCGGCGACGAAATCCAGGGCGTCCCGCACGTCTCCCAACGCGGTCGCCTGTAGCGGTAATCCGTCGGTTCTAGGAGGGCTGTCCCCAATGCCCGATCGGTCAAACCTAAGCGAGGCGAACCCGCGAGATGCCAATTCCCGCGCCATCCGAACATGAAGCCGGTTTGGACCGACCCTATGAAGCATGCCTGCGTTGAGAAACACAACAGCAGGCCGCTGGGGGTTACCATCAAATTCTGGGTCCGTCAGCACGCCAACCAGCGAACGTTGAGCCCCCAGAAGTACTGCATGTTCTATCATCGGGATGCTCCAGCGAGCCAATTGACAATCGCCTGCATGGCACGAGTCGGTACGAAAGCCTCATCCATTGAGGGCGTCTTTGACCAGACAGTCGGGCCGTCGACACAATCCGAATCGACCTGTGCCCCCATTGCTCGCAGCTCCTCCGCAAGGCGTTCGTACTCCGGTGAAGGTCCCTGGCTCAACACGTAAATGTGCGGTGCCGGCAGCATCTTGCGCGCCCAGAGGTTCAAATTTTCAAGATCGTGGCGCACGCCTTCGGTGAGGCGGTACCCCAGCATCTCGTCCTCGGCCACGACGGGTTCCCGACCATCGCGCATGACCTCGTCGACCCAAGCCATGTGAAGTGCCCGTTGCGTTGCGACATACTCCCGTCCATCTGTCACTGGTTCCCACAGAACGAGTCGATCCACCTGCTGAGACTCTGCTGCCGCCAATGCAGCAAGCGTGGCGCCGAGCCGAAGCCCTACGAGCGAGATTTCGCGAATGTCGCGCCACTTTCTCAGCTCCTCAACCGCAGTGGCCACATTGTCGATCCATTGCGGCAGGCTCGCATCATCGATGTTTCCCGATGAGTCGCCGGTGCCGAGGTAATCAAAGCGGAGCACATGAAAGCCGGCACGAGCGAGGCGTGTCGAGAGAATGCGGAAGGTTCGGAACGCGGTGGCATAGTCTGCACCATGCGGGTAGCACAGCACGACGCCGCCTGCGCTTGCATTATCTACGACCGGTTCATCGAAAACTCCAAAAAGGGG
>DATBJG010000278.1:0-4700 GCA_036556585.1 Vicinamibacterales bacterium
CCAACCGGCTCGCCAGATCTCCAGACGAATCTGTGTAGCGCCGAGCTTGTTCGGGTGGAGTGATCGATCGTTTGTCCAGCCCGCTCTCACGATCCGGCGGGCACCTGCCGGCGGCGCTCCCTGTTTTCGGCGGTCCAATCATGATCTTAGGGCAGCCAGACTCCCCGACGGGCCCAATCGATGGCCGGTGACACCCCTGAACCGAATCCTTCGGAGGGCGCCCGCAGTTCGCCACCGTTGGATCGCACGCCACTCGTCGGGTTTCTCGGCCACACTGACGATTCTCCGTCGCTTGACTGGCTATGAGCCAGCGGCACGCGTTGGCCTCACGCTGAACGTCCTCACGGACATGTGGCTGCCTTCAAGCCGTGGGTTCAGCGCGGTTTCGATAGCCCGTCCCAGCATTACGCAGGCAAGCACTACAAACGCGACAGCAAAGCCCGGGGGCCCAACAGCCCACCATGCGTTCACCGAAACTGCGTTCCCTTGAAACGCGTTTTCAATGAGCTTTCCCCATGAGATGAGGCCGGGATCTCCAAGACCTAGAAAGGCGATAGCTGTCTCCGCAAAGATCGCGAATGCAATCATTATCACAGCGTTTGCCGCGATGATGGGGGCAACCTGTGGAAGTATGTGGCGTCCGATGATGCGCGCGTCTCTTGCACCGATCGCTTTGGCGCGTCGGATGTAACTCCGTTCGCGAATGCTCATCACCTGAGCACGAACAATACGCGCTGTCCACGTCCAATAAATGATCCCAATGATCAAGATCACGTTCGTGAGGTTTCGGCCCCAAATCGCAGCCGCCACAATGATTAGCGGAATGTCGGGAATCACGAGAAAGTAGTCGATGGCCCGTGAAAGAACCATGTCACTGCGGCCACCGAAGTAGCCGGCGATCAGTCCGATCACTCCGCCGAGGACAATGGCCACGGCCGCCGCGGCGAACCCGACGATCAGCGATACACGCGAACCCCATAGCATCAAAGTCAGCATGTCGATTCCGCCATCGTCCAACCCGAGGGGATGGGCCCGCGATGGACTCTCGAAGGGCTCGCCAACCCTCTCGTGCTCCCCATATGGTGCGATGTACGGTGCCAGCAATGCTATTAGCGCCACGAGTGCAAGCATGGTTATCCCTGCGATCCCGGACCGCGAGCCAACAGCCCTGACCCATGGTCGGCGGGGGTACGACCCATGCCCGCCTTGCGAAGTCTCCACTGGAGCGCCCGTCACGCCGTTACTCGCGGATCCAACTTGAAGTACAGAAGGTCGGCAACGTAGTTCGCAAAAATCACCGACATAGTCAGAATCAAGAATGCACCCTGGAGAACTGGATAATCACGCGCAAACACTGCTCGATACATTTCGAGACCTATGCCAGGGTATGAGAACACCGCTTCGATAAGCACTTCTCCAGCAATGAGGAACCCAAGCGCCAAGGCAACCAGCGTGATTACCGGAAGCATTGCGTTTCGCAGCGCATGGCGTCGAATGATCTTGGTGTTGCCAAGTCCTTTCGCACGCGCCGTCAGAATGTAGTCCTCTCCGAACGTCTCGATCAATGCCGCGCGGGTAATGAGCGCATACTCTCCGAATCCGACAATAGCGAGCGTGAGGGCCGGTAGGAACAAGTGCTCCAGTCGATCGACGACTACTTCCCAAGCGCTCGGATCGGTAAGCGCAAGGTATGGATCGGCGATTCCGTTGGTGGGCAAAATGCCGGCAAAAGCGATGATTAGCATCAACCCTAACCACTGCATTGGCAAGGAGTAAAAGAAAAGTCCGGAAGATACGACGAGCGCCTCGACTGCCGTTCCGCGGCGCCAGGCCGCGATCACTCCTGCGATAATTCCGAGAGTGATCGCGAGAAACGCTCCCAGCGCGACCATCGGCAGCGTGTTTAGGAGCGGCGGTATCAAGACGTCTACAACGGGCTCCTGCGAGACGAACGACCGACCGAGATTCCCCTGAGCGAGCTGACCGAGATACACGAAGTATTGCTCGGCGACACTCTTGTCCAGACCCAGCTCTGCCCGCAGAGCCTCCTGAAACTCCGGCGTGCAGTTCCGGCATCGCCCCAAAGTATCTGTCGCGTCACCCGGAGCTGCCCGAAACAGAATAAAGTTCAGCGTAATCGCAAAGAAGACAGTAAAGACCGCAGCGATAGTCCGTTTGAGGAGATACTGGCTCCGCATTTACTGTCTAAGCTGCTTAAGACTTGTCTACTGAGCCTCCTGCCGTATGCCCGTCCACGCAAATTTTGATCGACCTTCCAGCGTCGGCTCGAAGCCTGCCCACTCTGGCGTGTGAACCGAGACGAGTTCTAGCGTGACAAGCCAGTTATACGGCTTGTCGCGATCCAACACCTCTTGCATCTTCCACACGACCGCCTGGCGCGCCTGATGGTCGAGCGTGGCGCGCTGCTCGTCATAGAGCGCGTCGTACTCTGGGTTACTATACCCAGTCTCGTTCCAGCCACCATACTGACCGGTCGTGGCGATCGAGACGATAAAATCTGGGTCCTTGAGACCGTCGTAGTCCCAGATATAAAAATCATTATCCAGGTACTTTCCGTCTGGTGCCATCAGCTCGTCTGGCAGGGTTGCCTCATCCAGAGCGCGTTGTGTGAGCCGCACCCCGATCTCACGGAAATCCTGTTGGATGATCTCAAATAGGCGGTTCATGTTGTAGGCGGAGTCGGTTGGAGTTTTCACCTCATAGTCCATCGTGCTGCCGTCGGGAGTCACCCGGATGCCGTCGGACCCGCGTTCGTATCCAGCCTCGTCCAGGATACGGTTTGCCTCGGCAAGATCGAACGGAAGTGGCACGACGGACGGGTTCTGCCATGACCCTGCGTCGGGCGCGACGATCGACCCAGCAGGCTGCGCATATCCGTTGAAGACAACGTCCACAAGCTCGTCGCGATCGATCGCATGAGCGAAAGCTAGGCGGACATCAGGATCCTGGAGCTCCTTGTGCTTCACTTTCTTTGGGTTTGAATTGTTGCCTAGCACGGGTTGTTGCGGGCCTGGCTCCTGCACAACAACACCGCCGGCGTCTGAGAGCGCATCCAATGCGTTAACCGGCGGGCTTCGGATGTCCATGTAGTCGACCTCGCCGTTGCGGAAGGCTTGAACGAGGGTGTCGGCGTTCGTAAAGAACTGAATACCGATGGAGGCGACCTGGGGCTTGATGTCGCCATAGTAGCTCGGGTTTTGTTCGAGTACGCTCAAACCGCGCTGGTCCCATTTCGTCAGTAAGTAGGGACCAGCCCCCACAATGGGAAGATCCGTTGCTGGCCGGTAGGTCTTGAGGTTCTTCTCGTGCGGCTGCCAAACGTGCTTTGGCAGAACCCAAAGCTGGCTCAGAAGATCGAGCGCATTCGCAACCGGCCGATCGTATGTGACTCCAAGGGTGTGCGGGTCGAGAGCCTCAAACTTGACCGCGTTTTCAACCACGCCCGCGACGAGCGCCGCCTGACCCTCAGCGTACTTGATGATTGTGTTGCCGGTCCAGGCTGCGTCCTCGGCGGTCAACGGCTTCCCGTCAGACCATTCGCCTTCGCGGACGGTGAACGTCCATGTCT
This sequence comes from Vicinamibacterales bacterium, assembly GCA_036556585.1. Classification (GTDB taxonomy): domain Bacteria; phylum Acidobacteriota; class Vicinamibacteria; order Vicinamibacterales; family JAMQPK01; genus DATBJG01. The sequence goes on from DATBJG010000278.1 coordinate 3,590, forward strand.
TCCCGTCTGGAGAGGTTTGCCAGTCGGTTGCCCAGTCGCCGACCAACTCGCCCTTGGCATCGTATGCGACAAGCGTTGGGTACGTGAGATGGAAGACGTTGAACGGTTGATGGTTCGTAGCATTGAACGGGTTGAGTACGTCCATGATGTTTCGCGTTCCAACGCGCAGTACCCCCTCGGTCCCACTCGAATCAGAGCCTCCTCCACATGCAGCCGCCATGACAGCGAGCGCGACGATAAACAAGGCCAAGATATGGGCGACCACCCGTTGCACCGTTCTACCGCAAGACATACCAACCTCCAGTCATGATCGCGCCGCCGAACCTTTCCGCGGGACGAACTAGATGGTGAGCCGTTTCCTGCCTCGATTCGGAGCCGTCAAGATTCGGCGATTCATTGCCCCACCTCGAATACGTAGCCTGGACCGCCGCACAGAGACTGACGAATCACGGTGCCTCCGACCGCTTGCCGCGGGAGAACTGGACTCTTGCAACGAAAACGAGCGTGGGCTCTGGAGGAAGGCTCGCCAACGCGACAAGCGGCGTGCAGCTCAAGGAGGTCGATGAAAGGCGCCCACGAAGAGACCGCAGAACCCGTCATGCTCTCACGCGGAGATCATTTCTTCGTTTCCTCCGTACGGACCGAGCGACACGTCGGGCGGATTGGGCGAGCGCTCGTCAACTCCGTCTGCGGTCAGGGTTCGCTGGGCGATCTCGGACAGCGGCGCGATCCAGACGTCACCTGTTCGTGCGTGATCGATCACGGTCCGGAGAGCTTCGACGCGGGAAGCTCGGCCAGACAAGAAGGGGTGCATCGTCCCGACCACGAGCCCGCCTTCGAGGCGCTGCGCATCAAGTTCAGCGCACCAAAGCTCGACAAGCTTTGATGGAGGCTCGATGACGTTGCCGATCTCGGGCGCGGGCAGGAATGCATACTGCTCCCAGTCATCGAGCGACCAATGGACGGGCAGCTCCGCGAGCCGGCGCCCAAAGATGTTCAGCACGTAGGGTCGGTCATCGTCCATCAGGCTCGAGTCGTATTCGAGTCCATGCTCGGCGACGATCTCCAGCGTTGTCCACGTTGGCTGCCACATGGGGGCCCGGTGGCCGGT
>DATBJG010000279.1:0-7708 GCA_036556585.1 Vicinamibacterales bacterium
GCCCAGTATTGGGGGGTGAGCAGCAAGCACCTGTACAAGCAGATCAACGCCGGCACCCTCCCCGCAATCCGTCTCGGTCCACGGCTCGTGCGAATTAGAACCTCGGAAGCCCTGAAGTTCGAACACATCGCCAAGATGACGGCGGCCCAATCGGGCGAGAACGAACAGCCCGCCGAGCGTCCCGTGCGCCGAAACAGCCGCACTTCGTAACCCATCACGGGCGTTGGAATGGCCCGGAGGTCATGCCCGATGGCACGGTGGTGGCGCTGTCATCACCGGAGGGAGCCATTCATGGTGGTGGCTGGACGCGGTATCGTTGCGTGCTGGCCCACATAACCTGAAGGATTGGTGAGAAGCAATGCGACCAACGGCACGAATAGGACACGCGCTGATAGTCCCGATGATGGTTTGCCTGATGGTGCTGGTCTCGGGCTTTGCACGGCAGGCCTGGCCCGCAGGACAGGCCGAGTTGTACGTCATTGGACCGGACGATGTCCTTTCGATCGTCGTGTGGAACGAGAAGGACGTCTCGGGCAAGTTCAACGTGGAAGCGGATGGATCGGTGATCTTCCCGCTCATTGGCCGAGTCCAGGCCGCCGGTCTAACGGTGCGCGCCCTCGAAGCTGAGCTGAAGAAACGCCTGTCGGCAGGCTACATCACAAACCCTCAAGTGTCCGTGACGGTCGATACCTACGGCAGTCAGCGGATTTTCCTCGTCGGTGAAGTTCGACAGCCCGGGATGTACTCGTTGCGGGGGAAGATGTCGCTGATGGAAGCCCTGGCGCGGGCTGGATCGACGACTCAAATGGCGGGCGGTGAGGCCTTCGTGGTGCGGCGATCCGATCGCTCAGCGACAGCAGCGGTGTTGCCCGAGCAGGCGGGCGAAACGTCAGATGTGATTCGTGTTGACCTCAAGGAGCTCCATCAGGGACGGCTCGATCAGAACGTCTCGCTGAGCGACGGGGATACGGTCTTCGTGCCACGCGCCGAAACCGCTTACGTATCCGGCTACGTGCGAAATCCCGGCGCCTATCCCGTCCTGAAAGATACGACGGCCCTGCAGGCGGTCACGCTCGCAGGCGGCGTGACGGATCGTGGATCGACGACGCGTCTCAAGGTCATTCGCGTCGTCGATGGCGAACGCGTCGAATCGCGCCTGAACGAGAACGATCTCGTCCGCCCGGGCGATACGATTGTCGTCCTCCAACGACTCTTCTAGTTTGTCGCCGGGCCCCACCCCCGCGACCTGTACCTCGCGCCTTTGGCGCTCGGCGTCGTTAGAAGCAACGAACCGCTCAGTGCGCCTTGAGAATCAGCTGTCGTTCGAGAATTGTGAAGCGCGGACGCTTTAGGTCCGGCTCAGCGCAAGACTAAGATGCTTTTTCGTAGATCTTGGCAATGATGCCGGTGCGGCTGGAGGCACCCACCTTCACCATCACCAGCCTGAGAAAGCTTTTGACCGTGTTGGGGCTGATCCCCATGCGGTCGGCTATCTCGCGGCTGGTGAGTCCTTCGAGCAGCAGTTCGACGGTTTCGCGCTCGCGTGTCGTCAGCTGGAACTCCTGACCCCATCGCGTGATGTCGACCGTTTGCGTGACCTGGCGCTCGAGGAAGACGATGAATTTGGGTTGAAGGCGGGATCGATGGTGATTTTCGGAGTTGAGGAGTAGAACGCGGCAACGGTACTTTCTTCGTCCCGACGTGAACTGAGACTTGAACTGCGGTCCGCCTGCCGAAAGGCTCGCAAGCTGCGAATGCGTCTCAGCCGGCAGCACCGCATCGAGCGACGGCATGCCCTCGAGCTTGGCTGGATACGCGAGAACGCGGGCGGCTTCGGCATCGTAGTGAATGGGATGAAATTCGGCGTTCAGGAGCAGCACTCCCACGCGCGACGGCTCCAATCGTCTCCCGATCACTTTCTGCTCACCGTTTGCCATGGTGTCGTTTTTTGGAAATGGCGCCAGGTTTACCGCTGTTTGCCCCCTCAGCCTGCATGCTGTCCCGAGTGGGCACCCTCATCAATCCCCCGAACGTGCCAGCCCCCTACCCGAACGGGTTAGCTGTACAGCCCGATTGGCGTAGTCCGGCGTTGGTTGCCTCGGAGCAGACACGCGGGTCTTTCCACTACGAACGCCGGCGTACCTCAACCAATCCACGAGAAATGGCACTGGATCAGAGAGCGACCAGACGGCATCCACCTTCGGTCCCCGCAGAGATTTCGCCCACTGCAACAGCGACAGCTCGCGGCGATACAGCTGCAGCAGAGCCGACTGCAGATCCTGGCGGAAATAGATCCACTTGAGCGGTCTGGAGTCCCGCGCTGCGCGCTTCGGCAGCGGCAGGCCGGTCAGATCGCAATACATCGAGTACAGCAGGTCGACGCCGCAGGCTTCCGCCATTGCAGACCGTCCGGTTGGACGGCCCACGTTCGGTTCAATGAGCACCAGTTCGCCGGTCTTCCCGTCCAGCTTCATCTCGACGTAGCCAAGGCCGCTGTACGGCACGCTCTGAAACAAGCGAATGGTCTCGTCACGGACTCGATCGTTTTGACACTCCACAGCCAGGCAGCCGACACCGGTTCCCGGTGGCCATTGGCGAATCTTGCGCGAGACAAAGGTGACCAACGGCTGTCCCTGCCTGTCGAAATAGCAGTTGCAGGTGAACTGATCCGATTCCGGACCATCAATCCATTCCTGAAGGATGAAATGGTCGCTCATTCGGGAATGCGTGTTGAACGTTGCCCACAGCTCGTCCGGAGTCGACACTTTGAACGCCTTCTGCTTCGCCTGTGACAGCCAGCGCACGTCCTTGAGGGCGGGCTTCAACACGCATGGGAAGCGGAGGATCGGGATTGCCGCCTCGAGATCGCTCTTCTGAAACACATCGACGGTTATGGGCACGCGGAACCCGTGCTCCATCGCGTGGTGAGCAAACCCGGCCTTGCTCATCAGCAGCGTCACCGCCTCATGACTGGGCAGCGCGAGGTGGTAATGGTCCTCGAGCCGGGCACGATTGCGTGAGATCTGCAGGACGCTGTTGTCGGAGCACGGATAGAGGACCGGCTTGAGTGAGAAGCTGTCCGCAATGTTTTCGAGCAGCACGATCAGCTCTTCGCCCGACGTGTCGCCCTGCAGGATCTTCTGACACACGCGAGTATGCGTCGCGAAGTGGGATGGGTTATTCGTGATGGCCCACACGGGAATTCCACGACGCGCAAGCAGTCTCGCCGTCTGAAGTCCCGTAATCGAGTCGAGGCCCACGACAATGGCTACCGGGGGTTGTGAGGCGGAGTGATTCACACCATTCCTTTCTCTAGAGAAATTCCAGAGCCATTACGGCTCCGGTCGGAGCTCCACGCCTATTACAGCCCAGTCCACGGCGCCACTCAGCGTTCCGTTCAAGGGGAGTGATGTTATGGATGGGACGGTCCTGTCCGAGATGGCGATGGTGACCATATCTGAATTGCTGCTGCCCTCCACCAGCTCACCGCGTTCGATGTAGCCCGACCCGGGCGTGTGCGTCTTGCTACGGATGGCGACGCCGCCCACGATTACCGAGTTGTTCCGGGTAGTCGTGACGTTGAAGGAGTACGCGCTGCCGTCAGTACCGTTCGAACAAGCGCCATTGATGCCATTTGAATTGCCGGCTACCGCCAAGCCAATGGGGTCCGTCGAGGCCACGCCCGAATAACGCGAGACGACAATCAATGCGGTGTTCGGCGCCGTTGCCAACGTTGCGGTCACGGTGCCGGTCGTCGCAGATCCCCGGGCCCACCAGAGTTCGATCCCGGTCTGGTTCCGGCCAGCGCATTGCGTCGCCACGCGCGTCCACGTCAGACCCAAACCGGTTACGGCCGTAACCGCCCGGTAAGACTTGCTCGAAACGGCGGCCAGGTAGAGGTGGCCGGGCACACCGAGCAGCGAGGTTGCGGTGGTCACGGTGGCCAGCCCCGCCGACCCTCCGTGGTGGATCTCCTCGAAGGTCGGCACCGTGCTCCCGATGCTACCCGTGCCGCTGAGCGGGATAAGCAACGGATTCTCGTCCGCATCATTGGTTGGGATGGACAACGTGGCACTTTTCGGTCCGGTGGACGTCGGCGTAAACCGCACCTGAATCGTGTCGTTGCCACCAGGCGGGATGGTGAATCCCGGTTGCCCACTCATGATGGCGAACGCCGCCGCGTCGGGCCCCGTCAGGGTCGATGCCTGCACGACCAGATTGCTCGTGCCGGTGTTCGAAATCGTGAAGGTCTGCGTCACCTCCACGCCGACCGTCTGCGTGCCATAGTCATGACTGGCAGGGGTTGCAACGACTTCCGGCGCAGCCGCCACTCCGGTGCCACTCAACGTCACATTGAGCGGATTCTCGTCGGCATCGTCGTTCGTGAACCGCAGCGTCGTGGTTCGGCCCCCGAGTGCCGCAGGGGTGAAGCTCACATCGAGGTTATGCGTTGCGCCGGGTAAAACGTTGAACGACCCACCGCCCTGCGTGATGGCGAAGTCGCTCGCCTGATCTCCGGTCAGAGTGACGCCAGTCACCTGCAAAGTCGTTCCACCAAGATTTCGGACGGCAAACGTCCGTACCGCGCTTGTCCCCAACGACACGCTGCCGTAGTTGTGGGGGGTCGGTGACACATCGATCTCCTGCGGCGTGGTTCCCGAACCGGTGAGTGCCACATCGACCTGGCTCTCGTCGGGATCGTCGCTCGTCAGACGCAATGTTGTCGCTTTGGGCCCTCCGGAGGTGGGCGCAAATCGAACATCGAGATTGTGTGTGGCGCCCGGCACCACAGTGAACGCCCCACCACCTGATGTGATGGCAAACTCCCCAGACTGACCACCGACCAGGCTGGCGCCGTTCACCTGCAGGTTCGCGCTGCCAACATTTTTGATAGCGAAGGTCTGGGTCGTATTTCCACCAACCGGAATCGCGCCGTAATTGTGCGGGGTCGGTAAGACATCAATGTCGGGCATCGGCCCGCTGGCACCAGGTCGCAGTTCGACGCCAATGACTGCCCAATCCACGTCCCCATCAAACGCTCCATTCAGAAGGAGCGAGGACACCACGGGCACCGATCGATCCACGAGGGCGATGCCCGCCACGCTACCGCCGCTGCCCAGCGCCACTTCGGCCTGTTCGGTATAGCCCGATCCCGGCGTGTGCGTCCGGTACCGTATGGCCACCGCGCCCACCACCACCGCCTGACTTACCGTGGTTGTCACACCGAGCGAATAGGCAGGCTGGTCGTCGCCCCCGCTGCAGCCACCATTCACGCCATTCGTGTTGCCGGCTACGAGCGGCGACACGGGGTTCGTCGCGGCCACCCCGGAATACCGCGCGACCACGATCTCCGCAGTATCTGGAGCCGACGCCAGGGTGGCGGTCACCGATCCGGTCGTGGCGGCCCCCTGTGCCCACCAGAGCTCGATGGCCGTTCTACTGCGCCCGCCGCACTGCGCTGCCGCGCGCGTCCACGTCAGGCCCAGGCCCGTGACCGCGTTGACCACGCGATAGTGTGTCGTGGAAATGGCGGCCAGATAGAGCTGGCCGCTGACGCCCGTCACATTCGTGGCGGTCACGCTGGTCGAATCAGTCGAACCTCCCTGCGCGAACCCCTCGAACGTCGGTGTCGTGCCTCCCACGCTGCCTGTGCCGGTGAGCGGGATGTCTACCGGGTTCTCATCCGGGTCGTTGCTCGAGATGCGCAACGTGGCAGTTTTCGGTCCCGCCGACGGCGCCGTAAAGCGTACCTGGATCGTGTTGTTGCCACCTGGGGCGATCGGGAAGCCGCCCTGCCCGCTGGTTATGGCAAACGCCGCGGCGTCGGGCCCCAACAAGGCGGGTGCCCCGACAGAGAGGCTCATCGTGCCGGTATTCGAAACCGTAAAGTTCTGTGTGACACCAACGCCCACCTGCTGCGTCCCGAACCCATGGCTCGTCGGCGTGACGGCAATGTCCGGTGCAGCCGTGGTCCCCGTACCGCTCAGGTTGACGTCGTATGGATTTTCGTCTGCATCGTTGCTCGCCAGCCGTAGTGTCGTGGTCCGGAGTCCGAGCGCGGCGGGAGTAAAACGGACCTCTACGTTGTGCGTCGCACCCGACGCCACAGTGACTGGTGCTCCTCCTTGGGTAATGGTGAAGTCGCTCGCCTGCCCACCCAGGAGTGTCGCGCCGTTGAACTGAAGATTGGTCCCTCCCAGATTCCTGACCGCGAACGTTTGAAACGCATTCGCTCCGACGACCACACCGCCGTAGTCGTAGTGAGGATTCGGCGCAACATCTATTTCGGGACCGGTCGGCGCCGCAAGGTTGATCCAATTGTGGTAGTAGCGATTGTTGTCGGTGGCACTCGCCAGCACGACAAGATCGGTCGTGCCATCCAGGTTCTGTTTGGTAGAGGTGGGATTGTTGATGTCGTCCACACCGTCTTCGAAAATGAACAGTTCGCCCCTTCCTGGTGCGAACTGAATGTTGTCCATATCGGTGCTTTTGTAAAAAATCGCACGGTCGCCGCTATAGCTGAGGCTTGAAAAGACGTACAGCTTGCGGTTCGTTTTATCGATCAGCAGAACCGGCCTGGTGGCGTCGTAGGTTCCGCCGGCCGAGTTGTAGACGGGATACGACGCCCAATCGGATGTCTGCGTACAATTGGTTGCCGTATTCCTGCACACCAAGACCACGATCAGACCGGTCCCGGCCGCGGAATTCGCGGTTTTCACAACCGCAAACAGCTGCCCCGCGCTGTCATTCAGTGACTTGATATTGATGTGATCGTCGCCCGAGGTCGTGTAAGCAGCAACGAGAGTCCAGTTTCCGTCCGGCGTACCGTCGAGATGCGTCGCAGCGTAAATCTGGTCTCCGCTGCTTTGCCGGCTCCACATGACGATGATCTTGTCGCCGGCGAATGCGGTGATCGCTGACAGGTCGTCGCTCGTCACATTTGCCATCGAGCCGATCGGCAGCACGAACGGTGCGCCCCAGGTTGCGTCGTTCCCATTCAACGTGTGACTCACCATCACTTGCTGATTCTGGACCCAGGTGGCCCACAACTGTCCGGTCGAGTCTTTCGCAATCGTCAGCGACTCCGTTTTCGCCGTGTTGATGTCAGCCGGAAATCCGGTATCCAGGTTGTACTTCTTGGCAGCCCAGTCATAGCTGTACCGGTACAGCCTTCCATGTTGACTGGAGGTGCCTGCTCCAGCACTCGTCGTCCAATGGTGCGATGCAACATAAAGCTTGCGATCCGTCAGGATGACTGGTTTGTCGTCCCAGAAGACATCCATCTTGGTCCCCTGGCGAGAATCCAGTGAGGTGCCGGTGTCGACCCACTGCTGCGTCGCCATGTCGAGGCGATAGATGCGATAGGTGCCGGCGGCTGAACTCCACAGGCCGCCCCACCAGTTGCCATCGTTCCACCACAGCTTGCTTTCTGGTTTCTCAGCCGTGACCTCCTCGTCACCACCGATCCCGCTCGAAAAGGCCGGGCCGCGGAATCCCGCATCGACAGGCTGTGCCTGGACAACGTCGCTGGCGCCCAGAAGGCATCCCAAAACGGTGATGATGATGAAGTGTGGGACACTTCCGCGCAGGAATCTGAAATCCACTGTGTTGTCCGTTGCTGATGAGGCCGCGGGTTTCTGCGGCGTCCGTTACTAGTTGAGCGCGACGGGTGTCTCCGGAGCGGACGTGTCGATCACCCGGAGACCCG
>DATBJG010000280.1:0-2740 GCA_036556585.1 Vicinamibacterales bacterium
GGCTGCCACCGGCCAACTGAATGCCCGCATGCCGGTCGACGGCTTGGACGAAATCGGCGTCATCGCGCGGGGCTTGAACGATATTCTCCAAGGCCTCGAACGCCTGAAAGACTCGGTGGACGTGCGCGTCGAAGCGGCGACGGAGGGGTTTCGGCAGAAGACTGAGGAAATTGCTGACAGTCATCGCGAGATGGCCATTTTGAGCGAGGAGCTCGCCCGGGCGGGCCGGTTAGCGGCGTTGGGACAGGCCGCGGCAAACATGGCCCATCAGATTGGGACGCCATTGAATTTGATCTCCACGTATGTACAGCTTCTTATCCAATCGATACCTCCAGAATCGGACTCGATCGATCGGCTGAGAGCCATTCAGGATCAAGTCGGCAAAGTGACGGCAGTCGTCCGCGCAGCACTCGATTCCTCGCGCCCATCCACCGTCCCGCACGAGCGAGCGGATCTCGTTACACTCGTGAAGCGGGTGTGCCAGATGGCTGGTCCGATGCTCGACGACGCGGGCGTCCAGATCGAAGTGATGACACCGAATCAATCGGCAGAACTCCTCACCGACCCGGTCCAACTTGAATTGGCGCTTCTCAATCTCATCACCAACAGCGTTGACGCCATGGGCTCTGGAGGAAAGCTGACGGTTCGCCTCGAGCGCGCAGATCATAGGCTCCATCTCGAAATCGAAGACACGGGCAGTGGGATTCCTCCCGAGCTGCTGGCTCACGTCTTCGACCCGTGGGTGACGACAAAAGCGCAAGGCAAAGGATCAGGTTTGGGATTGAGCATCGCCCGACAGGTCGTCAGCAGCCACGGGGGAACGATCCGCGCAGAGAATCGGCCGGGAAAGGGCGCGGTGTTCACAATCGATCTCCCGGCGGCTCACGGAATGCCTCCACCGGTGGATATCGCTCATGCCGAGAATTCTGGTCGTTGATGACGATCGTGACACGTGTCGCATCATTGCAGAAGTGCTCGCTGCGCCTGGCCGGGAGTTCGAGCTTGCCAGTGAATCCGAGCGCGCTGTTCACCTCGCGCGCACCAAGCCATTTGACCTGGTGATCTGTGATATCAACCTTAACAGCTCGTTGAACGGCCTCGACGTCCTGCGCGCGTTCAAGGGAGCGAACCCGGACGGGCAAGTCTTGCTCATTAGCGGATTCGGCACGCTGCAGACCGCCATCGAAGCTGTTCGGGCTGGGGCCTTCGATTACATCAGCAAGCCGTTTGACATCGAAGAGGTCAAGAAAACCGCACAGCGAGCGCTCGACCAGGGCGGAACCGTTGCGGTCGCGCATGTTCCAGGCGTCGACTTACCGCCAGGCGAGGAGCTGATTGGCCGCACGCCCGCAATGCTGGCCGTCTATAAACAGATCGCCCGCGCCGCTGACTCGGTCGTTCCGGTGCTCATCGTGGGTGAGAGCGGCACTGGAAAAGAGCTCGTCGCCCGCGCGCTCCATCGCAATAGCCAGCGCGGCGCTCGTCCGTTTGTGGCGATCAACTGCGGGGCGATTACAGAAACCCTGCTCGAATCAGAGCTATTCGGGCACTCTCGCGGGGCTTTCACCGGTGCTGTGGCCGATGCAAAAGGGATCTTTGAGCAGGCGCAAGGGGGAACCGTCTTCCTTGACGAAATCGGTGAAACCTCGCCGGCGCTTCAGGTCAAGTTGCTGCGCGTCTTGGAAGAGGGGGAGGTTCGACCAGTCGGCGGCAGCCGTCCAATCAAAGTCGACAATCGTGTCGTCGCCGCCACCAACCGCGATCTCGAGCGAGCGGTGGCGGAGCAGCAGTTTCGAGCCGATCTGTACTATCGCCTCAGCGTGATCGTCATCCGTCTGCCAGCGCTCAAGGAACGGCGCGAGGACATCCCGCTCCTCGTCTCAGCATTTCTGAAGACCGCGTGGAAGCGCATCGGCCGACAAGTCGAGCTTTCGGCAGGCGCCCTCGATGTGCTGCTGGCACACGACTGGCCAGGGAATGTCCGACAACTTGAGAACACCATTGAACGCATTGTCATGTTCAGTCCGGGCTCGGTTGTCGGACCGGACGATCTCCCAACCTTGCTACAAAGCGCCCGTCGAGATACCCCCGCTGGCCTCTTCGAAGATCTCCCGACGCTCGAGGAGGTTGAGCGCCGCTACATCGAGCATGTCCTCCAGGCGGTCCGACGCAATCGGACCCGCGCGGCGGATGTCCTCGGCATCGATCGGCGAACGCTCTATCGAATGGCCGACCGATACGGAATCAAATTGAGTGACGAGCCCGAAGACAAATAGCGTCGAAGATAGGCTGCGTTGACTCGCCGCCTTAGACCGCGAATTCATTCGTCATCGCGGTGCCCGCGTCTCACCGGCGCTCCATCTCGTCCAGATGTGGCAGAGTGCCCCGACCTGTGGCGGCGATGCAGGTCACATCCTCATTCGTTACGGCGGGCGAGTCTCCGAAACATCTGAATTAACACCACTTGTCCGCACGGTCCGTGTGGCAGTGAAGTTGCGATCCGCGGTGATCGATTGGCCCCCTGTGGGCCGCCCTCGCAGAAAGGAGAGCTGACAATGAGAAACACGTGGATGCTTGTGGCTATCGCCACCTTCTGTGCGCTGGCGTTCACCGCCATTCGTGTGGGAGCACAGTCCGTGCAACCGACCAGCGAAACATATTCATGGTCGGGCGAGTTGGTTTCGTTTGACGCGAATGGCCGCACCATCACCGTCAAATCCCGAGTGGTGGGGGACCAGGC
>DATBJG010000281.1:0-4815 GCA_036556585.1 Vicinamibacterales bacterium
GTTTTTCTGTATCGGCCTTCTCTTCAGCAACCTCAACGCCATGGCCATGCACCCGCTCGGCCACATCGCCGGTACGGGCGCCGCGGTCGTCGGGGCATTGTCCACGTTGATTTCGCTGGCGCTGGGAACGCTCATCGGTCAGAGCTATAACGACACGGTCTTGCCACTCGTCACGGGCTTTGCGGTGTTGAGCATTCTCGCAATGCTTACGCTGCGGTGGGCAGAACGCGGGCACAGAGAGTTGTGACTAGCCTTCAATCTTGAATCGCTTTCAATCCTGAAATCGCCACTCGTCAATCACCAACGATTCACTCAATCACGAATCAGCCAATCGCTAAATTTTCTCAACCCGTCCATACCGGTCTTCGATTCTGACAACGTCGTCCAGTTCGGGCGTGGAGACTTCCATGATGTCGCTGTCTTCAATAGCGGTCATGCGGTGGATGGTGCCGGGCGTGATGTGAAGACGTTCTCCAGGCTGCATTTCGTGCCCGACCAGCTTGTCGCCTTCCTGAACCTCCATCAGAATCTTGCCCGACCACAGCAGAATCGTTTCGTCTTTCCGGTTGTGATACTGAAGGCTGAGCGCATGGCCGGCACGGACGTGCAGCACTTTGCCTACGTACCGATCGGTGAGAGCCCAGTGGATCTCGTAACCCCAGGGCTTTTCGACTCTTGTCATTACTTAGTGCTCGCGGGGCCCCACCCCCGCTCGCTTGAAGACCAACGCACTCGCGTTACACGCTCGGCGTTGGATGTCACCGGAGGCCCCACCCCCGCTCGCTTGGAAGACCAACCCGCTCGCGTTACACGCTCGGCGTTGAATATCACCGAGGCCCCGGCCTGCGCTCGTTTGCGAAAGACCGAGCTTCTGCCAGAACACACAGAAAACGGGGTAACGACTCTGTGGACTCCGTGACCTCTGTGGTGAAAACCATCCTTCTCAGAACGGAATGTCGTCGTCTGTCAGCTCGGCGGGCTCCTTGATCGCGTCCTGGTGCGGCATGGCTTCGCCGCGATCGGCGCCTGGTTTGCCACCGCCGCCACCGAGGAGCACGATTCGGTCGCTCCGTACTTCGGTCGTGTAGCGCTTATTGCCGTCCTTGTCGTCCCACTGCCGTGTCTGCAGACGACCTTCGACGTAGATCTGCTTGCCCTTGGTCAGATAGTCGGCCAGCGACTCTGCCGTCTTGCCCCAGAGCACCACACGATGCCATTCGGTCCGTTCCTGCCGTTGACCACCCTTGTCATTCCAAACCTCGGTGGTGGCAAGGTTCAGCGTTGCGACAGCCGCACCGCCGGGCGTGTACCGAAGTTCCGCATCGCGGCCCAGGTTTCCGACCAGTATCACTTTGTTGACGCTGCCCATCGACAGTCCTCGGGAGGTTGGGTACTACTTGATCGGACGCAGCAGACGGTCCAGACGCTGCTTGGCAAGCCTGGCCTCGGAGCTTTCGGGATGATTCTTCAGAACGATCTCGTACTCGGCCTTCGCGGCTTCGAGCTGGCCCAGCGTTTCGAGCACATCACCACGCTTGAAGCGGGCGCCGGGAAGGGCAGTGCTGGCCGGGTAATTGGCAATGACCTTGTCATAGGCTGCCAGCGCTTCCTTGGGCTTGCCATCCTGCCGGTACGCCTCACCCACGTAATACTGCGCGTCGGCCGCCGTCGGCAAAGTCGGGAACGTTCGAATATACGACTCGAAGCCCTGGACCGCGAGCGAATACTGACCGGCCATGTAGTCCCCGCGTGCCCGATCGAAGGTCTGCGTCGGCGAGACCCCTGGTGGCACCGGTGGGGGAGTGGTCGTGGTGGTGGCCGGGGGCGCCTGGTCGGGCGTCGCGGCGCCGACGGCTGGATCGACCGCTCCCGGATCGCCTGTGAAGGTCGGCGGTGGCGGTGCCAACTTGATCGATTGAATAGAGGACTGAATCGCCTGAATCTCCTGACCAATCGTTCCAAGCCGCACGTTCGTCTCGTCCACCTTCTCCCGGACCACCCGGACGTCGCCGGAGATGTTATCCGAAAGCAGCTTTAAATCCGCAAATGCCTTCCGATCGATGTTGGCCTGTTCGTCCAGTTTCTGCGAAATGGCCTGAACCGCTTCGCCCAACATGTTGATTGCCAGTTGAAGCTGCTGGGTGTGTTCCTGCAGCATGCGCAGGTCGGCGTTGATTTGTCGCTCCGCACGACTCTGCGCTGCGACCGGAGACGCGAGCACAATTGACGCGACGAGCGCGGCGAGACAGGACCGGAACGAAATTACATGTGTGGCCATCTTCATGACTTCTATTTGGTGGTAATCACGAAATGCGCCCGTCGGTTCTTGGACCAGGCTGTCTCCTCGTGTGCCGGCTCGAACGGGAACTCCTTGCCGTAGCTGACCGTTCTCAGACGCGCGGCCGGAATGCCAAGTGAGACCAGATACGTTCGCGCGGCTGTTGCGCGGCGTTCGCCAAGGGCCAGATTGTACTCGGCGGTGCCACGTTCGTCAGTGTGTCCCTCGATGCTGATCATCCACGTTGAATATTTCTTCAACAGCCCGGCGTTGGCATCGAGCACTTTTTGCGCATCCGGCGTCAGCTCGGAGCTGTCGTATTCGAAGAAGGCCGGCAACAGTGGAGAGTCGCGATTGAGATCGTCAATCGATTTGGAGGCAACCGCGTCCTCGAGCACCGGTTCGGGCGGAACGGGGATCGGTTCCTTGACCGGGGTCGGCGGCGCTGGCGTACGCGTATTCGTGGTCCCCGAAGACGATGTGGTCGTGGGACGGGTAACGGGTTTGGGTGGCGGGGAGGAACAGGTTGCCGCAGTGAACGTCAACGCTGCCAGCATCAGCGCTGGCCCGCCGTATCGTGTTCGCGTTCGCATAATCCCTCTCAGATCAAGCTCGGCGGGTCTAAAGACCCGCCGCCACGAATCGCAAATCATTGCGACCAGTTGGGCGCCGTGTTGTTCCCGGTCCTCGTTAATTGCCTCACGTCCTTGCCGTCGCGGGCGATTGAGAAAATCTGCGACTTGCCGGCGCGCGTGGACATGAAGGCAATGTGTCGTCCGTTGGGCGCAAACGCAGGGCTTTCGTTCGAGCCCTCGCCGTACGTGAGCTGCCGGACCTGTCGCGACGCGAGGTCGATGATCTTGATATCGAACCCCGGTCCCGTCCGGGCTGCATAAGCAATCTCAGTGCCCAGAGTAGACCACGTCGGTCGGTCCGCGTACGATTCAGACGTCAGCGCCGAGAGGTTGGTGCCATCGGCGCCTATCGTGTAGAGCTGAGGTTGTCCCCGGCGGTCGGAGGTAAAGGCTATCTGCGTCCCTTGCGGATTCCACGTGGGCGTGATGTCGGCCGCGGGATGGTTGGTCAGTCTAAACACGTTGGTGCCGTCAATGTTCATCACGTAGAGCTCGGGATTGCCGTCGCGGTTCGACGAGAAGCAGATCCGCTTGCCGTCCGGTGAGACAACACCGAGCCTGTTCTGAGGACGATCGCCGTTGGCATCGGAGGCATGTTTGGCTGCCGGTTCGCGGCGTACCCCCTCATAAATGAGCGACAGGACGAGGTCCGGATAGCCCCGAAGAAAACTCGTGTACAGAATGCCGCGCCCGTCGGGCGTCCACACAGGAAACACGTTGAGGTTGCGGTTGACCGTGATCCGACGCTGGTTCGCGCCGTCATAGTCGCTGATGTAAATCTCCTTCACCTCGCGCTTTTCCACAGTCCCGACCACCCGATCACCGTCGCGATCGGAGGAGAACGTCAACTTCGTTCGAGCCACGCCACGAAGAGCGCGTTGCTGCTGATGGATTTCGTCGGCAATCGTGTGCGCGTACAGTCGGGGATTTCCTGCGCCACCCGTATATTCCTTGGCAAAGACCGACTGTCGCGTGCGCACGTTGTACAGACGAATCTCGATTCGCAGCATCGTCCCCGTCTTTTGTACCGTGCCGACGAGCAATCCGTCGGCGCCGAGCTCCCGCCATCGGTCGAACGGGACATCGGTCACCGACGACGAGGTCGGGATGGTTCGATAGGTATCGCGCGGAATCATGTAGAACTCGCGCTCGAATTCGAGATCGTCCCAGAGCACCTGACCAATCGTCTTCGCGACGGCAACCGTCTCCGCATCAGCGGACAATGCAATGAAATCAGGTACGGCGTACCGCGGTGGCGCCAGGGCGTCACCGCTGATGACGAGGTTGATTTCAGATTGACTCTGCGTCGGAGCTGGCGGCGCAGGCGTTTGTGGTGATCCGACCGGTGGCGGATTCTGCGCGGCCACGAGGGTAAGACCTGTCGCACACGCGACAGTCGAAACAAGAGGAAAGTGACGCATCATTAGCGCTGATACTGAAAGCTGAGATGAACAGTCAAGGTACTGTCTGGGAACTGCGCTGGCAGCGGGGGAAGCTGCTTCGTGAGTGAGAGCGCGCGCTGCGACTCGAGATCGAGCGCCGCGTAGCCGCTCGATTTCTCGAGCACGATGTCCGTAATGTTACCCGTACGCTGGATCGTGAACTTCACGATGACGTCGCCGCCGCTCGACTGCTTCTCGTTCCAGTTCCGCTTGATCAATTCTTGCATCGTGGCGAGGTACTCGGGACAGCAGAAATTGCCAACGTCGAGCTGGGCTCCGGTTCCCCGGCCTCCGCCGCTCGATAACCCAAATCCCGCCCCTTTGGCACCGGTTTCCGTGACCGCCGCGCCGGTTTGAACCTGCGGTCCGGTCGTTGGGGTGCGACCGCGCGTGTTTGCCGGGTTTTGGACCGCTTTGGTCGGACGTGCATTAGGTGCCGGGACCGTCATTTCCGGCACCG
>DATBJG010000282.1:0-57316 GCA_036556585.1 Vicinamibacterales bacterium
TCGGGTGGTGCTCGCCTCGGACGCGACGCACCTCTACGCCCACGTCAACGAAGGTCGCGTGATTCCGGTGACCTACAGCGTGGCGGAAACACTGGAAGGCTACACGACGATCAAGAAGCTCGCAGACAGCATCGATCACATCGTACCTGGGCACGATCCGCAGGTGCTCACCCGCTACCCCGCTGCCGCCCCACAGCTCGAGAATTGGGTCGTCCGGCTCGACGTCGCCCCCAAATAAATGGGGTCAGACCCCATTTTTTCGTTTTTCGTAAGTTCCTACGTCTGGTCAATCTGCGCGAAGACCTCCCGCGCCACGCGAAAGGCATCGACTCCCGCCGGGACACCGCAGTAAATGGCCACCTGCAGGAAGACCTCCCGAATTTCCTCGCGGGTGACGCCGTTCTTGAGCGCGCCGGCCACGTGCATCTTGAGCTCGTGAGGTCTATTGAGCGCGCTGATCATTGCGAGGTTGAGCAGGCTTCGGGTTTTCCGATCGAGTTGTGGACGGCCCCAGACGGCGCCCCAGCAGTACTCGGTCACGAGTTCCTGGAGCGGTCGGTTGAAATCATCGGCCGACTTGAACGCGTTTTCCACGAACTCTTTGCCGAGCACGGCTTTGCGGATTTCAAGGCCACGGTCGAACGTCTGCTGATCCATGATGTGTCGTCTCCGAAAGGTGATGTTTGAAAAAATAGCTGCCGCGCTAAACCGTGAGCAGGCGCCGCAAGTCGCGGATGTCCGCGACCTCCTCCAGCGCGTGCACCCGTTGGATGAGAGCCTCTGTGCGTTCCGTGCCAATCACCGGCTCCACCAGGCCCCGGACTTTTTCGTTGAGACCCGCTGCATCCAGTGGATTCTCCTTCGTGCCGGGGGGGTGTCGGGTGAAGCGACTCACTTTTCGGCCATCTCGAAGCGTGACTTCGACAAACCCGCTGCGCGGTGCGGTGGGATCCATGAGGGACCGATCGGCAACGAGCTGGACGCGCTCCTTCACTGCACGCACGCGAGGGTCTGCCATTCGCTCGTGTGAATGACTGTCCGCGAACGACACAGTGCCCTCGAGCAACGCGACCGCAATCAAGTACTGACAATTGACATCCGGCATCGAGCGATTGTCGACGATGCGCGCGCCATCCTCGGGAAGCCTGACGATGATGCGATCGACGTTGCCTGCGTTGAGCCCGTGCTCACGGCGCAACGAAAGAAACGCATCGAGCGGCGCCTGGATTGGATATCCCACCGAAAAGGTCTTGATGGCGGTTTCGGTGACGAAATACCTCGTTCCCAGTCCGGCGATCATTTCGTGCGGTTTTGGATCCGTTGACAGGGCTTCAATCATGTTGTGCTCGCCATCGAGCACGTCTTCGACACCGCTGAACCCCATCTGGACCATCACGGCCGCCGTCACGCCGTTGCGCGCGCCCATTCCGCCAAAGTCAAAGGCCTTCTCGACATGTTCGGTATCCCGTGTCCAGCTCCAGATTCCTGAAACCTGCTGCGCCGCGTACGAGAGCGCGTAGCGCATCCGTTTCTCATCCAGGCGAGCCATTGCGGCGGCGGCCGCCGCACTACCGAACGTTGCGCTCGTCCCTTCGGCGCTTCGATGCGTGCCACGTACCAGGTCTGGGCCGAGCGCCAGGAGAAAACGGCAACACAGGTCGTAGCCGAGTGCCACGGCCCTCAGAAATTCCAGTCCTGATCGGCCCTCGCGTTCGGCCATTGCCAAAGCCGCCGGCACGACGGCGCATCCAGGATGTGCTTTGGTGACAGGTTCGAAGTCGTCGGTTTCGTCGGCGTGGCCGAACATCCCGTTCGCCAGGGCCGCGTTGACGGCAGACGTTCTGATATCGGTTGTGAGAACCGACGCCTCGGGAACACCGCCTTGGGACCTCACGTAGCGGATAGCCATTTCTCCGGGCTTGAGGCGAGCCCCCGACACCATTGCTGCCAACGTATCGAGGATCCGATGCTTGCATTCACGCGCGACCATCGGGGGAAGGTTTCGGTCGCGGGCTTCGACCATGTACCGCGCCAGCTGACCGGTGATTTCCGTGGCGGTCGCCGCGCGTGATGGGGCCGTGGCTTGACCGGAAGTACCTGCAGCGGCGGACGTTTCGGGTGGCAGCAACGCGGCGGCAATCAGGCCGCCCGTGCCCCGGAGCATTCCGCGCCGCGTCAAAGGGGATTGCGGTCTTGTTTTGGACATGGCGGCGCCATTGTCTCTCAGATTGGCCGCGCGTCAGGCTCTGATCTCGACGCCGGCCCACTCTTCTACGACTTTAGCAATCGATGTGAAATCCGACGCGGGGCCGAACTTGGCATTCGTGACGGCAAGCATCTGGCGGACGGCAGCGCCAACGACCATGGGCACTCCTAGCGCCTCCGCTTCATCAACGCACAACCGGACGTCCTTGTACGACAGTCCTGTCGCAAATCCAAAGTCGAACGTGCCAGGAAGGATGGACCGGGGAAACTTGTCCTGCGTCGCGCTGTTCCGACCGCTGCCCGCATTGATGATGTCAATCAGGACCTTGGGATCGAGGCCTGCCTTGACCCCCATGGCCAGAGCTTCTGACGACACGACCAAAGCCGCCGCGGCGAGCAGATTGTTGGCCAGCTTGGCCACTTGGGCCAGCCCGGGCTTTTCGCCGACATAAAACGGCCGGCCGAAATTCTTGAGAATGGATTCGACGGTCTCAAAGGTGGCCCTTGGCCCCGACACCATCACGGCTAGCGTGCCCTTCTCCGCGCCACTCACACCTCCACTCACAGGGGAGTCAAGGGTGACCGCCTGGCGCTCAGCCAACCCTTTGGCCACGACAGCGGCGACGCTCGGGCCGGTGGTTGATAAGTCGATAACGGTCGTCACCGTCGATCCCTTGATGAGGCCGCGTTCCCCGAGCGCCACCGACTGCACGATGTTTGGCGTTGGAAGGCTCATCAACACGATTTCCGCCGTGGATGCCACCTCGGCGGGTGACGCTGCCACCTTAGCGCCGCGCGCCACCAACGGGTTGGTTGCCTCAGCGCTGGTATCGCACACACAGAGCCGATAGCCCGCGTCCAGCAACCGCGACGCCATGGGCCCTCCCATCCGGCCGACCCCGACGAATCCCAGCAACGGCTTCTCCATGGTGAAGCTCCTCGAGAAAAGTGGTGGATGCTACGACGAGGGTTCGCCCGCGGTCAAATGACGCACGTGGCGAGCGTTTCCATTTTCAGTTAAGGTTGGCCCCACCATGACGCTGAAAGGAAAATGTGCCCTCATTACCGGTTCGCTGCAGGGCCTGGGACTGGCCGCCGCAGAGCGGTTCGCGGGCGCAGGTTGCCATGTGGTGCTGAATGGGTTCGGTCCCCCGGAACTCCCCGCGAGCATCCGGGAGCGTCTCGAATCCGCGTTTGGCGTGCAGACCCTTTACTGCGGCGCCGACTTGCGACGACCACCCGAAATCGAGGAAATGGTTGCGACGGTAGCGGGAACATTTGGCGGCGTTGACATTCTCGTCAACAACGCTGTCCTCCGGCAAACGGCGCCGATCGAAGAATTTCCAGTCGACAGGTGGGATGACAGCCTCGCCGTCAATCTTTCGGCGGCCTTCCATACAATCCGACTCATCCTTCCCCACATGCGGAAAAACAACTGGGGACGGATCATCAATGTCTCCTCAATCTATGGTCTGCGGGGCGTGGCCAACCGCGTCGGGTACGTCACGACCAAGACGGCGCTCATCGGGATCACGCGTGCCGTCGCGCTGGAAACGCTGGATCAGAACATCACCTGCAACGTAATCTGCCCCGGCACGGCCGAGACACCAGTCCACGACGCGGCGATTCAAACCATGATGACGACCGACGGGCTCTCACGAACCGAAGCGGAGCGGCGGTTTCTTGCGGGGAGACAGCCGTCCGGGCGATTCGTTGCGCCCGGCGGCGTGGCCGCACTGATGCTCTATCTCTGTGGACCAGACAGCGCGGATATCACAGGCGCCGCGCTGCCGATCGATGGAGGGTGGGGGGGAAGTTAGACAGTCGTCAGTCGACGGTCGTCAGTCGTCAGTCGACAGTCGTCAGTCGACGGTCGTCAGTCGTCAGTCGTCAGTCGAGTCAATGGCTGTTCTCACCACAGAGAGAGCACGGAGGCACCAGTTAGCGATGCCCGATCTACCATCGTCTCTACCGTTGTATAAACGGATTCGGCACGTTGGTGGCCGTGGAGATCCAGACGCTCTTCACCTGAAGGTAGTCCTTGATCATGTCCTGACCGCTCTCGCGACCGATGCCAGATCGCTTGTAACCTCCGAACGGTGAAACGTAGCTGACCGCACGATAGGTGTTGACCCACACAGTGCCGGCCTGCAACCGTTCTGCCATGGTCAGCGCCCTCCGTATGTTCTCGGTCCACACACCCGCCGCAAGACCATAGACCACGTCGTTTCCAACTGCGACCGCTTCTTCTTCGTCCTCAAACGGGATGACGGCAAGTACCGGTCCGAACACCTCTTCCTGGGCAATGCGCATGGTGTTCTTGACGTTCTGGAAGATGGTTGGTTCCACGAACCAGCCCGTGCCACACTCGGGCCGCGTCGCACGCGCGCCACCCAGCACTGCTTTGGCACCCTCGCCCATCGCAATCTCGATGTAGTTCAGAATCTTCTCGAGTTGCGGTTTGTTGGTGACGGGGCCCACCTGCGTATCGGGACTCATCGGATTTCCCATCCTGGCCGTTCGGGCAAAGGCCACCAGCTTCTCGAGAAATCGATCGTGAATGCTCCGCTGCAGGAGCAAACGCGATCCAGCCACGCACGTTTGACCGGTTGCAGCAAATATCCCCGAAATGACACCCTTCAGCGCGTTGTCGAGGTCGGCGTCATCAAAGACGATATTCGGTGATTTGCCACCGAGTTCCATGGTGACCCGCTTCAGCCCACGCGCCGCAGCCTCGTAAATGCGTTGACCCGTGGCGTCCGATCCCGTAAACGCAACTTTGGCCACCAATGGATGCTCGACCAGCGCCATCCCGACTTCGGGCCCGAGCCCCGTCACGACGTTGACCACGCCTGGCGGAAAGCCAGCCTGCTCGACGAGCTTCATGAACGTGAGAATCGACGTCGAGGCATATTCGGACGGCTTGATGACAACGGTGTTTCCCGCCGCAAGCGCCGGTGCCAGCTTCCACGCCGTCAGGAGCAGTGGAGAGTTCCAGGGAATGATGGCCACGACAACGCCCAGCGGCTCGTAGCGGGTGTAGTTGAAGATGTCCGGCTTGTCGGCCGGCAGCACCGCGCCCTCGATCTTGTCGGCAAGCCCGCCGTAGTAGTGATACCACTGCGCCATGTACGACGTATGAGCGCTCATTTCGGCGTACAGCTTGCCGTTGTCCCGCACTTCGACCTCAGCAAGCTGCGCCGATTTCTCGGTCACGAGCTCGCCCAGCTTTCTGAGCAATGCACCACGTCGCGAAGCTGTGTACTTCGGCCACTCGCCAGACGTGAAAGCCTTGTGCGCCGCGCGCACGGCAAGATCAACATCGACCGCGTTCGCGCGCGGAATAAGCGCCCAGGGCCGTCCAAGGAACGGATCATCGCTTTCGAACTGATCACCGGAGGCCGAAGCCGTCCAATGGCCGTCGATGAACATCTGGTAGGAATCCATGGACGGAAGATTAGGGCAAGTGGGGCGGATAAGGAAGAAGAGGGGGATGGGGATGCCGTACGGAGGCGGGACCTTCAGGTCCGCGTGACATCCAGCTTTTCCGTGGACGCGGAAGCTCCGATAAACTGTACCAAACGTCGAGGAGGCCGTATGCGCCGAGTTGTGCTGTTGGTGGCGATGCTGACCGCTGTTGCCGCAGTCGGGCTACAGCCGGTTTCTGGTGAGCAAGACGGGGCGACCAGGACGGCAGGGCCGCGCGCGACCGGGAATTATGTCGTTCCGCGCACAGCGTGGGGCGACCCAGACCTGCAGGGAATCTGGCCGGGAACTGCCATGGTGGGCGTGCCGCTTCAGCGGGCCCCGGAGTTTGGGAATCGCAACCTCCTGACCGACGCCGAGTTCGCGGCACGTCAGGCGGCGGCCGCCAAGCAAGCCGAAGCGGACAGTGCCGAATTCGATATCGACAACGTTCCGGCAGACGTGGTGGCGATGGGCACGGTGGGCGGCCCAGTCTCACCGCCGCCCCATTGGCTGGAGCGAGGTGAGCCTTCGAAACAAGCATCCCTGATCGTGGATCCACCTGACGGCCGCATTCCGCCGCTGACGCCCGAAGCGCAGGCGCGGATTGCCGCGCGGCAAGCCGCTCGGGCTGGACGTGGGCCTGCCGACTCCTACGAAGATCGGAGCAACTACGATCGCTGCATCACGCGGGGACTCATGGGTTCGGTGCTGCCGGTGATTTACAACAACGGCAACCAGATCGTCCAGACACCAGGATACGTGGTAATCCGCAACGAAATGATCCACGAAACCCGCATCGTCCCGCTCGATGGCCGTCCCCATGTGGGATCGAACATTCGGACCTTTCTCGGAGATTCCCGGGGTCGTTGGGATGGCAACACGCTGATCGTGGAGACCACCAACTTCACCGACAAGACGGCGATTGGGGTCAATGGCGGAGGCAACGCGCACACCGAGGCGCTGCGCATCACCGAACGCTTGACACGCGTGGCACCGGATACCATTCAATACGAAGCCACGATTGATGATCCCAGAACCTGGACCCGACCTTGGACGCTGTCGTTTCCGTGGAAGCAGGAGTCAAGCTACGGGTTTTTCGAGTACGCCTGTCACGAAGGGAACTATTCGCTGTTCAACATCCTGAGCGGCCACCGGGCGGACGAACGGAAATAGGGCGGATGGGGCCTGTTTACCACGCGGAATACCCACCGTCGACGACGAGGACGTGCCCGGTCACATAGTCGGATGCGGGTGACGACAGGAAAATCGCCGCGCCTTTCAGCTCACCGGGGCGACCGACTCGGCCCATCGGGATCTCTGCTTCAATCTGCGCCAGGCTTTTCGCAAACACACCTTCCGTCATCCGAGTCGGGAAATAGCCCGGGGCAATGGCATTGACGGTAATACCGTGTGGCGCCCACTTGACCGCCAGGTCTCGCGTCAGGCTGATGACCGCGCCTTTGCTGGCCGTGTAGCCGATGGCATCGAGCACCTCAGCAGGCGAGCCTACCAGCCCGGTTACGGACGCAATATTGATAATCTTGCCAGCCCCCGCGCGGATCATCTCGCGTCCCACGCGGCGCGACATCAGAAACACCCCGAGCGCATTCACATCCATCACCGACCGGAACTTGTCGACCGGCATGTCGTCGACTGGCGCGCCCCAACTGATACCCGCATTATTGACGAGGACGTCAATGCGCCCGTATTTCTCGAGCGTCGCAGCCACTGCCGAGTCCACCTGCTGAGGATCTGAGACGTCGCAGGACAGGACCAGGGGCGGAGCGCCAATGGTCCGCAAGGTCTCGTCGGCCGTGCGAAGCCAGGCCTCGCGACGGGCGGTAATTGCCAGCCGTGCGCCCGCCTCGGCGAGTCCCGTGGCAATCTCCAAACCGAGCCCACGCGACCCTCCGGTCACGAGGGCAACTTTGTTTGAGAGGTCGAAGAGGTTCGGCATGGGGCTGCCAGCATTCTATATTCCGACCTTCTGTATTCTGTCTTCTGTATTCTGTATTCTTTCTTCCCATGCCGCTGAGGAGCGTTCAGGAATACGTGCAGAGCCTGCGCGACGGTCGTGTCGTGTACTTTCGGGGACGTCGCGTGCCGGATGTGACCGAGCATCCGGTCATCGCGGTGGCTGTTCGACATGCCGCCATCGACTACCTGCTCGCGGAGGATCCAAAACATCGCGACCTTGCGGTGGTTGAGGGTCCCGATGGGCTGCCCTGTTCACGCTACTACCAAACGCCTCGCAGCGCTGACGATCTGCGATCGCGCAGCGCACTCATCGAACTGGCCACTTCTGAAGGGGCCACTCTCGTAGTGCTGATCAAGGAAATTGGAACCGACGCGCTCTTTGCGCTGCTCCGCGTTGCATCCGTGGTCGATGCTCGGCACCAAGCGACCTACCAACGCCGCGTCGAAGCCTTTTACGACCACTGCCGCCGTCACGATCTGGCGATCGCCGTGGCGCAAACCGATGTCAAAGGCGATCGGTCGTTAGGACCGAGCGCCCAGCCCGACCCTGACCACTATCTCCACATCGTTGATCGGCGTGCCGATGGGATTGTCGTTCGCGGAGCGAAAGCTCATACGTCGGTCAGCACGAACGCCAATGAGCTCATCGTGCTGCCGACACGCGCGATGACCGAAGCCGACCGGGACTATGCCGTCAGCTTTGCCATCCCCGTTGCCACGCCAGGACTGGTGCTGCTGGCTTCCGCATACGACTCCACGGCTCCGCAAAGTTCACCGGTCGAGCATCCCATCAGCGCGCAACACAAGATGATGGAGACCACGACGATCTTCGACAACGTGTTCGTGCCCTGGGAACGTGTGTTCCTGGCTGGCGAACATGAGTTCGCGGGTCCGCTTGCTCTAGCATTCGTGGAGCACCACCGCTTTACAGCCATCTCGTACAAGCTTCCGCTGGTTGACGCGCTCGTCGGTGCTGCACTGCTGATGGCCGATCTGAACGGCACGGCCAAAGCCGGTCATGTCCGCGAGAAGATCGTGCAGCTCATCAGCTACGCGGAGACACTGCGCGGTCTCACCCACTACGCGGCCATTCGCGCGACGTCCCGCGAACTTGGCATCATGGTGCCCGATCCGTTGTACGTGAATATGGCCAAGTACCATTTCGCGCACGGCTATCACGAAGCCGTTCGCAACGTGCAGGACATTGCCGGCGGGGCTCTCGTGACTGGTCCTGGTGCCGAAGACCTGGACGTGCCAGAGACCGCAGGGTTTTACGAAAAGTACTACGCCGGACGATCCGGGGTCACCGGCAAACAGCGTCTTCGCGCGCTGGCGCTCGTCAAAGATCTCGTCGCATCTGAATTTGCAACCTACCAGGAAGTTCTGGCGGTGCACGCGGAGGGCTCGCTCGAAGCCGAGAAACTCATGCTCTATCGAAGCTACGACAGCCGGCCTGCACTGGCGCTTGTGAGACGGTTGGCCGGCCTCTAACTCGGCGCTCGGCTTTCGGCGCTCGATCTTGAATTAAATAGATGGAATCTGAGCTGACGGTTCCCGCCATTCTCAGGCGGGGCGAGACGTTTTTTGGCGATGCCGAAATCGTTTCCCGCCGTGCCGACAAGTCAATTCATCGGTACCGGTACAGGGATCTGTTCGCCCGAGCACAGCAATTGGCAATGGCACTGCGCGAGCTTGGTGTCAAACCCGGAGACCGTGTCGCCACGCTCGCGTGGAACCATCACCGACACCTCGAGTCGTACGTGGCCATCACCTCAATTGGCGCTGTCCTTCACACCCTCAATCTCCGCCTGCATCCAAACGATCTGAGCTACATCATCAACCATGCAGACGATCGGGTTCTTATCATCGACGAGGGCCTGCTGCCGGTGTTCGAACAGTGCCGCTCGCGCGTCAAACTCCAGCACGTCATCGTGATGGCAACCACGGGCTCGCCCGCGCACGGCATGATCGACTTTGACGAGCTCGGCGCAACGACCAATCCCCAACACTTTGCCTATCTCGACGTGGACGAGCACGACCCGGCGGCGATGTGCTACACCTCGGGCACGACCGGTGCTCCAAAAGGGACGCTTTATTCACACCGGGCGATCGCGCTTCAATCGCTCAACTGGTTGATCGCCGATCTTGTCGGCATTCGCCAACGCGATGTGGTTCTGCCTGTCGTGCCAATGTTTCACATCCAGGCCTGGTGCCTCCCGTTTGCAGCGCTGATGGCGGGAGCCACGCTGGTGCTTCCGAATCGCTTTCAGGATCCAGACAGCCTGTTAGAACTCATCACCGACAAACACGTGACGGTCGGCGCCGGCGCGCCAGCGGTCTGGCTTGCGGTCCTTCAGGCACTCGAAAGCGCCGGACGCACGGGCAAGATCGGCCAGCTCGAAAAGCTCGTCATTGGTGGCTCGGCAGCGCCCAGGGCTGTCGTTCAGCAGTTTCAGGAACGGCACGACGTCACGGTCGTGCAGGCCTGGGGGATGACCGAGACGACATCCCTGGGATTGGTGAATTCCCTACCAGCCGACCTCGAAAGCCAGCCGTTGGGCGTGCAATACGACTGGCGGGCGCGGCAGGGGATGCCGCCGCCGTTTGTCGAGATTCGAGCCCGCAGCGACGAGGGACTCGTCCCCTGGGACGATGCAACACTTGGCGAGCTGGAAATTCGAGGGCCGACGGTTGCTCGGGAGTACTACGGGGCTTCTGACGCTGACGATCGCTTTACCGACGATGGCTGGTTCCGGACGGGCGACGTCGTGACGATTAACGCCCGGGGATGTGTCCACGTTCACGACCGCACCAAGGATCTTATTCGGTCTGGAAGCGAATGGATAAGTTCCGTGTCGCTCGAAAACGCTCTAATGGGCCATCCGGCGGTTGCTGAAGCCGCGGTCATTGCCATCCCCCATCCCAAGTGGCAAGAGCGGCCCCTGGCCTGCGTGGTGCTGAAACCTGGCAGCAGTGCCAGCACTGAAGAACTTCGCAATCATCTTGCGGCGGACTTTCCCAGGTGGTGGCTGCCTGATGTCATGGAGTTCGTTGATCAGATCCCGCGGACGTCGACGGGCAAGCCACTCAAGTCCGTCCTTCGCGACCGGTTCAAGGACTATCTCGCGCCATAGCGCTTATAATGCAGAGGAGGCTCGGAGCCCTGGACCTGAAGCAAGGAGGTCCGATGCGCATGCGATGCTCGGTGGTATTCGGACGGGTCAGGATAACGACCGGTGGTGTGGCGGGGACGCTCCTGCTGGCGTTGGTTGCCGCAATCCCCGTTGCGGGTCAGGAAGGTCACTGGACGCCGCCGAAAACGTCGTGGGGAGAGCCCGACCTCCAGGGCACCTACACGAACACATACGAGAATGGAACCGCGTTCGAACGTCCGGACGAGTTTGCAGGCCGTCGCCTCGAAGACATCACAGGTGAAGAACTGGCGTCGATGCGGCGAGCGATTCAGAAGCGGACAATTGCCAATTTCGAAGGGCCAATCCATGCGCCCGACAACTGGTGGCAGGACAATCTGTTTCTCGAAAGAGGCAGCCAGGCCTGGTTTGTCGTGGATCCCCCCGACGGGAAGATTCCGCCACTGACCCCCGAAGCCGCCGAACGCCAGGGGGCGCGCGCGGCCGCGCGGCGCAACAACGGGCGCGGCGCTGCCGACTCCTACGAGGACCGGAGCCTGTACGATCGTTGCATTTCGCGGGGCCTTCCCGGTTCGATGCTTCCGGCCATCTACGGCAATCAGTATCAGATCGTGCAGTCGCCGGGTTATGTGGCCATCCTCTACGAAATGATCCACGAGACCCGGATCATTCCCATAGATGGCGGTCCGCATCTCAATGGGCAAATCCGGGCGTACATGGGCGATGCCCGCGGTCGTTGGGAAGGAAATACTCTCGTTGTCGAAACGACCAACTTCAAGGATGAGTTGGCTTACAGGGGCGCCAACCCCGGAACACTTCGACTGACCGAGCGGTTCACGCGAATTTCTCCGGACAAGGTTCGATGGGCAGTTACGGTCGACGACGCGCAGACCTGGACCAAGCCCTGGACGTTTGCCATGCCGTTGACGCGAGACACCACGCCACTGCCGGCCTACGAATGCCACGAAGGCAACTACGGCTTGAGGAATATCTTGAGCGCAGCCCGTGCCGAAGAACGGCGCGAGACCGTCACGACAAACAACGCGATCACATCAGGGAGATAACACCGTGCGGATTGGACGTCGCATCATCACCGGACTCATCGTCTTCGCATTAATGCTGGCGGGCGGGTCAACCATCTACCAGACAGCGGCGGCTCAGGAAGGCGCAAAACAAACGACGCTGGATGCAGTTTACAGCGCCGATCAGGCCCAGCGCGGCAGCGCGTCCTACAAGCAATCGTGCGCCTCGTGCCACGGGGATACGCTTGGCGGAAGCGATCAAGCCCCGGCGCTGGCCGGTGACGACTTCATCTCTCGCTGGGAAGAGCAACTGTTGTCCGATCTGGCCGATCGGATCCGGACGTCCATGCCGCTCGACAATCCCGGCAGCCTGAGCGCCAGCGTGACGGCCGATATCGTTGCCTTCATGCTGCAGGTCAACAACCTTCCTGCCGGCTCGGCCGAGCTCACCGCGGATGCGGCAAAGACGCTGAAGATAAAACGGAAGGGATAGGCAATGGCGACTGGTGATTCATGACTGTCGAATCGTTGGTGATTGGATTCATTCGCTCAATAAATCGCCAATCGCCAATCGCCAATCACCAGCGATTCACCAATCACCAATCGCCAATCACTAATCTCCTATCTCACCGCCACCCCCCAGGGCCTGTCCCCGGCTTTGACCGTCGCGACGACGGACATCGCGCTGACATCAACGACCGACACATCGTTCGACGGGCCGTTTGCCGTGTAGAGGAACTTGCCGTCGGGACTGATGGCAATTCCCCAAGGACGTTGACCGACGGTGACCGACCCTACCGGTTCGTTGGTCGTCGTATCGATGGCGACAACCGTCCCGCCACGCCCGGTTGTGACGAAAACGCGCTTTCCGTCCGGAGCGACGACAACCCCCATTGGCCGGACGTTTTCTCCCGTCAGCTTGATCGTCTTGACCACGGTGTGCGTGCTCGTATCGACAACGGAGACAACCGATCCGTTTTCGGACGTGACATATGCGCGCGCACCATCAGGGGTGAACTCCGACGAGCGCGGTCGCGGGCCCACGTCAAACTGCTTGAGCACCTTGCTGGTGGACGTATCGATCACCGAAACCTGACTGTCCTCCTCAGATGTGACGTACACCGTCCGCCCGTCGGGACTCATCGTCACCCCTTCGGGCTCTCCTCCGACCGGAAACGTCGAGAGGATCTTGCCGCTCGCTATGTCGAGCAGGCTCGCAAGCCCCGTGTCTTCATTCGCCACGACAAGGCGCGCACCGTCGCCCGTCACGGCGACCTGTTCCGGATCGGATCCACCCTGAAGCACCGTGAGCGCCTTCAACGTTGGGATATCGACGACACCAATGCCATCAGCCTTCTTGTCGGCAGGGGGCAAGGTGCTCTCGTCGACTCCTGGAGGTGCGAGCGGTGACCCGCTGAGCGCGACATACAACTTCGTGCCATCGGGGCTCACCTTGATCCCGCGCGGCCGCTTGCCCAGCGGAAGCGTCGCGGCAACACGATTCGTGCCCCCATCAATGACGGTGAGATCGCCTGAACTTTCGTTGGTGACGAATATGCGATACGGCGGGGGTGAGGGCGTCTCGGTCGCGGGAACGGTCGGGGTTGGCGTGCCGTTGGTCTGGCCACCTCCGCAGGCGGCCAGTGAAAGTGCCACACTCACCAGAAGGCTGCGACCGGCAGTAAGCATCATCACACCTCTCAGCTATAATCAGTCGGCCTGCGAGATGAATTCAACTGGGTTCGACTTCTCGACGTTCGAGAGTCAGCTCATGAACCAGCCGAAGGGAACTCCACGCGGAACACCGTCAGGAACTTCAAGAAGGTCAGTCAATAGCCACCGCCAGCCCGGCAAGCCCGCTCGCATCAGGAAGCTGTTCGAGGCGGTCGATCTCGCTTGCCAGGCGATCACGCCGCTCGGGTGACAGGAATCCACTCGCGTTTTCGTCGAACTTCGTGCGCAGCTCCGCCCGGGTCATTGGATTCTCAGCGGAGCCACGATTGTATTCTTCAACGCTTCCCAAGGAGCGACCGTCTGTCAGCGTGATCTGCACAGCACCCTTGAACCGTCCAGGACCAGGGAACGCGGGATCGACCGTGTAGTGAACCCGGCGCGCCAGCTCGAGAATGTCGGGGTTCTGAAGACTCTCCGGACCGTAGGCATCCTTCCCGAGCTCTCCCCGATAGAGCGCTTCGGCCAACGTGTACTGAAGACTGACGCGACCGTGCGAATCCGACGCCGGCGCCAGCTTTTCCACGGTCGGTTCGCACACAATCGGGACGATAAACCCTGCAACCGGGCACTCGATGCGCGCAATGGCTGCTGGTTTCAAGCCGTGCTCCCGTCGCAATCGCAGGGCTGCATCAATGTAAGGATGGAGCACGTGCGCGGCCGGAAACGGCTTGAACGAAGAGTTGCGGCTGTCCCAGCGCGTGCCGAGCTCGGCCGTGATTCGCGCGAAATCGCGTGGCGTCGCGGGATCCTGGAGGTGGCTGGCAAACAAACCAAACCGTCCTTCAAACACTTTGGCCGGACCAGTGGCTTGCGCCCGGGCGAGGAATGCCGCCGCGATCCCGCTCTGGGCCGCCCACCCCGCGTGGAGAAATTTCGACTGCGTCCCGTCCACCCAGCACTCCAGGAGCCCAGACGCAAAACTACCGCTGATGCCGACGGCCCGAGTCGTCGCCGGTACATCGAGCTGAAGCACCCAGCTCGCAAGATAGGCAACGCCAAACGTGGCAAAGAGTCCCGTGGGGTGGAACCCGCGCCGATGAAACTGACCGGGCGACACGCTGCCGATGCGACAGGAAATTTCGTTGCCCAACGCCACGGCCGTAATGAAGTCCTCGCCGGTCAGGTCCACGATTTCGGCCAGGTTGAGCGCGGCTGCCACCGCCGGACTGCTCATGTGCACGATGGACTCATTGTGCGTGTCGTCGTACTCGAGTGCCTGAGAACTGGCGCCATTGGCAAATGTCGCGGCCGTTATGCCGACGCGGTCGCCGGGGCCGATAATCCGGCAGGCACCCACCGGCGACATGGTGATGGCCGCAGTTCGCACGGCTCGACCAAAGTCGGTCTCGGCACCCGCGAGCGCGAGACCCATCGTGTCCAGCACACGCAGTTTGGTCGACTCGACAATGTCGGACGGCAAATCCTGGAACTCTACCGAAGACGCCCAGATTGCGAGCTCGGTCGACAACGATTCACTCAAGGTCAGCTCCCCGAAACGTTCAGACCCGAAGCCAGCAGTCGGAACCGGAATACATATACAATGACTTTCGCAGAATGTCCGAAACCAAAACGCTTGCCGAGTATGTGATCGCCAGCAGGCTTGGCGAGATTCCCGGTGATGTTCAGCACGAAGCACGACGAGCGCTCGTCAATTATGTCGGGTGCGCCGTTGGTGGCAGCCTTCATCCAGCCCTCGACATTGCCATCCGTGCACTGGGGCCGTTTTCTGGCAAGCCGACGGCCAAGGTGTTGGGACGGCCGGAACGGCTGGATCCGCTGCACGCGTCGCTGATGAACGGCATCAGCTCGCACGTCTACGACTACGACGACACGACACCGCAGAACTACATCCATCCAAGTTCGCCGGTTGCCTCCGCGCTCTTTGCCTATGCCAGCGCGAACGCCGTGAATGGCCGAGATTTCCTCCAGGCGTTCATCATGGGCTTCGAGGCGGAGTCTCGCGTGGGTAACGCGGTGTTCCCGTCCCACTACGATGCGGGCTGGCACATCACCGGAACGGCAGGCGTGTTCGGTGCGGCCGTGGCGATTGGTCGGGTGCTCGACCTTTCGTTGCAGCAGATGATTTGGGCGATTGGGCTGGCGGCCACCCAAGCGGCCGGGTTGCGGGAGATGTTCGGGTCGATGGCCAAGGCGTTTCATCCGGGACGATCGGCTCAAAACGGATATGGGGCGGCCCTGCTCGCGCAGGCGGGATTCACGGCCGGCCAATATGCCATTGAAGCTCCCCGTGGCTTTGCCGCCGTTCAGTCCGCCAAGTACGACTTATCGAAAGTGACAGCCGCGCTTGGCACCGACTTCAACCTGCGACGAAACGCGTACAAACCGTTCCCATGCGGGATCGTCATCCATCCGACGATCGACGGGTGTATCCAGCTTCACGACGAGTATCGGCCGGCCCCGGAGACGATCAAGGCCGTCCATCTGCGCGTCGCACCGCTCGTGCTCGATCTCTGCAACAAGCAGAAGATCACCACCGGTCTCGAGGGCAAGTTTTCCGTTTACCACGGCGCCGCGATTGGCTTGATTCGTGGAAAAGCGGGTGTCCGAGAGTATACCGATGAGGCCGTCAACGACGTGCAAATCAGACGTGTACGCGAAGCGGCTTCCGCGACCGGCGACCCTTCGATTTCGGAAGATCAGGCCCGGATTGATGTCGAGCTGACCAATGGTCAGACAATCAGCCGGTTTGTCGAACAATCGCTGGGTAACGTGCATCGCCCGCTCTCAGACAAACAGCTCGAGGCGAAGTTCAGGGATCAAGCCGTGCTGGCCCTTCCCGAATCACAGGTCGAGAAGCTCATCGAGCAGTGCTGGCAGATCGAACGGCTGGATGACGTGGGTGAGCTGGTCAGCGTGGCCGTACCCGTGAACCAGACCGTTTGAAAGAATCGTGCATCCTGCCTTTGGACAGGTGGGTCTTGAGACCCGCCCGATCAAGGACTCATGAATCGCCGGGCAATCTTGATTGCCGTCCTTCTGTTCGCTGCCTGTGGTGGGGCTCGACCGGACGTTCTCGAGATACGCATTCCCAAAGGGGCCGGCGGCGTCGGATTCCTGCCTCTCCTCATGATGGAAAGACACGGGCTGATCGAACAGCATGCGAAGAACGCCGGGCTTGACGTTCGTGTGCGCTGGATCGATCTCGGTGGTCCTACCATCGTCAACGACGCGCTGCTGTCAGACTCGGCTGACTTCATCGCAGCAGGACCCCCGGCGTTCGTCACGCTCTGGGACCGAACGCGGAGTTCCGTCGAGGTCAAAGGAATGGCGGCCATGACGTCGCTGCCGATGTACTTGAATACGCGTGCGGCACACCTGCAACGGCTGGACGATTTGACCGATGCGGACCGAATCGCGGTGACCGCGGTCAAGGTGTCGATCCCTTCGCTCATCATGCAGATGTACGCAAGAGCGAAATACGGGGACGAAGCTGCCGGCCGCTTCGACAAGTACACCGTCACGATGACGCATCCCGATGGTGTGATTGCCCTCCTTTCGGGCTCAGGGTCGATCAATGCACACTTCACCTCCCCGCCGTTCCATCAACGCGAGCGTAAGGATCCTCGAATCCGAACCATCATGACATCAGATGACGTGATGGGCGGATCGACGACCTTCACGATGATCTCGACGACAACAAAGTTTCGAAACGACAATCCCGTGGCCTATGCGGCGGTACTGAAGGCACTCGAAGAAGCGAACGCCATGATTCTGGCTGATAGACCTGCCGCCGCAGCGGTGCTCCTCGCATCCACCGGCGAGGGCGGGTTCTCTCAGGAGGAGATCGTCGAGGTGCTGAGTGACCCCAGCATCAAGTTCACGACGACGCCCGAGAACGTTATGAAGTATGTGAACTTCATGCACGACGTCGGCTCCATTACGAACCAACCAGCTTCATGGAAAGAGCTGTTCTTCGAGGAAATTCACGGGACACCGGGAAGCTGAAGTGAACACTCTTCTGTCGGTGGACGGTGTCACACTTCAATATCGAACCGAGCAACATCTCGTCACCGCCACATACCGGGTCAGTTTCCACGTCGGCCGCTCGGATCGCTTTGTCATCCTCGGTCCTTCCGGATGCGGTAAGTCCACCATTTTGAAGGCGGTTGGCGGGTACGTCCGTCCAGTGGAAGGACACATCCTGCTCAATCGCGTGCCGATTCGCGGCCCTGGTCCCGATCGCGTCTTCGTATTTCAGGAATTCGACCAACTGCTTCCGTGGAAGACCGTCAAGGACAACATCACGTTTGCGCTGACCGCTAGCGGCAAGCGCTCGCGCCGCGACGCCGATGACCGCGCACGCGCGCTCCTCGAGAAGGTCAAGCTGACGCGGTTTGCCGACAGCTATCCTCATACGCTCTCCGGGGGGATGAAACAGCGTGTCGCGATCGCCCGTGGAATGGCTATGGAGCCTGACATCCTGCTCATGGACGAACCGTTTGCCGCGCTGGATGCGCTGACGCGAGGACAGATGCAGGAAGAACTGCTGCAACTCTGGGATGAGACGAAGTTCACGGTGCTCTTTGTCACCCACTCGATTCCCGAAGCGATTCGGATTGGCAACCGGATCCTCCTGCTCAGCGCCCACCCGGGCCAGGTCAAAGGTGAGGTGGAGAGCGGCGGCATCGATCATGTCGATGGTTCCGGCAGAGCCCTGTCAACGCGCATCGAGGAGCTGCTTTTCACCCATGCCTGATTCGGTTGCCCTTGACGTCGTCGTGCAACCGCTCACGGTCTGGGAGAGGCTGTATGGCAACGCCCTCCTCCGCAAGGCCCTGTTGCTCGTGCTCCTGGCCTTGGGGTGGGAGGCGTATGCGCGATCCCTCGACAACCCGCTGCTCTTCCCGACGTTTTCGGGCACGGTCATGGCACTGGCGTCATCGATTGCCTCGGGCGAACTCCCGCGCGCGGCTGCGTACACAATCCAGCTTCTCCTCAAAGGTTACCTGCTCGGACTGCTGCTGGCAGGTCTGCTGACGGCTCTGGCGAGCGCAAGTCGCCTGGGCGCCGATCTGCTCGAGATCCTCACGTCGATGTTCAATCCGCTGCCGTCAATCGCGCTTCTGCCGCTGGCGCTCATCTGGTTTGGCTTGGGGGATGGAAGCGTGATTTTCGTGCTCGTGCACGCGGTACTCTGGGCTGTCGCGCTCAACACGTTTGCCGGATTTCGTGCGGTCAGCCCGACGCTGAGGATGGTCGGACAGAACTATGGTCTGTCTGGCGCCGCCTACGTCATGCGTATCCTCGTCCCTGGCGCATTTCCGAGCATCCTGGCCGGATTGAAGATTGGATGGGCATTCGCCTGGCGCACCTTGATTGCCGCCGAGCTCGTGTTTGGCGTCAGCTCCGGCTCCGGCGGGCTGGGTTGGTACATCTTCGAGCGCAAGAACCAGCTGCTGATCCCGGACGTCTTTGCCGGTCTATTGACCGTGATCCTGTTCGGTCTGTTCGTCGAGCACGTGATTTTTCAATCGATTGAGAATCGCACCGTCCGCCGCTGGGGAATGCAGGTGTGATGTCGTGAATATTCCGGCAGGCTGCGGTCGTGAAGGAGTGCACCCTTATATGAGCGTATTCGTCACAACGGCCGCGGTGTTCGTCAGCAACGTCGATATCCAGTCTACGACCGTGGGATCCCGCTATACTCGGGCGTCCACGAGCTGAAGGAGACAAACATGGCAGCCAAACGCACGACCCATCGCAGCACGTCAGGGAAGAAGCTTTATGCGGTCCGGGACTCGAAGGGTCAGTTCAAAGACATCCAGACCTACGCGCGTGCCCACGGCCAGGACCTCAAGAGGCGGAGCGCATCGGAGCGGAAGAGCAAGTAGCCGGGCCGGAACCTGGCGGCTGTGAGGTGGGAACTGTCGAAGGGCCCGCCAAGCGAGCCCTTCGATGATTTTCTACTGCACGACGGTAATGTTGATCGTCTGGCAGAGCCCCTCAATCGTCTTGTGAAGATCGTCGCCCAGCTGGAGCGTCAGCTTGTGCGGACCCGGCGGCAGCTGCATGTCCATGGTGGTGGCGCCGCTGCCATGGTGTACCCAGGGATTCGC
The DNA here is from genome assembly GCA_036556585.1 of Vicinamibacterales bacterium. GTDB lineage: Bacteria > Acidobacteriota > Vicinamibacteria > Vicinamibacterales > JAMQPK01 > DATBJG01. The sequence goes on from DATBJG010000282.1 coordinate 19,636, forward strand.
TTTCGGAATTTCGGTCCCTGGCGGCAGGCAGTCGATGTCCACGCCCACGTGATGGTGCCCCAGATTCGGGCGCGACGCGGTGACGGTACCCTGTGGCACCGCGGCAAGCTCGTAGTTTTCGATGCCGAATACAAGCTTCACGGGACTCTTCACCATCGCGCCCTCGACCGGTTCGACCCAATACACGCGGGGCGCGCTCGCGGCCGCCGGCGGGGCTGCCGCCGCAGGCGGTTCGGAAGCCGGCTGTGCCGGTGGAGACTCGGCACCACCACACGCCGAGGCAATAACTCCAATCACCAGGAGCCCGAGCGTCAGCGGTCCTCGCCAGCTTGTCACAAGGTCACGAGTCACAGGCATGAGCGAATCTCCTTAGAGTTGTCGGTTTCGGCTTCTTTTACCCGCTGATCTTCGTCGCATTCCAGGCCGCACCTGATCCGGTCGTTCCACTGATCGTGGTGCCGTTCACTCGCCCAGTGTACTGGACACCGCCAGCCGAGAACGTCAACTGATCGCCCTTCAGCTTGCCGTCCGAAATCTGCGCACTGCTGTTTCAGCGTCAGATCCCCTTGCGGCAGCTTCCAGGTACCGGCAACCTTGGCCGGAACGATCCAGAACAAGGCCGTGCACCAGCTCGTGCAGTTGTCGACCCGTTCGGTCTCGTCCGCCATCCAGTCTTCCATCGTGAACGTGTTCGACACGATGCGGGTTCCAGGCTTCAGGTTCAGGATCTTTGGGCGCAGCTTCAAATTGATGTCGGGCAGCAGGAACATGGTGATGACGGTGGCTTTCGAGAGATCGGTCTCGAACAGGTCAGCCTTGACGAACGTCGCCTTGTCGCCCACGCCTTCTTTTGTGGCATTGCGTTTCGACAATTCCACCATGTTCGGGTTGTATTCGATGCCCATGGCCCGCGCACCACGCTTGGCAGCCGTAATGACCGTCCGCCCGTCGCCCGAACCAAGGTCCATGACGAAATCCTGCGACGTGACGTTGGCCATATCCAACATCTTGTCCACGAGGGACTGGGGTGTCGGTACCCACACGACGTCCTTGCCCTCCTGACCGACCTTCGGCTCGAACGGTGCGGTGGGCGCCTGAGTGGCCTGCGCTCCCACAAACACGCTGGCGGCGATAACCAGCAAGCAGACCGTAAACCACGATCGCCGTGTCGAATGTAGTCTCTCCATGTGCGTTGACCTCACAAACGGATGTAATACTGCCGGATCCCGGACTTCTAGCCGCGTATGACCCGGCAGATGTTACCAAATCACGGATCTTCCTCAAACAAGTCGCTGCCCCGAGGGTTTTCTTCGGGTGACCCGTCAAAAAACTCCCCTTTCGGTGAACTTGTTCGCCGAACCGAATCCTGCGAGCCGGAAAACCAGCCACATGTCCGCTCCATGACACCCCTTTTTCCCACGCCTGGAAGCCTTCTACCGTACGCGTGCGCTTCTCTGCCTTTCAGATCCGTTATCTCTTTCGAGCATGCCATTTGTCTGCCGGGCGGAGACTATTTGTCTACTTTCGGCAGACAAACGTGACACATCTTCAAGAACGCGCAGCTCGAACCACCGGAAGAAGTCCCGTGGAGTCAGTCGCTTGAAGGCGGCAGCGACAATCGAATCTGGCGGTATGGCGCTTGCTCAGAGCAGAGCTGTAATGGCGATGTCCGTGGTGTCCATACGTGTGGGTAACCAATCGTGACTCGACTGCTCGACGCACTCGACCGCTACGACAGTCTCCGGCCCGAACCAGCTTCCTCGCCCAACCGCGACGCAGAGCTACGCCCGAGACCATCACGTCGCCGTGTGCCAATTGTCCCAACCCATCTCGATCTGACCGACGACGAAGTCGATCCGCGCGACGGTGGTTCTGATCAAACGTCAATCGATTTTGAGCCGACGTCGCCGGAGAGGAGAGCACCCAAGCCCGGCACTCCGGGCGGTCGAATCAGACATCAAGCACCGCCACCCGAGACGCCGTCACCCGTCCGGCAGTCGGCCCCAACACCAACGCGGGCGCCAAAAACCGACCCGCGGCTTCCACCCGCTCAGGAAGACGCGTTGCGATTGGCCCTCCAAATTCGGGCCGCCCTCGACAAGGCTCAAACCAACAGCCTGATGGTCTGCGGCGTGGAACCGGGCCAGACCGTTCGTCGGGTCGCACGGGAACTGGCGCTCGCATTCGTCCACTTGCGTGAAACGCCTGTGCTCGTCGTCGATCTCGAGCCCGGCGAAGGCAGTGACGCGGGGCATGAGTTCTACCCGTTGACGGAAACGGACTCTGCGAGCTGGCTAAACCCAGGTCCGATGGGACGGCCGTCAGCAGCAGTATTGAGTCCTCCCAGGCGCCAGCAGATCCGTCGCGGCTCGGTTGTCTCGGCTCAGTTTGCTCAAAGCTTCGACAACTGGCAAACGCAGGCCGGGATGGTGATCTGCTGTGGTCCTTCTGCGTCTGATTCGATTGCGACACTCACGGCCGGAAGATGCTGCGGCGCGACGCTTCTGGTCGTTCCCGGAAGCGGCAGTACGAATGCGTCGGTGGTGGCCGCTCGCGACCTTTGTGCGCGCAGCGGCTTGAAGATCCTCGGGTGTGTCATCGATCACACACCTGCCGATTCCCGCCAGGCTGACCAGTAGGAGAAGCGTCCCACTTGTCGAACCTCTTCTTCAGGTCAACCCACGAGACATCTTCTGGCGAAGTCCGGGTCTCGACCCCACTCGCTCGCTTGCGTGACGCACTGGCAAGACAGCGTCTGGTCGTCGTCGGCATCTTCGTCGTAACCCTTCTGAAGGTCTATGTCACTCAGAGCGTGATTCCCGAAGTCTATGAAGCTCGCGCGGCCATTTCGATTCCAGTCGGTCGCGACGGTACCGAGGTCGCCTCTGAGATTCACGTGCTCCGTTCCCGGCAGTTGCTAGGCGAGGTTGTCGATGCGGCCGGCCCCCGCGCGTTCAATTCGGGTGTGCGTCACACTGATGGACTCGTCGACCAACTGCAGTTCGCAGGGCAGCAAGGTCTGTCGTGGGCTCGCGGCCAGTTGGACGAGGCACTAATCGCGCTCGATCTGAAACAACGGCTGAGCGACCGGGACCTGGCGATCGTGCTCCTCGAACGCGCGCTGGAGGTCGAGTCTCAGACGGGTAACGGCGTCATCGTGCTGCGCCTGCGCATGGCCGACGCGGCTGCGGCCGTCAAGGTAGAAGAAATTCTGCTCGAGAGGTATCAGGCTCGTCGTGCGATGAGCCGACCGTCTCGGAAGATCGTGCCAACCGAGGTCGATACCGAGAGATTACGTGAGAATCTGGCACGAGCAGAAGAAGAGCTGAAAAACGCGCAACAGACGGCCGTGCTGGCGGGTCGCGCAACCAATGGCGCCGAGGCAAGCGCATCACTCCTGGCGGAACTCGACCAGAGGCGCAGCCGGGCCGAGCAGATCTACCTCGCGTCACTCAAACGACAGCACGAAGCCGCCGCCAGCGCCGACTCCACCGCACGCCCCATTACGATTGCCGCCGCGCCGATGGCATCACTCGAACCGGTCTATCCGCACAAGCTGTTCATCATGGCATTAGGGGCCCTGGCCGGCCTGCTGATAGGAATTGCCGTTGCAGTCGTACGCGAGTGGACGAGCGATGCAGTCCGGGATCCCTCCCACCTGGAACTGGCAACCGGGGTCGTCTGTTTTGGGGCATTCGTGGATCAGCGAGCACCCCGCGGCGCAAACTCCTAGGCAGTTTTCAGTTCGGCCGAAGATCCAAACAAACGAGCGTGTTCTCGTTGCGGACGTAAACGAAGCCGTCGGCAATGGCGGGATACGCACGCACCGTCGCCGGCAGAACCTGCGCACGAGCAATGGGACGGAATGCCTGAGGTGACGCCTCGGCGAGTACGAGTTCTCCACCTTCCCGCATGATGAGCAGTCGTTTGCCCGCGAGGGTCACGCTACCTGCTCGAAACTGCTCCTGACTCCACCGTACTTTCCCCGTCCGGAACTCCACTGCGCGAAAGCTGGGACCAAATTCCTGCCGACCGTGAAACCCGTAGAGATGGCCATCCAGATACACGCTGGTTGCGTAATGATTCGACAGGATGTCGTCTGACGACCACAGGTCAGTCAGCGTGGAGCCCTCGACACGCATCACCGCAGCACCTGGACCGTACTGGGCCGATACAAACAGCAAATCACCAATCACGACGGGCGATGCCACGTTGACAGACGCCGCCATCCGCGCCCGCCACCGGCGCTGGAACTGCACCATGCCGGTCGCCGGATCGAGGCCCACGAGTCCGGCTCTTGTCAGGAAAACGGCAAGGCGCCGTCCCCCCAGCAGCGCAGGCGTCCCCGACGAATAGCTGGCTTCGTCATCGGTCGCGGTCCACAAGACCTTTCCGGTCTTGGCATCGAATGCCACGATACCGGCTTTGTCACCGCCGATATTCGCCAGCACGCGCCCATCCTCGACTAGAGGTGATCCCGCGGCGCCAAAGAACCCCTTCGACACCTTGAAGCGTCGCATCGCATCCTCGCTCCAGATCTTCTTGCCGCTGGCGAGATCGATGGCGTGCAACTGCCCTTCTGCACCAAACGTGTAAACCACCCCATCGACGACCACGGGCACGGCACGTGGCCCTTCGTCGAATCCAAAATCATCTCGATAGGTCGTCGGATATCCGTACTGCCACTCGGAGGTGCCGCTTCGCGTGTCGAACGCCTCGACGACTTCTCGATTTCCGACCCGGTGGAACAGAATGAGGCGGTTTTCCACTACGACGGGGCCACTGAATCCCTGGCCAACCTGCTTGCGCCACACGACGCGGGGTCCGTTCGCACCCCAGGACTCGAGCAGCGGCGCACCGTCGTAAACGCCGTTGCGATCGGGACCAAGGAACTGTGGCCAGTCGCGGTCGGCACTGCTGAGGACGGTGTTGAGAGCCGCTGCACCGACAAAGGCAAGAAGAAAGATGAGTGGTCGCATAAGATAGAGAGCTTTGAGCCCCGCAAATGGTAAACCGAATCTTCGCGGCTGTCTTCCTGTCAACGCTGGCAACGGCGGTCGTGGCGCAAGTTCCAGAACAACAACCGCAAGCAGTCTTCGAGCGAGCCGTCGCCGATTTTCAAGCAGGACGAATTGCCGAGGCGGCCACCGGGTTCGACACCCTCATCAAGCTCGTTCCAGACTCGGCGCCGCAGCTCTGGCAGCGCGGGATCGCGCTGTACTACGCCGGGCGATATCGCGACTGCCGGGAGCAGTTCGAATCTCACCGGACGGTGAACCCAAACGACGTGGAAAACGCCGCCTGGCACTTTCTGTGTGTGGCTCGTGCCGAATCACCTGCGGCGGCCCGAAAAGCGCTCTTGCCGGTTGGCCCCGATTCCCGCGCACCCATGCGTGAAATCTACGAGATGTTCCGCGGCACGATGCAGCCAGACGAAGTGCTCACGGCAGCTGGCAATCAGCCTGGCGCGCAATTCTACGCGCATCTCTACCTGGGGCTGTATTTCGAAGCACTGAGCAACCGGCCGCAAGCACTCGAACACATCACGCTTGCCGCCAGCGAGCGTTTTCGGATGGGCGGTTACATGTATGGGGTCGCCCGCGTCCATCTAGCCATGCTTCAAGGACGCAAGTAACCAGACCCGCGCCGGAAATCTGGAGCTGACACGTGAGACCCACCACGTCGAGCGCTCCCGGACCAATGCCCGGCAGCGCTCGACAATAGAAAATTCGTGACCGGATCCTCGCGCTACTTGGAAACGCGCGTCGCAGTCCAATCGCTGTTCCCAGACGCGGACTTGACGGCCCCGGAAATCGAATCGCCGTTGACACGCCCGCTGTACTCGTTGCCGCCGGCGCTGAAACTGATCTGCTCTCCGCGAAGTTTGCCGTTCACGATGGGTGTGGAGGTGCCTCCAACCGTCAACGTGCCGGCAATGACTTGAAAGCTCTGTGACAGCGCCAGCTCACCCTTGGGCAGTCGCCAAACTCCCGCGACTTTGGCCGGGACGATCCACAACAGCGACTGGCACCAGCTGCCGCAATCACCGCCTGATGTGTCGCTCTCGTCTGGCGCCCACCCTTCGATGCCAAAGGTGTTTCCGACGATACGGGTGCCGGGCTTCAAATCGAGGAATTTTGGGGTGAGCCGACGGAGATTGTCGGGGAGGAGAAACAGCGCGAGGACGGTCGCCTTCGAGATATCGGCTTCGAACATGTCGCCCTCGATGAACGTGGCCTTGTCGCTCACGCCTTCCTTTGCCGCCGTCTTTCGAGACAGCTCGACCATGTTGGGGTTGTACTCGACCCCAATGGCCCTCGCGCCGCGCTTGGCGGCCGCAATGATATTGCGGCCGTCACCCGAACCCAGATCCATCACGACGTCCTGCGGCCCGACCTTGGCCATGTCGAGCATTTTTTCAACAAGCACGTACGGAGTGGGAACCCAGACCACGTCCTTCCCGGCCTGCCCCACTTGAGGCTGGAACCCCTCCTGCGCGGCTGGCGCCGCCTGCGCCCACACCACACCCGAGAGCGCCACGATGAAACACCCCGTCCACAACAATCCTCGGAAGCGACGCCATGAAACCATGTCTACTCTCCCTGGCCGGTCAATGAAGGGCGGCGACCGCCGCTCCACCCGGCGACACTATGAGCCGGTTCAAAAGAAACCGCTGCCCGTCGGCGCTGACATCAAACGCGTGATACTGCCCGTAAGGAAACCGGAACTCGAACAAGGGCTCGGTTGCGCCCACGACGAAATCCGAGCCCTGCGCGCTGACCGATGCTGCCATGAGCATCCTGTCTGGTGCCAGATAGAAGAGCTCTCTGCCATCGCGGCGCCACCGGGCCTGACTTCCACCGTCCTCGGACACTCGCCATTGGTGATCCCCGGCCGGGAAGGGTGTCACGTACACCTCTGCCTGTCCCGTCGCCGTCGAACTGTAGGCGACCCACTTCCCATCGGGCGAGAAAGCCGCCCAGTTTTCGGCGACAACCGTTCGCAAGAACGGATAGGGCTTCCGATCACCTGACAACGGCAACACCCAGATATCGTTGCTGGTCTCGGCGCTGTTCTTGACGACCAGGATGACCTGGCCATCGGGAGACCAGCTGAGCGGCCACTTGCCGTCTGCATCATCAAGAAGGACGCTTTCCGTTCGTGCATTGCTCGATGGCGACTGACGAAGCTCGAGCCGCTCACGACCGAATGAATTGAAGATCACCCGGCGCCCGTCGGGCGACCAGATGAGCCAGTTCTCGTCCGCAGGATCGGATGTAAACCGGGTGCGCCGACCATCGGGCACGTCATAGAGCCAGAGGTCAGGGGTCCCCTCAGTCGGATCGAGTATGGCAACAGCAACCTGCCTGCCGTCCGGGGAGAGTTCGAGACCGAGGTGATCGGCAAGGTTTCCAAGCGGCTCGAGCCGATTACCCGCGCGGTCGAACCACACGAGCTGCGACCTGAGAACGGGCCTGGGTCTCTGGGCGGCCAACCCGGGGCTGTGCATCAATCCAATGCACGCGGCCGCGGCGCACGATACCAACATGCACGTTGCCACTCGAATCCGGGATCGTCGGCTTGCAAGATTCGCGACCATTTCACTTCAGAACAGCCTGTGGCAGCTCGGACCAGAGCCGACCCGTGTCGAGCCACGTATTATCATCGAACGGGCAATAATGGGAAACCTCAAGGCTGAAGTCTCAAGTTCCAAGAGAAAGTGAGCCTTGAGACCTGAAACTTGAGACTTTTCCCAGCGTCTTCCCCGGGTCCGCGTCACTCGCTTACACTGAGAGCGTGCAGCTACGAACCGCTCGCCTGTGTCTCGATTGTGAAGAAATCCACGAAGCCCAGATGTGCCCTGTCTGCGCGTCCGAGTCGTTCGCCTACCTGATCCGGTGGGTGCCAGCCGACGAACGCCGGGCCCGCAATCGTGCCAGAACCCAACCGCGGTCCGACGGAGGCGCTGAGCAGTCGGGTCGAACAGCCGGACTCGTTGGGCGAGGTGCTGTGGGCCTGGCGCTCGTCGCCGCCGGCCGTTGGCTGTGGCGGTTGCGCGCCGATATGGAAGACTCGAAGAAAACGGAAACCTGAGTTCACAGCCTTCAGCCGACAGCCTTCAGCCGACAGCTGATGGCCGATGGCTCATGGCTGATGGCTTTGTTATGCGGGAACAGTGTCCTGGACGATGGTCAGGTGAGCAAGACGATCGCGAATCATGTCGAGGAGTCGACTCGCGCCAGACTCAAAATTCTGGTGTAGCTCACGGCGACGCCTGACGTAGTCCGGTGACTCTCGCGGGTTGTCGGTAATGGCCTCGGACAGAGCGGTTTTCGCAATCTGAATCTGATCGGACAGCGCCTCCAGCAGTTCTTTCGGATAGAACGGCGCCTGTGCCGTCACCGAGTTCATCAGCGCATCGGCCCTAGGAACGAACTCGGCTCGAACCTTGGCGCACCAGGTTCCGTACTCGGTATCGTTGGCTCGAGTCCGATTGTTGGGACGCTCGTCCAAGACAGGAAAAACAGCGCGCAGGTCGGCAATCCGCTCCCAGGTGTTGGTGAGCGTCCTGAACTCGGCCTCGAATTGCGGGCGGCTGACGAGGACGGCGTGATCGAGATGAGCGTGGAGCTTGCGGTTTGAAGCTTCGAGATCGTCTTTCAACCGTTCCAGCTCGTGCGTGTAGGTGTGCTTGACCGCATCGAGCTCGGCATGGTACCGCGCGCGATCCTCTTCCAACATCCGCCGAGCCCACGACCGGGCCAGCCAGCTGCTCAGGGCCAGCACGATAGCCCCTCCGCCGGCGAGGCTCGTCAATACCGCGCCCGCAATCGTCCACGCCTGCTCCGGGGTCATCGGCTACCCTCTGCTCGGTCAAGTGCCATAGCTCTATGATGGGGTCCGTCCCAGCCGTGGCGCAAGCGCAACGCGCAGGTGGAAAGAGAATTCTCACCTTGGCACTCGAGCGGCGCCGGGCGTTCTGAGTGCGAAAGTGGTCAACCAACGGGAGGAAAAACTGGCTGGTTGAAGCCTCAGGGCGTGACGTCGGCGTCGTAGTCGACGCCTTCGACTTCGAAGCCGAAAATCCGCAAGAAATCTCGTCGAAATCCTTCGAGATCGGACAGTTCCATCACGTTATCCGTTTCGACGGCTTCCCATCGCCGACGAACCTCGGCCTGCACGTCTTCGCGCAGCTCCCAATCATCGACGCGCAGACGGCCCACGTGGTCCAGCCGGGGCACACCCTCGGTGCAAAGCTGGGTGCGAAACAGACGGTCGATGTGGCGAATGCAATCCTCGTGGAGGTTCTTTTCCTTCATCACCTTGAACAGAAGGGCGACGTAGAGGGGCACGACAGGAATTGCCGAACTGGCCTGTGTCACGACAGCCTTGAGTACGGCAACGCGAGCCTCACCCTGCAGCGCGGCAAGTTCGTGGCGAATGGCTAACGCGGCGCGGTCGAGGTCTTCCTTGGCTTTGCCCAGCGTACCTTCCCAGTAGATCGGCCACGTGAGCTCGCTGCCGATGTAGGTGAACGACACAGTCCTGAAGCCTGTTTGCAACAGCTTTTGCTGATGCAGGTACGTCACCCACCGCTCCCAGTCCTCGCCTCCCATCACCTTTACAGTTGATTGCACTTCCGCATCGCTGGCCGGCGCCAGATCGATGTCGTGAACGACCCCTTTTTCGACGTTCAACGTCTTGATGTGGACAGTGCGGCCGACCGGTTTGATCGCGCTCCGATAAAGCACACCGGTTGTGGGATCGGTCCGCACCGGAGCGGCAACGCTATAGACAAGTAGATCGAGACCTCCCAGGTCGTGGCGTACGATCTCGGCAACCTGCGCTTTGGTCTGGTCGCTGAACGCGTCCCCGTTAATGGACCGAGCGTACAGATTCTGGGCCGCCGCGGCGCGATCGAATGCGAGATTGTTGTACCAACCTGCGCTCGCTGTGCGCTCTGCGGAGGGCTCCTTCTCGAACGAGAGGCAAACCGTACGAGCGCCGCCACCAAAGGCGGTCACGATTCGAGAAGCCAATCCGTAACCGCCAGAGCCGCCAATGACCAGCACATTTCGAGGTGGTCGTGCCAGCGGTCCCTGCGTTTTCTCCCAGGAGATCTGACGATCGATCAGCGCCGCACAACCGGTGGGATGCGCCGTCGTGCAGATAAAACCGCGAATGCGAGGTTTGATGATCATGAACGTCGCCGATGTCGCACGCGAGAGCGCATGCATTGTAGTAGAAGTGGGCACTCACCCATCACTCCGGTCATCGACATGATGGGCAGGCAGCAGAAGTTACATGATGCTCGCCGCTCATCATCACGGGTGAGGGTAACGTCTCCGTGCGCTCAACCGTTGAGGTGACGTTTCTGGCTTGAGCCTTGCAGTCTGCGTGCGGCAATCGAGATCCCCACTCGACCGTGTAAACAATCGACAACGACAACCTACAGCGTAGCGCGGTGACTGCAGCGCCGCCAAACGGTCGGACGGAGGTGTGTACACCTGCCAAACCGATCGCGCGATCTGACAAAGGGGGAGCGTATGGATCCGGCAATCTGGAACAAGCATGACGAACATGGACGCGACCGCAAGACGCCCAGAGCCGCCCCGCCCATTGTTTCAGCACTCTGTGGTGCCGGCCTCGGCCTCGTCTTTCTCTCGCTCGTGGTCCAGGGCCAAAGCGATCAGACTCGCCGCGCACGTTTCATGCACGACGGCATGATAGACGATGAAGGACCGGCTACGGCTGCCGTGGCGGCGGATGCCGCGGCAACCCAACGGGCTGCGCCTGCCACTGCCGCGCGGGTCACAGAGGCACCCGTTGGTTTCGACAATCAGACCAACGGCTTCAATCCGCAAGGTCCGCCATTCGACGAAATCGACGAAGACAATGTCGTCCCGCTTCGATCCTTCAACGACAACCGGTTCATCTTCGAAGAAACCGAAAAGATCGAAGACGGCCTGGGACCGACCTACAACGGCCAGAGCTGCCGTGAGTGCCATCAGAACGTCGTCACGGGCGGCGCGAGTCAGGTGGCGGAACATCGAACCGGGCGCATGGTGAACGGCCAGTTCTTCGAGTCGCTGGGAGGATCGCTGGTCCACTCCCGTGCGACGCATCCCAACATCACCGAGCTCGTGGCGTTTGCAGACGACATCCGTACGTTCCGCATCTCGACCAACACGCTTGGTTCGGGGTTCATCGAGGCCATTCCCAACAGCGTTCTCACCGCCATCCGGGACAAACAGCCGCCCGCACTGCGGGGGGTTGCTGTTATGGTTCCTGTACTCGAAGCCAACAGCCGAGCCCGCATTGGCCGTTTCGGGTGGAAGAGCCAGCATGCGAGCCTCGAGTCGTTTTCCGCAGATGCCTACCTGAATGAAATGGGTATTACGACGCCGACGCTTCCAGAGGAAAACACATCGGCTGGACGCGATGTGTCGAGGTTCGACCCCGTGGCTGATCCGGAGGACGATGGGATCGACGTTCAGGCGTTCGCCAACTTCATGCGGGCGACGAAAGCGCCCAGCCGTGGGCCCCTCACGCCGGAGGTCCAATTGGGCGAAGCCCTATTCACAAAGGTTGGCTGCGCCGTTTGTCACGTGCCCACGTTCACCACCGCTGCACCCGGAACCGCCATCAACGGCGGCGCTCTTACAGTCCCTCCAGCACTTGGCAACAAGGTGTTCCATCCCTATAGCGACTTCCTGTTGCACGACATCGGATCGGGCGACGGGATTCCGGTCCTTCCGACGCCGGAATACGCGATCACGACCAACAAGATCCGGACCGCCCCGCTGTGGGCGTTACGGACCCGGAACCGTCTCATGCACGATGGCCTGACATTTACCCGCGAGGACGCCATTCTCCGCCATGGAGGACAGGCCGCAGGAGTGCGGCGTCAATATCAGGCGTTGAGCGCGCAGGACAAAGCAAGGCTGTTGAAGTTTCTCGATTCGCTGTAACGATCCCGGTGCACAGCTGTGCACGGGCCGACGATGAGCCGGGCAGGATACAATGGGCGCCCATGCCCGGCACTGCGTCGTCTGCCCCGGACAGCACTCAATCTGTTCTTCCGTCAAAGGGCGTCGCGCTCGCAATCCTGGTCGCGGCGCTCGGCTACTTCGTCGACATCTACGACCTGATTCTCTTCAGCATCGTCCGGATTACCAGCCTGCGCAGCATTGGAGTCCCCGAGGACCAGATTCTCAGCCAGGGCGTGCTCCTGCTGAACATGCAGATGGGAGGCATGCTCATCGGTGGCCTGATCTGGGGTGTTCTTGGGGACAAACGGGGACGCTTGTCGGTGCTGTTTGGCTCGATTGTCCTGTACTCGCTGGCCAACATCGCCAACGGGTTCGTCAACACCGTGCCTCAGTACGCGGTGCTTCGGTTCATCGCGGGAATCGGCCTTGCCGGCGAGCTTGGCGCCGGCGTGACCCTCGTCAGCGAGATCCTCCCCCCCCATACCCGTGGCTACGGCACGATGATCGTCGCGACCGTCGGCATCTTTGGCGCCGTTGTTGCCTCGCTCGTTGGCGACGCCTTTGACTGGCGCATTGCCTACTTCGTAGGCGGCGCTATGGGAATTGCTCTATTGGGTCTTCGAATCGGCGTTGCAGAATCCGGCATGTTCGAAGGCATCAAGCGCCGCGACGTCGCGCGTGGTAACTTTCTCCAGCTCGTCACATCTCCGAAAACGCGCTGGAAGTACATGCGGGTCGTGCTCGTCGGTATGCCCATCTGGTACGTCGTGGGCATTCTCGTCACATTCTCCCCAGAGTTCGGACGGGCGATGAACATGCCTGCGATCCCGAATCCGGGCCGCGCCGTTATGTTCTGCTATATCGGTCTCGCCATCGGCGACTTCGCCAGCGGGGCGCTCAGCCAGCTCATCAGAAGCCGCAACAAAGTGGTCGGACTCTTTCTCGTCATGACGACAATCGCCATCGTCCTGTATTTCGCCGTGGCGCACATCTCTCTCACCGCGTTTTACGTGGTGTGCACGATCCTGGGTATCGCAGCCGGCTACTGGGCGGTCTTCGTCACGATCGCATCCGAACAATTCGGGACCAATATCCGGGCGACGGTGACCACAACGGCGCCTAATTTTGTCCGGGGTGCGGTGGTCGTGCTGACGTCGGTTTTCGAGGCTCTCCGACCGACCATGGGTATTCGCGCCAGCGCGATGATCGTGGGGCTCGTGGCGCTTGCCATTGCTTTCGCGTCGTTGCGCGGCCTCGAAGAAACCTACGGCAAGGATTTGAACTACCTCGAACTCTCCTGATGCCGAAGCCACGCGCGGCGATCCTCCCATGAACGATTCGCACTGTCATTTCTTCTCCCAAAGGTTTTTTGCGGGACTTGGACGAGGTCTCCAACCATCCGCCCAAGAGGCATCCGACGTCGTGGCGCTCGATCGGCTCGGCTGGGACGCGCCGGGCCCTGCTGATCAGCTTGCCGATCGATGGCTCGCCGAGCTCGACAAGCACGAGATAGCCAGAGCGGCATTGATTGCCAGCGTGCCTGGTGATGGCGAGTCAGTGGCTCTGGCCGTCGGGCGCCATCCCACGCGGTTCGTGGGGTTTTTCATGGTGGACCCGACCGCGCCCGAAGCCGCCGGCCAGGCTGGATCGGCGCTCGATCGGGGCGGATTGCAGACGATCTGTCTCTTCCCCGCCCTTCACGGCTACAGCTTGCAAGATCCAGCGGTTCGCGTGATGTTGCAGATCGCAGCGGCACGGCCTGGGACGGCTGTGTTCGTTCATTGCGGTGTGCTCTCGATTGGTGCGCGGGTGAAGCTCGGCCTTCCCAATTCATTCGATGTCCGGCTGGGCCAGCCGCTCGATCTACAACCTCTCGCCAGAGAGTTCTCGACAGTTCCGATCATCCTGCCTCACTTTGGTGCGGGACTGCTTCGTGAAGCCCTGATGCTTGCGGATGTCTGTGGGAACGTGATCCTCGATACGTCCAGCTCCAACGGCTGGATGCGCTATCACCCTGGCCTGACGCTCCCAGCCGTCTTCAAACAGGCCCTCGCCGTTGTCGGCCCCGAACGCCTCATGTTCGGCAGCGATTCATCCTTTTTTCCGCGCGGCTGGGTGAAAGACGTTTTCGAACAACAATCGGCGGCGCTCGGCGAAATTGGCGTCAGTGACGTAGCCAGGGCGCAGATCTTCAGCGGAACATTCGATCGGCTGTTCCCCGCTCGATCACGGGACGCGGATCGGCGCGGATTACGCGCATCAGGCTGACCGGCAGCCTGGCGAAGTCCTAGATTTTCACGTGTCTCAAGTACGCGGTGGTACGTTCACAGACCACCACGCTTTTAAGCACAACGACACAACGAACACGACGTTTCTCGAGTCGCTACTGGCCGCCTGCGCATTCGGCGTGCCGTTGCGATTCACATCGCTTCTTCGTGACTTCTTCGTGTTCGTCGTGGTTCTCTTTGTTAGCGGGTAATCTTGAAGATGTGATCAATTATAAGGGCTGTGGCAGACTGCCGGTCGTCAGATCCGCGTGATCCGCGTTAATCCGCGTCTTGTAGTCTCACGTTACTCAGAATGAGAACGCCTGGTGCTCAATAGCTGGGCTACTATGGAGTTCTCTTCAAGGAGCCGGAGACGATGCCCATCTACGAATACAAATGCCGCGCCTGCGGCCATCACTTCGAAGAGCTGGTGCGTGATGCCATCACGCCGCCGTGTCCATCATGTCGCAGTTCGGACGTCGAGCGAACGATCTCGCTCTTCTCGGCCAAGTCAGACGATCGCTCGAAGGCGGCGTTCAAGACAGCCAAGCAGAAGGCCGCGAAAGCGCAAAAGGAAGCGACCAGCGAGGAACTCGCCCACTATTATCGGGAACACGACACCAATCCTGAGCATGAACGCTAACTAGTGGTCAGTGGTCGGCGCTTGGCGGCAAGTCGCGCAGGCCTTTCGCGAGAAGCGCTTCGGCGAGACCGCAACGAAGCTCGAAGAGCATCGTCGGGTCAGTGGATCGACTGGACCGGCAGCGCTCTCGTCGGTTCGTCCGCCATCGGATCCGCGCTCAGCGGCCCGGTGAGTTCCGGCAAGTGTTTCTCCCACCAGTTCCTGGCCAGCTCCTGATTCCATGAGTCGACGGCGTGACAGGCGCAGGCCATGCGAAACAGCGCCCCGGCGTCCTGCGGCCGCAGATTCGGATCCTTCTGCAGACAGGCCAGCACCAGGTCGTCCACCTCCCGCGCAATGCGCATTTCGGTGCGCTGAGACGGGGCCACCGGCTGCGACTGAACGTGGTGCATGAGCATTTTCATCGGGGTGTCCGCCTCGAAGACCAGCTGCCCGGTGAGCAGGAAGTAAGCCACGCAACCCAGGGCGTAGACGTCGGCACGTCGATCGACATCCGCGTCGCCGAGGATCGTCTCGGGCGCCATGTAGGCAGGAGTGCCGGTCGGTGTGTGATCGGTCGTCACGAGTGTTTGACGAACGTTCGTACGTCCGCTGTACTTCACGAGACCGAAGTCGAGGACTTTGACAAAGTCGTATTCGAGACCCATGCGGCAGACGTAGATGTTTGCCGGCTTGATATCGCGATGGACGAGCCCTCGCGCATGCGCGTCGGCTAGTGAATGGCACACCTGGCGCAGCAGGAACATCGCGCGGTCGGCCGGCACTGGACCGAATTCTTTCACCAGCGATTCGATATCACGACCTGCCAGCAGCTCCATCACGTAGTAGAAATTACCATCGTCTGTCAGCCCGAAATCGAAGAGGTTGATCGTATGCGGGGAGCTGAGCGCGGCCGTCGTCTGAGCCTCGCGCTCGAAGCGACGCAGCATCAGCCTGGCCTCGTTCTCGCTCTTGGCCCCAAGCAGTTCGGGTCGCACGACCTTGATGGCGGCGCTGCGCGCGAGCAGGCGATGGTGGGCGCGCCATACTTCGCCCATCCCGCCCTGCCCCAGACGTTCGACGAGCTGATAACTGCCCATTTCGCGCGCGGTGCTGAGCTGCCGTCCAAGGCGCTGCAACACATGCGCAGGTAGCGTGGCCACGATTGCGCACACGTAGTTTGGCAGGTAGAGCATGAATGTCTGGGCGACCGACGGTACGGGGACTCCCCTGAGGTGGGCCAACCATACGCCCAGAGGATCCATCGACGCCGCCACCATCGAGGCCACAAGCATCTTGCGGGGACTCGAGGGGGCAATCATCGAATAGACCAGGATCGCGATGGTGATCCAGGAGAGCTTCATCATCTCAGCCGTGGTCGGCGGCATCATGACCCAGGTGTTGAGCATGGCAATGCCGAACGAACTGAGCACCAGGTACACGAGCCCCACTTCGGTCTTGACCAATGCGCTATGACGGCTATATCGCGTGTAAAGGAACATCAGGATGGAGATCGCCACCCCAATGCCCTCAATCAGGTTCGGTTTCCAGACCGGATATGGAACCCCGCCGGGGAGCTGCGGAAGCACCAGCCTGTCCAGCACGATGCCGAACGTCCACAACCCGGCACCGACGGCGCTGAACAGCACCAGCCGTTCGACCTGTTCAGAAAGCAGTTCGGTCGGCAGCGCAGACGACGTACCGTTGGTCTGGTTCGGGGTCGGCGTCGATACGCGACGTGCGACAAGCTTACGGTCCTGGGTCATCTCGTTTTCGCGCCCTTCGGCTCTGTCTCAGGGTCCTGATCGCGTCCGGTCTGACGCTTGAGCTCCTCGAGGCTCATCACAATCGACTGATTCGACCTTAGCAGGTCCGCGAGAATCTCTTCGCGGGGTCTCGATGCGCGCGACGTCGGACGATGGTCTTCCAGATACGGCCAGAGGCGTTCCCGGATGGTCGGCGGTAAAACACCCTCCAGGTACTCCAGGGCGGTTCCCCGAAGATTCTGGTCGCCGGTCTGGAGACCGCGGAAGGCAATCTGGAGGGGCTCGGTCGGCAGTACCAAGGATAACAGCGTAAACACGTGCGCCAGACTCTGATTGGCCCGATCCTTCACGAACTGGTCGACAAACGATTTATGATCGCCCACATCCAGGTTATCGAGCAAGCGGTGGCTGTCCCAGACAGGGCGCCCGACGGCCACTTCCCGCCGCACCACCTCGAAGACCTTGTCCTTGTCGATCCGTACCCGGGGGTTCTTCTCGAGGATCGCGGCCAGTGACCGTCCACACTGGTATCGGACCTCGAAGCGAAGGTCCTCGAGACCCAGCACGACCCCGTCGGCTGCGCGTTGCGACACGCATACGCTGAAGACTCGCGCGAGGCGCCTGCGAACGGCGAAGTCCTGGTTCGGGTCGATGAGCGCGTCGATCAATGCCCCCACGCGTTCCTCGGCCACCTTGCGCAGCGCGACCATCGCATCGTCGGCGACGGGATCCCAGGCCAGCAACTCGACCACGTAGGGAATGAGCGGAGCCGTGAGCCCCTCGTCGTTCCAAAGCACCTGGCGGATCTTGTCGCGATCGCGCGATCGGAGGTCCATGATCTCCTGAAGCTCCGGGTCGAGGCCGGCCCAGCCCGCCTGACTGGGTTTTGGGCGCGGATCCTCATCCAGGTCGATCTTCCGCACCCGCGACTCGAGGCTGGGCCGTGACGTGCGCAGGGTGCGCAGCACGGTGGTGCGGGTCGTCATGTCGCCCGAATCGGAGAGATCGAAATCAACGGCCCTGTTGAGAAGACTGTCTTCGAGTGCCTGGATGTAGCCGCGATTGAGACGAGTGGCTACCGCAAGGGCGACCACCGAACAGATCATGGCCAGCACAAGGATTGCGGTAAACTGCGTGGCCGGCGCCAGCAGCAACGCCAGCCAGATGGCACCGCCGCTGAATGCCTCGCCCAGACGATCGAAGCCCACGTCAATGAGCGACTTGGCGGCGCGCTTTTCAGCGGGCGGAATCGGTGTATAGAAAACTTCATAGCTGGAGCGGAAGAGCGAGCCCCGCAGCACATATTCGCCACCGCGCGCGACCAGTGTACTTTCCAGTCCTGGCACGATCAGCGCTCCTGCACCGCCAATCAAAATTGCCATCGAGGGCGTGCCGGCCGTCACCCCCAACCCGAATCGTTCGAGGATGCCCCGGGCCCATGAGGCCTGCACGATGAAGGTCACCAGGCTGGTGGCGGCATAGAACACGGCGAAAAAGCGAAGCAGGCTGTCGCCATTCCCAAAGGCCGCGACCGCTTGCACCTTGAACAGGTAATCCAGCAACCCGGCGCTGATCGTTCCAAGCCCAACGAGCGCCGCCAGATTCCGCAGGTAAGGTTTCTGATGAAGGACGTGCAATCCCGGCCGCACCGGAACCGGCGCGAGATCTGGCGCCATCTCGACTTCTCTCGATCTGCTCCTGGGGCGTTGCGCGCGCGCAAGCTGCGCCACCTTCCACGCGCAGTACACGTTGATCACCGCCAGGATCGGCAGCATCGCACCGACGTCAAACAGACTTCCGACGCGCTCGGCCAGCGCGCCTCCCAGCAATCCTCCCAGCGTGCCCGCCCCCGCGATCTGACCAAATCGCCGTTTGGCCGTGCGCGGGTCGAAGCGTTCGCTCGCAATCAGCCAGAAGCCCGATCCGAGCATCGGGCCCAGCCCGGATATATGCAAATACACGATCACCGCGGCGGTGGTCGGCATCGCGTACACGAGCCCCCACTCAGCGAGGAGCAGAATAGCGCTGACCATGAAGGCGAGTGGAACAAACCTCGCCGGTGACAGACGACTCACAATCCGTGAGCTCACGATCACCATCGCCATTGAAACCGCAGCTGCGGCAACAACCATCGTCGAGAGTGACGTGACGTCGAGGTGAGCCAGGAAGAGGGCGTCGCGCAGCGCTTTCCCCCCGACAAATTGAGCGGTGACGGCGGCCGCCGCCAGCATCGCCACCACGAATGCCGGATCCAGCCGAGATTTCGGGACGTCGGGGTGCGACTTCGAGGAAGGGGTCATCAGGGTCCCACCTGTGATCCTACCATCTCAGGTGGATCGAACCGGCCTGCCCGTTTGGGCGAAGCGGCTCTGCTAGAATACGTGCGCCCACCGATCCGGCGAACTCTCATGCCCGTCAACCACCCGCGAGTTCTCGTGCCGATTCTCGCTTTGTTGTTCTGGCTGCTGCCGGCGGGCCCGCAACGCGTCGACGCGCAAGGGCCTGCGACCGTCACCATCGTCCATTTCAGTGATGTGGCAGAGCTGGACCCGATCGAAGCTGGCCGTGTCGGCGGATTGTCTCGTCTGGCGACGCTCATCAAGGATCTCAAACGTACTCGTCAACCCGTGCTTCTGACACTCGGCGGGGATTTCCTGTCACCGTCTGCGATTGGTACCGCCCGTGTCGATGGTGAGGCGCTGGGCGGACGCCAGACCGTCGATGTCTTGAACCGCATTGGGGTCGACTGGGCCACGTTCGGCAACCACGAATTCGACATTTCAGAAACCGCTTTCCGCGCGCGGCTCGCCCAAGCGCGGTTCGGGATTGTTTCGAGTAATGTGACGGATGCCACCGGGCGGCCGTTCGCTGGCACGGTCCAGACGGCGATCGTCCCTTTCAAGGTCGGCGGTCGGCACATTCGACTTGGTTTGATTGGACTGACAATCGATTCGAACGCGGCTTCATGGATTCGCTACCAGCCACCGGTAGAAGCAGCGAGGGAGCAGCTGAAACAGCTTGCCGGGCGCACCGACGCCGTGATCGCACTCACCCATCTTGGTCTCGAAGGCGATGAAGAGTTGGCAGTGCGTTATCCCGAGATCGATCTCGTGCTTGGCGGTCACGAGCACAAAAACTCATACCTGCGCCGAGGACCTCGTTTCATCCCGCTCATCCAGGTTGACGCCAACATCCGATCCGTTGCGGTTATCACAATGACGTTCGGACGGTCGGGCACGCGGCCAACGGTCTCGACAAGGCTTCAGCTGGTTGACGAGCGAATTGCTCGAGACCCGGAAATCGAGTCGCACATTCGCCGCTGGACCTCTGCCGCGTTCGAAGGGTTCACACGCGGCGGGTTCTCGCCCGATCGCATCATCGCAACGACCACCGAACTTCTCGACGGAACCGAAGCCACGGTTCGCAATCGACCAGGTAAACTGACCGATCTGATTCTCGCGGGCTTTGTCCGAGAGGCTGGCCCGGCGGATCTCGCCCTGCTCAACGGCGGTGCGATCCGGATTGACGATACCCTCCCCCCGGGCCCGCTGACCGAGTACGACGTCATTCGGGTGCTGCCGTTCGGAGGAACTGTCCTCAAAGCCTCTTTTGACGGCTCGCTTGTCGAATCGGTGCTCGATGTTGGCGCCACGAAAAATCAGGGCACTGGCGGATACCTCCAGACCTGGGGCGTCAGTCGCGCTGGCAACCAATGGCTCGTGCAAGGGCGCCCGGTGGACCCTGCTCGTCGCTATACCGTGGTTCTCGCGGATTTCCTGCTGACCGGCCGCGAAGTCAATCTTTCGTTTCTGACGCGGGCCAATCCGGCGGTCCATGATGTTCAGGAGTTCCGTGATCTCCGCAAGCCGTTCATCGACGAGCTTCGAGCGACCTATCCGCCAGCCTTAAGGTAGAATCGCGGCGAAAAGGGAGGATAGGGCGGATGGGGCGGATAGCGGGAAGGGCTTCCCTATCCGGCTCATTCCCCCTATCCGCCCCATCTGCCCCAAAAAAGGAGTCTTCACAATGAGCTGGAGTAGACGCGAATTCATCGTGACCTCATCGCTGGCGGCGGCAGCCGGAACGCTCCCACAGGTCAACGTGTTCGGGCAGCAGCAGCCAGCCGCTGCTCCGCCGCCACCTGCCGTTCCCAAGTTCGAGCCGCTCCGGCGCAACATGGGCGTGTTTACGGCTCGCGGGGGAACCATTGGATGGCTCGTCGCGCCCGATGCTGTACTGGTGGTCGACAGCCAGTTCGCGGACACGGCCCAGATGTTTCTCGACGGGCTGAAGCCCCGCACGCAGCGCAAGATCGACATCCTGATCAATTCGCACCACCACCCGGACCATACCGGCGGCAACAAGACCCTGCAGCCGTCTGTGACGAAGATCGTGGCGCATGCCAACGTGCCCGGGCTGCAGCGCAAACAAGCGGCGGCTCAGAAGACCGAAGCGAACCAGGCCTATGCCGACACGACGTTCAGCGACGCCTGGAAACTGGATATCGGCAATGAGGTCGTTTCGGCAAAGTACTACGGGCCGGGACATACCGGCGGGGACGGTGTCATCTTTTTCGAACGTGCCAACATCGTGCACATGGGTGACCTCATGTCGCATCAGCGCCATCCTCGCATCGATCGGCCCTCGGGAGCCTCGATCCGAAACTGGCTGGTGACGCTGGAGAAGGTTGTCAAAGATCACAGCGCCGACACCATCTACATCTTCGGACACTCCAAGGTCGGAGCCCCCGTCACCGGATCGAGCAAGGATCTGCTGGCGGTGCGTGACTACTTCACCGCGATGCTGGACTACGTGCAGAAGGGCATTGCGGCCGGCAAGTCGGCTGAGGAAATCACCAAAGGGACGCTGCCCGCTTACGCCGATCACGAGGGCATGCCGCAGCTGCAGGTGGCGTACGACGAGCTCTCGGCAAAGGCCTAAGTGTGTATTCGCTGACGTTGATTCTTCACTCGTGGGGGCGCTGGGTGGTCCTGGCGCTCCTCCTTGCCGCGACAATCCGCGCTATTGGTGGGCGCTTGGCTGCTCGGACCTGGACGCCAGCCGATCGGCGGGCGAACAGGCTTGCGGTCATGTCGCTCGACGTTCAAATGCTGCTGGGACTGCTGCTCTACCTGGTCTTGAGCCCGTTCACCACTGACGCCTTCAAGGACTTGGGCGCCGCCATGCGGACGCCGAACCTGCGATACTGGGCCGTCGAGCACATCACACTGATGATGGGGGCGTTGATCCTGGCCCACGTCGGCAATGTCCTGGTGAGAAAAGCCACCACCGATGCCTCTCGTCATCTTCGAGGAGCGATCTTCTTCGGACTCGCCCTGGTGCTCGCGCTGATTGGAACTCCCTGGCCGGGCCTGGCCAACGGCCGGGAACTGTTCCGAATCAGCGCCGTCTTGAGCGGGCTGCCAGCTCTCCTCCTGGTCTAGGGCCGGCGAAAACAACCGCCGGACGACTGGCTGATGAGGCCGTGACGCTATACTCCCGGCATGATCCCATCCGGAACTGTACGGCGGACTGCCCTGATAACCGGCGCCTCGGCTGGTATCGGGACCGCGTTCGCGCACGTCTTGGCACGGCACGGATTCGATCTGGTCGTGACCGCCAGGCGAATCGCGCGCCTGGAGGCGCTCGCGAACCAGATACGCGCGGAACGCAACGTCATCGTGCACGTGCTGCCGGAAGACCTGTCAGACCCGGGCGCGCCGAGCCGCCTTCAGGACCGCCTGACGAAGTCGGGAATCACGATTGACGTGCTGGTCAACAATGCGGGTTACGGGGTGGCGGGGCGCTACTTGGCATCACCCTGGGAACGGCATGGCGCTTTTCTGCAGGTAATGGTGACGTCCGTTGCCGAGCTTACGTATCGGTTTGTCGGCCCGATGGTCGAGCGTCGATACGGACGCATCATCAACGTGGCTTCCCTCGCGGGGTTGGTTCCAGCCACAGCGGGCCACACGCTCTATGCCGCCTCGAAAGCTCTTCTGATCAAATTCTCTGAGTCGCTGGCGCTGGAAGTCCGCAGTCAGGATGTACACGTCACGGCACTCTGCCCGGGGTTTACGTACACCGAGTTTCACGACGTTCTCGGAACGCGCGAGATCGTTCGCCAGATGCCCCGGTGGATGTGGATGGACGCTGATGAGGTGGCACGTCAAGGGTATGACGCGGTCATGGCAGGTCGGCCCGTCTGCATCACTGGCCGCGTCAACCGCACGATTGCCTTTCTGACTCGGCATCTTCCAGATGGCGTCCTGCGTTGGACTGCCAGCCGGCAGGCGCGCAAGTACAGAAGAGTCTGATCCCTACTTCATGATCACACCGCAGGCAATTCGGGAGCCCGCATTGCCATCGGGATCTGTCCTGTTGTCATCACCTCGTTGGTGAACGACGAGCGCCGATCCGTCGCTGTCCATCAGGCTGTTCGCTCCGGTGTGCAGTGAAACCATGGGTTCGACCACGTCGACAAGGACACGCCCGTTCTCGGGGACAACCAGATTGGGAAGATCCCCGGCGTGACGCCCCATCCTGTTCTCTTTGCCGTGTTGTTTGGGCTCGGGATTGAAGTGCCCGCCAGCCGTCTCGAATGGTGGGTCACACCTGCCTGTTTCATGAATGTGAAACCCATGTATCCCGGTCGGCAACCCACTGAGGGTTGTCTGAATCCGCACGCCGTCGGCCGTCTGGGTGAGGTTCGCTCTTCCTACCAGACGTCCGCTTGTATCTTTGATTTCGGCTTGCGCATTGTCGGCTCCGACCGCTCTCGGTTCTTTCGCGATGCTGTGTTTGCCGGCAGGAGCTTGGGCCCCGGCCAATGAGGTAACACAGATCGTGGCGATGAGAATCATGATGGCTTTTGGCATGACGCGTTTCTCCTTCATTTCCGCGTTGCGAAAGTCATGCCCAGAATCCAACGTGAGTAGCGGGCCCAGGGTCACCACAAGGGACTATTTTCACGACAGGTCTGGCGGTCAGCGACCAATCCAATACGCCATCTTGATGAGGAACACATCGTCTGAAGGGGCTGCAAAGAGCGCACGCAGATCCTGGCCAGCCCTGAACACGCCCGGGTCGTCCAGGTCCTGGTGCTGTCGAGTCCAGACAGCATAGAAGGTCGAGCCCGGTTTGATTTCCCAGCGGAAGACGGCATTGAATCGCAACGACTTGAAGTTGAAATCCGGATTGTCGAATTGAAAAGAAGATGCTGGACCCGCAGCATCCGGATCGACCGTATATCTCCGGGCCGGCGAATCGTAGGAGATGGTGGTACCCGGAGAGCCATAGTCGAGGAACTCATACGTTCGCGGGTATGCCAGCTCTCTAAACTGTGGGTAGCTGCCGACCGCCAGAAGTGGTTGCGTGTAAATCTGGATTCCGACTCGCGGGGACAGGACGATGCTGGCGCGCGTGGTGAGCGTCAGTTGCTTTTGATTGATGATCCCGAAGACATAGCGCCCGCCGTAAGTATTGGTTGCCGTCGGATCGATAACCGTTCGAACGTACTGCGCCGTCCCACGAGATTGGGTCCACTCCGGTCCCGTGGAAAGTGTCAGCGACGACAACGGCTTCACGCTGATCGTCAGCCCGCCACTGCCCGACCAGCCGTCAAACTCGGCCCAGCTCGAGCCGCCCGAGAGCTGAAATGAGATGGGTTTTCGCGAGTCAGTGCTGAAGTTGACGTTCCAGAATCCTCCTCCTGGCGATGTCGCCGACGGGCCCCCGCGGGTGAGCCGGTCGTCTTGAACGCGACGTTGGAGCCCAAAGTTGCTGTTGAGCGTCGAGTAGTTGAGCAAGTTCAGTTGCGTCGCCACGTGCCAACCATCGCCCTGGAGTTGTCGATCGAAGTTCCAGGTCCACCACTTCCCCACCCAGACATGACGATAACGCGTGAACCGATCCGTTGAGGTTTTGCTCCAGAGAAGAACCCCATGCCCGCCAGAGCGGTCGCCGACATTGTGGAATCCGAGGTCGTTCGATTCGAAGCCAGGGGTCACACCCCAGAACGCGGCGTTGACCTTCACGTTGCCGCTGTTGCGGTTGAGGTTTACCCGACCGGCTAGCCCACCAAGCGCGGTTCTCGTCGGATCGAACCTCAGGTGTGGGGCGTCGGGTCGCTGGTAGTAGCGCTGGGGAGCAAGTTGGGCTTTAACCAGTACGGCTTCGGATCCCGTGATGTGGCTGCCAGAAAACTTGCCCGTGACCACCCACTCGCGCTTGCCGTCGAGGAACAGATATCCATCTCCGCCGAGGACGAACGCGTGTTCCGGGAGCGCAGCGCGCATGAGCGCAGACTCCAGATGACGGAAGACCCCCGTGGTGAGCACCCCAACGCTGGCTCGCTGTCCGAAGTCGCGTTTTGCACGACCGACGAGGTAGTTGGTGCGTGGTTCCACCTCGATGCGTTCACGGACACGATCGGTCTCCATAGGCGCGGTTTCGCCGTCGGTGAGCGCCTCGAGCACACCAACGCTCCACCCGTTTCGCGTTTTTCCGGTCAGCTTGATAGCACCCAGGATGGTCGTGGCTGCCGGGGGATCCAGAAATTGCGCCCCGGGCAGCACTTGTGGTGCACGGCCGATGCGCCGCGAATAGAAAATCTGAGGGTCACTCGTGTTGAATCCCCAGAAGTCGGTGGCACCCCCCTGTCCGAACGTGTTGAAAATCTGGGCGCCCTCGATGAAGAAAGGCCGCTTCTCGTCGAAGAAGGTTTCGAAGGCCGTCAGGTTGACGACGGCCGGGTCCACTTCGACCTGTCCAAAATCCGGGTTGATGGTGCCGTCGAGTGTCAGGCTGCTCGTGACCCCCCACTTGAGATCGAGCCCGGCCGAACCGAACATGCGAGACCCGTCGTTGAACGGATCACCGATCCGCGCCGGCTGGATGAACTCGCTGCGGGCTGCCACATAGGGCAGCAGTGCCAGATGCCGCTTCGGCGCAATCCCGTCAAGCCCGGTGAGGTGAGCCATGCGAGACGCCAGCCCGTTCTCGTTCCTGGGCACGTGTTCGAGCCACGAGGTCTCGTTCAGTCGATGGATGTAACGCGAGACGTTGATGCCCCATATCTGTTGGGCACCGGCGGCAAACCGTAGTTGTGAAAGCGGAATGCGCAGCTCGGCCGACCAACCCTGATCGTCGATCGACACAGCAGAGTTCCAGACTGCGTCCCAGGAGGTGTCCGTCCAGGTGTCGTTCGAGATGACTGAATCCCACTGCACGCCGGCCGCACTCAAACGGAACTGCATCCCCGTGAAATGATCGTGCAGGGGGTCGAGGACGACTGTCAGCGAGTCGGCATCGGGGTCCGCGTCACGACCCGACAGCCGCCTGACAATCCGTTGGGGGTCGTGATCGAAAAGCCGGGCGCCGATATACAGGGCCCGGTCATCGTAGAGGATGCGAAACTCCGAGCGCTCGGTCGCGGGTCGCCCTTCGTCGGGGTCGCGCTGCGTGAGATCGGTTGCAGGCTCGGCTCGACTCCAGCTGTCTTCCAGAAGCTGACCGTCGATCGTCGGCGCCTCTGTCACTCTCAGGGCTCGTACGATCGCGTGAGGGGTGTGAGATGGCTGCTGACCGGCGTTGGCTGTACGGACCGCGAAACAGAGTACTGGCACCACCACCGCGACGAGCGGCCGGCACAGCTTCATCGTCATTCCTCGCGGCGACGCACGAGCTCCGAGCGCCCTTTAGACGACTGTGGCAGGCTGCCAGTCGGACGGATCGAAACGACTTACCGCCGGGACTCGTAGACTGACGTTTTTCCCTGTTTGTCGAACGCGACGATATCGTACGGATCTTTACGGTTCCCTTGCTCCATCCCCGGAGACCCGACGGGCATACCGGGTACCGCGAGTCCGGCCACTTTCGGGCGCTCCCGGAGCACTCTTTCGACCACTTCCGCCGGGATGTGCCCCTCGAGAACGTATCCGCCAGCAAGCGACGTGTGACAGGACGCCAGCTTCAGCGGCAACCCATACGTTGTTTTGACCACCTGAATGTCCTCGACATCCTGGGCCTTGACTACAAACCCGGCGCGGCGCATGTGCTCGACCCATCCTCGGCAGCACCCGCACGCCGGACTCTTGTAGACGGTGACCTCCGCCTTCGGCTGCTGACCTCGAGCGGGTTGGGTAACCAGACAGAGAAGTGCAACACCAGCAACCACCAGGACGCGTCCTGGTTGCAACGCAAAGCTATTCACGTCTTCCCTCCTACAGATGCTAGTGTATCGCGTCCTGGGGGCTGGTCATCCTCCTTTCCACATCGGAGATGAACAGGCTCAATACACGCAGCATGTCTGACCTCGCTTCCTCGCCGACGCCCCGGACCCGCACGCCGCTCGGCCTGCCGCTGCGCGGCCCGAGCCTGGCCGTATCGCTGCTGACGCTCGTGCTGGTCGGGGGCACGCTGGGCTATGTCCTCATCGAAGGTTGGAGCATCTGGGACGCGCTCTACATGACGGTGACGACGGTCGCGACGGTCGGGTATCGTGAAGTGCATCCGCTCTCGCGGGCGGGCGAGGCATTTACCCTCCTCCTCGTGATTGGTGGCGTTGGCACGGCGCTGTACACGTTCGGTACTATTGCGGGCGTCATCGTCGAAGGTGGCTGGGACCGGTTTCTTCAACAGCGACGGCTCATTCGCATGCTCGAACACCTGAACAATCACTTCATCCTCTGCGGATACGGCCGCATCGGCAGCATCATTGCCGACCAGTTTCGACACCAGTCGACGCCGTTTGTCATCATCGACACAGATGTCGCTCGTGTCGCTGCGGCGCAAGCTCTCGGGTATGCGGCAATCCAGGCCGACGCAAGTCACGATGAAACGTTGACGCGTGCGGGCATTCACCGTGCGCGCGGGCTCGTCGCCGCGGTCGGCACGGACGCCGAGAATGTCTACACCATTCTGACCGCCCGCGTGTTGCGACCCGACCTCTTCGTCGTGGGTCGTGCAGAATCCGAAGACTCGGTGAGGAAGCTCCGACGGGCTGGTGCCGACCGCGTGATCTCGCCGTACAAGATTGGAGCGACCCAGATGGCGCAAACGGCCCTGCGTCCTGCCGTCGTGGACTTCGTGGAGCTGGCCACGAGCGCTGAAAATCTAGAGTTGTCCATCGAGCAGGTCGCCATTGGAAAGAACTCATCGCTCGCCAATCGGTCGTTGATTGACGCCAATCTTCGACAGCGCTTCGGCGTCATCGTCGTCGGCATTCAACGGCAGCAAGGCAAAATGGAGTTCAATCCACCGCCAGATGCGGTCATGCAGCCTGGTGATCAGATTGTCGTCCTCGGTCCCACGCCACAGCTGAAAGACCTCGAGGAGGCGGCACAGGACGGCTAGTTGCGTGTTTTTCGTGCCGTCGTGGTTCCCGGAAAGCCTGACTGGGTGAGAAAAGTGGCTTCGGGGGCCAGGCTGTTGATACGTGAGCGGACCGGCGTACAATACTCCCGTTCATTGGAGGCATCGATACGATGAGTGCAAGTCTGAGACCTTCGGAAATCCGCCGACGGCAACAGCGTAAGGAAAAGCGTCGCAAGCTGCGATCGAAGCTGGCAGCGGTCCCCGCGGCCGAGCGCGCCGCGGTCGAAGCAAAGCTGCAGCGCACTTACGCCCGGGTTCCAGGCGCCAAGCCACCAAAGTAGTACAACCCCCGCACGTTCGTTTACCGCGCGATCAAGCTCCAGTAGCTGCGATAGCGTCCCTGCTGGTGATTCCGCACGAGGTCGGCAACCGGCTGCACGACCGACGTGCTGTAGTAGCCGGGCACCGATTCGTCAATCGTCGTGCCAAAGACGGCTCGAATGACAACGCTGCGCGGCCCGCTGGGCAACCGGGCCAGGTTCGTCATGAATTGCGGGAAGGCGCCGTCCTGCCACAGGTACAGTTCGACGTTGGAGAGATAGAAGGCCGACAGGCGGTCCCCCCGCTCGATCATCAGTCGGGCAATCGAGGCCAGCGCTCGGTCGCCAGCCAGGTTCCCCACCACCGGAATGACCTGGTCCTGTGCCTGAAGCTTCTTGACGACCTGAAAGGCAGCGTCAGAGGCGAGGTAGTTGGCCTGGTTGCCGCTGCGGTCGGTTTCAAGCAGGAGATCGCGGTACGTCGGATACACACTGCGGGGCGCCCGGCCGGCGCTCTGGAACTTCAGCGACAGCCCGGAATCGATGAACGTCCGGTGGAACCGGTTGATCGTTTCACGGTCGGCCGTCGACAGCGGCACGCCGAATCCTGCGATGGTGGCATGCAGGGGCGCACGAATTGATTCCACCTGTGCAGGACTGGGCCGCTGGGCATCGAAGTGCTGAACCAGCGATCGCAAATCTGTCTTACCGGCCCCGTCTTTGCTGCTTCGGTCTGCCTCAGGCGGCGGGCGGGCAAAGAGGAGGCTGAGGTATTCCGTCCGATCACGGCTCATCATGAATAGCGCCTTGAACAACAGGTGCAGCAACATATTGTCGCGCCTGACATCGACAATGAACGCCACCGAGGGGCGCACCTGAGCAATGTAGGAAAAATTCTGATCGGGGCCGACGCCAATGTACACGCCGCCATTCACTCCACGTTCGCGCAGCGCGTCGAGTGGATGGAGATACGAGCGTTCGTTGGAGATCAGATTGTCAGTGTCGAAATACCCGCCAGGCTCCGAAAAGCGCTCGACCCGAGAGGCGAACGACGTTTCGGTGCGCGATTGACCGCGGAGAGGTTCACCAGCCGCCAGAAGGGCAAGCGTGCAGGCAACGACCGCACGCGTAAGGGACCACCCATTACCAGCTCGGAGGCGAGACATTGATCGTCCGCAGCGAGCAGTATAGCAAGCTCAGTCGCACACTATCGCTGCCAGTTCAGGACGACACGCGGATCCACCGGATCATCTGTCCGCCGCACCATCAGGAACCGGCCATCTGGGGCCACGTCGTAATTCGGCAGGTTGTCGCCCGGGTCCAGTTGGAAATCGCGGGCAAACAAGCGCACGGCCACGCCTGGTTGAAACGATGGGTTCGTCACGATTGGAACCGCGAACATCTGATCAGCGTGACGGTAGAACAGCTCACGTCCATCACGCGACCACAGCGGTTCGGTTCCGCCAGCTGACGACACACGGGCTGGCGTGCCACCGTCAACCGACTGAACGTAGATCTCATCGGTGCCCGAACCGTCTGACGTGTAGGCCATCCACCGCCCATCAGGCGACAACGCAGGGGCGCGCTCGTTGGCGGGCGTAGCCACCAAAGGACGCGTATGGCCATCCGGAAGATGGAGCCAGATGTCACGCCCGGCGGACCCGTAAACCTCGTAGAAGGCCAGCGTGGCATTGCGACTCCACGAAGCAGGATTGTGTGTATCTTCGCCGCCCAGAAGAAGTCGCGGCGCCCGACTGGCGGCAACCGGCTGCACGAAGATGCTCTGGAGCCCGGTCCGATTCGAGGCAAAGGCAATCTCTCGTCCGTCAGGCGACCAGACAGGCGAATGATTCTGACTCCCTTCGGCCGTCAACTTCGTTCGACGACTGCCCAACACTTCCTGAACCCAAATATCACGGCTGAACGGCCCGTTGCGAATCACCATTGCCACCTGCGTTCCATCCGGCGACAGGCGCGGAGTTTCGTGAGCTCCGGTTGACGGCATCAGAGTGGAAGTCGTGCCGTCTCTCTCTACCCATACCAGCTCGTTCGTTGGCTCCTGATCCGAACCGGGGAGGTAAGCAACCAGACCGTCTCGCGACGTGGTAAAGGTGGACTTCCCCAAGGCGTCGAATCCTCGTTGTGAGGCAGCGACACTCTCGGAAAGCGGAATCGGCCCACCCCGCGATTCGAGCGTGGAGGCGTCGAACCCCAGCACAAACAGGCGTCCGATGAACGCGTACACCAGATGCCCCGACGACACGTATTGCACGGCGCCGTGAACCGGCAGGAGTTGACGCGGAACCGATGTGCCAGGCGGGAGTATTGCAATGCGTGGGTCCTTCTCCCGTCTGCCAATCGTGAAGATCAATCCAGCATTCTCCGGGAGGAAGTGCGGCCACCCATGCGCCAGCTCTCCTTCTGCGGCATTGATGCTCGTGAGCGGCTCGGGCCGACCGCCGCGAGCATCGACCGTGACAAGGCCGCGGCCGTCGAGTGGGGCGAACACGATACGGTCGTCAACGCTCCAGCTGCCGCCCGCCGAGTCAACGGGCGCATTACAGATGTCCTGAACGGTTCCACCATCGATGGGAATCTTGCGCAACTTGCCGTCGGCAAAAAAGGCCACCCATTCGCCATCCGGGGAAACGAATGGATGGTGTGCCCCCTCAGTTCCCTCGAGGAGAACGGGATTACTGACATCGAGCGGGCGCACGGCGATCTGTGAAACCCCCGCAACGTCTGTCGTGTAGACAATGAAGCGACCATTCGAAGACAGGGTCAAAGCACTAACGCGGTGAGCCTTTGGAAGACCGAGCGCGAGCTCCAGGCGCGGTGGCGGAGGTGCGGCCGGTCGCGTGACCCACCAGACACCCACACCGCCGAGAGCGGCCAGCGCGGCCGCGACTACCAAAACCCGCATGTGCGCACAATAACAGATGCGGGAAAAAGTCGCCCTCTCAAGAGATTTTCGCAAAGATCCGCGTAATCCGCGCAGATCCGCGTCCCGTGGAACCCGCATTCGCTATAATCGCCGCCGACATTCGACAGAGAGGCCTCCATGAAAGCGATCCGCGTCCACGCGTTCGGTGGTCCCGAGGTGCTCCGATACGAAGATGTCCCGGATCCCACGCCGAAGCCGGGAGAAGTCGTCGTCAAGATCGAGGCGGCTGGTCTGAACTTTGTGGATGTCTACCACCGGATCGGGCTCTACAAAATCGACCTGCCGTTGACACTGGGGCAGGAAGCCGGCGGCACCATATCGGCCGTCGGAGACAACGTCAAAGAATTGAAGGTCGGTGATCGCGTTGCATTCGTGAGCGTGTTGGGAAGCGATGCGCAGTATCAAGCGGTCCCGAACGAGCGCGTCGTCACGTTGCCCGCGAACGTGTCGACCAGGCAAGGTGCCGCCATCATGCTTCAGGGTATGACCGCCCATTATCTGGCTTCTTCCACATATCCCCTCAAGCGCGGTGATACGTGCGTCGTCCATGCAGGTGCTGGTGGCGTGGGGCTTCTTCTGACACAGATCGCCAAGCTCCGCGGAGCCCGTGTCCTTTCGACGGTGTCCACTGAAGAAAAAGCCGAGCTTTCACGAGAGGCTGGTGCGGACGAGGTCATTCTGTATACCAAGCAGGACTTCGAGGTCGAGGTCAAGCGACTGACAGACGGCAAGGGCGTGCAGGTCGTCTACGACTCGGTGGGTCAGTCGACGTTTGCGAAAAGCCTCAATTGCCTCACCCCTCGAGGAATGATTGTGACGTTCGGTCAATCGAGCGGGCCGGTCGGTCCCGTCGATCCGCTGGTCCTCAGCCAGAAGGGTTCACTATTTCTCACCCGGCCGACACTCGTGCACTACAGCATGCGACGCGAGGAATTGCTCGAACGATCACGAGAGTTGTTCGAGTGGCTCGGCACAGGTCGTCTTCGGTTGCGGATGGAGTTCGAGTTCGCGCTCGCTAAGACCGCAGACGCCCATCGCGCACTCGAAGCACGAAAGACGACAGGCAAGGTGTTGTTGATCCCGTAGGCGAATTTAGGGCAGGCGGCCCAAGAGACCCTGCATCTACTTTCGGCGTGCCTTGTCAAAGAAGTCGAATATCCGCCGCATGTTCTCGGGCGAGCGGCTGATGATTGCAGTGTGATCACCGCCAGGGACTTCGACGTACTCGTAAGTCATCCCCAGCTCCTTCATCTTCGCAACCCACTGCCGGGTAGCCTCGACCGTCACGGATTGATCCGCATCCCCCTGCAGGAGGATCACAGGTGTGCTGACGATTCCCGCCAACTCATCCGGGCTCGAGCGAATCGCTGGAGCCACCGGCGCAAGCGCTGCCCAGAGGTCTCGATACTTGATCCCAAAATGCCAGGTTGCGCCACCACCCATCGAGTGGCCCATCAGATAAATGCGCTTCGGATCGACCGTATACTGCTCGCGAACCGCAGCGAGAACATTCATCATGTCCAGCTCGCTCAGCTCACCACCCGGACCGTACCACGCGCGCAGGTTGTGGCCCGTCGGGGCAACGACGATGTACCCGCGTGCTTCCGCCAGATCCAGCAGGCCCTGGTAAAGCATGATGCCCTGGGGAGCTGTCCCGAACGGATGCAAGGCAACGACCAGCGGTGCGGCCACGTCCGACTGATAGCGTGTGGACACAAATAGCTTGTAGTCCGAGTTGTGACCGGCCTCCTTGAAGAAGTACGACCTTGTCCGCACGCGCGCCGTGCCGCCGGACTGAGCGGCGACGGTTGCGACCGTGAGGCCGACGAGGAATGCCGTGACGAGCCGTACCATCGCGACAATTATAGACCTGGACAAATCGTGTGTGACCGAACTAAAAAGCCATCATGACGTCTCGTTCGACGTCCCTGCTCGCCGCCATCATCGGTGTCGCGCTCATTCTCGGATGGATGCTCGTGGTGTCCCGGCCGGCAAGAAAGATGTCCTTGACGTCGCGCAGTTCCCCTGAGCAAGGCATCTCGGCCGATCTCGCGGCCGCGCGGGCAAAGGTCCTTGACGACCTCCGCTACGAAATCCGCTTTGAGATTCCCGCGACTCTCGCTGAACCGGTTCGGGGTCGCGAAGTAATTCGTTTCGTGCTTCGCGAGGTTTCGGAGTCGCTGATTCTCGACTTCGCATCGGCGAATGGGAGCGTCTCATCGCTGCACGTCAACGGGTCTCCATCGCCCTATCAGATGGCCAACGGCCACATCGTCATCCCTGCAGCTGCGATGCGTGCCGGCACCCACGAGATTGCCATCGAATTTACAGCCGGGGACGAAGCGCTCAATCGGAATCCCGAGTATCTCTATACGCTGTTCGTTCCTGCGCGTGCGCATCTCACGTTTCCCTGCTTCGATCAGCCGGATCTCAAGGCTCGTTTCGCATTGACGCTCGACGTTCCTGCGGCATGGCAGGTGGCGGCTAACGGGGCGGAGCGCGAACGTCAGACGAACGGGAACCGCGTTTCGATCCAATTCGCCGAAACCGAACCTTTGCCGACGTACCTCTTCGCCTTCGCGGCCGGCGCCTTCAAGGTCGAGCAAGCCGAACGAGATGGCCGGCTCATTCGCATGTTCCATCGCGAAACGGACGCGGCCAAGGTCCTGCGAAATCGCGAAGCAATCTTCGATCTGCATGCCCGGGCGCTCTCCTGGCTGGAGGAGTACACCGCGATCCCTTACATGTTCGGTAAATTCGACTTCGTCCTGATTCCCGCGTTTCAGTTCTCGGGAATGGAACATGCGGGAGCTATCCTCTACAACGCGTCCAGCCTCCTCCTCGACGAAACGGCAACCAAAGACCAGGAACTCGCGCGCGCGAGCACCATCGCGCACGAAACGGCGCACATGTGGTTTGGCGATCTGGTCACCATGCGTTGGTTCGACGACGTGTGGATGAAGGAAGTGTTTGCGAATTTCTTCGCTGCAAAGATTGTCAATCCGTCATTTCCTGATCTGGACCACGACCTGCGATTCCTCATGGCGCACCATCCAGGGGCTTACGAGGTCGATCGCACAGCCGGAGCCAATCCAATTCGTCAGCAGCTCGACAACCTCCGCAACGCTGGAAGCCTGTACGGCGCCATCATTTATCAGAAGGCACCCATCGTCATGCGGCAGCTCGAAACGCTGATGGGTGAAGAGGCGCTTCGAGCTGGCTTGCGCGAGTACCTCGATCGATACCGCTTTCGCAACGCAACATGGCCGGATCTGATCAGGGTGCTGGACGGTCTGACCGAAGAGGATCTCCCAACGTGGAGCCGTACATGGGTCGAACAGGCGTCCAGACCGACAGTGAATGTCGAGATTGAACGCGATGCCGGACAAATCACAGCACTGCGCCTGACTCAGGCCGACCCCTGGAAGCGAGGTCTCGTTTGGAACCAGCAGCTTCAGGTGGTCCTCGGCTACGAACAACGGATCGAGCGACTCCCGGTGAAGCTGGGCGAACCGTCTGTACTGGTCTCGCAGGCAGTCGGTCTTCCTGCGCCCCTGTTCGTGCTGCCGAGTGGTGGAGAGCTTGGCTACGGGCGCTTCGTGCTGGACGAGGTCAGTCGTCGAACATTGCTGACAGATCTGCCGACCGTTCCGGAAGCGTTGGTGCGCGGCAGCGCCTGGGTGACTCTGTGGGACGAGCTGCTCGATCGGCGCGTCGCCCCTCGTGATTTCATCGAAAGCGCCTTGCGGGCGTTGCCGGCTGAATCCGATGAGCTCAACGTTCAGCGGCTTCTTGGGTACATACGGCCCGCCTACTGGCGGCTGCTTTCGAGTGACTTGCGTCGGGACGTCGCACCGAGCCTGGAAGTGGTGCTGCGGAACGGCCTCGCGCGAGCTCGCACAACCAGTCTCAAGGCCGCCTACTTTTCCACGCTCCGAGATGTGGCGTCGCGAGCAGAGACGATCACATTTCTAGAGCGAATCTGGCGCCATCAGGAGTCGGTCCCTGGCTTGAAGCTTTCGGAGAATGACGAGAGCGCCCTGGCGCTCGAACTGGCAGTTCGTGAAGTGCCTACCTGGAAGGAAATCCTGCAGACTCAGCTCGAGCGCATCCGCAATCCGGACCGACGCGACAGGTTTGCCTTTGTCATGCCAGCACTATCCGCAGACGCCATGTCCCGCGACCGCTTCTTCGCAAGCCTCTCGGACGTGAAGAATCGACAGCACGAGCCCTGGGTGCTTGACGGCGTGTCATATCTCCATCACCCGTTGAGGGTGGATGAATCGCAGCGTTACATCCGCCCCAGTCTCGAACTCGTTCGAGAGATTCAGCGCACGGGTGACATTTTCTTTCCCAAGCGTTGGCTGGATGCGACGTTGAACAGTCATAATTCGCTTGCAGCTGCAGCCACCGTCCGCCAGTTCCTCGACACCGAGAAGGACTATCCCGCGCGACTACGGGAAATCATTCTCCAGTCTGCCGATCCGCTGTTTCGTGCGAGCGCCATTCTGAGCAGCCGATAAACTGCTCGTGGACCTGTCCAGTCGACCTTTCGTCGGGTGCTCCTTCGTGGCACTGCTCGCCCTTGGTTTGCCTGTGCAGTCAAACGCCCAAACCCAGTCCCCCACCCCAACAACCGGGCCACAGGACGAGCACGCCGCACACAGACAGGCAGATTCAAAGGCAACACCACAGTGGCATTTCATGCAGGACGGAGCGCTGTTCGGGATGCTGAACCGACAAGGGAGCCCACGCGGCGATACCGAGGGTGTCGTTCAGAACTGGTGGATGGGGATGTGGGGCCGGCAGGCGGGCAAGAATGAAGTGATGTTGACGGCCATGTTGAGCCTCGAGCCGGCAACTCTCGGGCGAGATGGCTACAGCGAGATCTTTCAGGTCGGTGAAACACTCGACGGAGAGCCTCTGGTCGACCGCCAGCATCCACACGATTTTCTGGTGCAGGCCGGTTTCATCTGGCGCCGGGCGCTCTCCAACCGCACAGGTATTGCCCTTGGTGTCGCACCGGTCGGGGAGCCCGCGCTCGGCCCGGTTGCGTTCATGCACCGCCCCACCGCGGTCGAGAACCCAACGGCGCCGCTCGGTCATCACATTTTCGATTCGACGCACATTTCAATGGGCGTCGTCACCGCAACCTTCGATCACGGTCCCTGGGTGATCGAAGCCTCGTCGTTCAACGGCCGTGAGCCTGATGAACAGCGATGGGACTTGATGGATCCAGGTGCGCTCGACTCTTGGGCCGCGCGGGTGTGGTTTCAGCCGGGAAACTGGCAATTTCAACTGTCGCACGGATTGCTCGTCGACCCAGAACCTCTGGAGCCCGGCACGGTTTCACGGACGACAGGATCGGCAGGCTGGTTTCGCTTACGGAACGAAGACTACGCGGCTGCGTTTGTGGCAGTTGGAAGGAACAAAACAAATCATGGCGACCGCCATGCTCTGCTGGTTGAAGCCTCGCGTGGGTCTGGTCGTCTTGCCCTCTATGCGAGGCTGGAAACCCTTCAGGTCGAGGCGGACAAGCTGATCGGCGAGCACATCGAATCGAGCGACGTCGATCCTGTGACGACGGTGACCGTCGGTAGTGTCTTTGACGTTGTGAAGTGGCGTGGTGCGAAAGGTGGGTTTGGCGCCGATGTTACATTCCACGGCGTCCCGGCACTGCTCGAGCCGGCTTATGGGTCGGGACCTGTCTCCTTCCGTGTGTTCTTCCGGCTGGTGCCTCCGGTTGGCCCATCGGGCCGGATGTGGAATATGAGAATGTCGCAGCCCATGCTGCATCCATCAGGTGGTCCGTCGGCCCACGCAGGGCATCAATAAGGCTCAGGGCTGACAGCTGAAGGCTGAAGGCTGAAGGCTCACCCAATATTGACGACGATGTAGTTCCTTTCCGGCCAAACAGTCGGGGCAGGTGCCCGCCGGTCACCACGGCGGCGTTCGTCGCCCACTGTCAGATCGGACCCGCGCCTGTCGCGATACCGTCGATCCCAGATAATCCGAACCGTCGGATCGTTGCCGAATTCCCGCTCGAGCAGCCGGAAGGTGCTGTGACGACCGCGGCGCACGATGATGAGCTGCGTTGGCTCGACGGCCGACGAGGGTGACGGAACGCCCAGGGCGCGTGAAAAAGACATGAATATGTAAGCGAGGTAACGCCCTATAACGCAACATACCTGCCACGTTTCGGGCCGGCTCCTAACTGCAATGGTATCAATCCACTACAGTCACCAAGGCCTCGGCAGCCTCATGCACCGGTGCTTCACACTGGAACACGGTGAAGCACCAAGCATGACTGTAAATTCATGCGCAGCAGTAGGTTATGGTGAAATAACAAAAGCGGGGCCCGTTCCCAGAGCGGAACACTTCCTCGGGGTTCGGAGTTCGGCGAACCCCGAGCTTAGTGAGCGGTCTCGCCAGCCAGTTCCTTCACCACATCGC
>DATBJG010000283.1:0-13359 GCA_036556585.1 Vicinamibacterales bacterium
GGACCAAGGCATTTCTCACACACCCACGAAGCCTCGGCCTTGTACGGCGTCTTACAGAGATGACACTGGAGACCGGTCACGAAACTCATGAGCGTCCTTCGCTCGTCCCCCCCAGCCGCTCGGCGTGAATGAGGATGGGCACGTGTACTGGAGGCTGCACGTGAAACGGCAGGGCCTGGATTTCTTCGAGCGCGCCTTCGAGCACCGACACCGGGCAGGCCTCCAACGTCACGACGAATGGCAGCCGGGACTGAGGGTATCCCGGCAACTGCAGAACGGCATCAATATTAATCCGATGATGCGCCAGGATGGTAGCGAGCGAGGCAATGATCCCCGGACGGTCGTCCACCGTAAATCGCAGATAGTGTGGCGCGATGAAATCGGGGCTGACCGCATGATACCCATCGGCAGCCGATAATCGCGGGCCCGCAAACATCGGCCCGGTACGGGTGATGGACAAGAGGTCCGACACGACGGCCACCGCCGTCGGATCCCCTCCGGCTCCAAGCCCCAGAAACGCAGTTTCGCCGCCCCATTCCCCCTGCACGGTCACCAGATTCTGACTGCCTTCGACCTTGGCCAATGCTGACGTCAGCGGCACGAGCGCAGGTCTGACAGATGCATACAGGGTGGATTGATCCCCTGTCGCGCGTTCCGCCCACGAGACCTGTCGAATCGTGCAGTCGAGGCGCCGTGCGTACGTGAAGTCGATTGGCTCGATCGGCCGAATCGATCCGCGATGAATGTCCGTCTGCCGAACACGGCATTGCAGGCCGACCGACGTCAGGATTGCCAGCTTTGCCTGGGCATCGTGCCCGTCAACGTCGGCCGTCGGGTCGGCCTCGGCAAATCCCAGTTCCTGCGCTTCTGACAGCGCCTCGCCAAAGGCCAGGCCTGCGGACTCCATCCGGTTGAGGATGTAGTTGCACGTGCCATTGAGGATCCCGGCAATGCGAAACAGCCGGTCGCCCGACAGCCCTTCCTGTATGGCACGCACCACCGGAAGTCCACCAGCCACCGAAGCTTCGTACAGGAGCTGTCGATCCTGCACACGCGCCAAATCCAGCAGTTCGGCACCATGCTGCGCAATCAGCTGCTTGTTGGCAGTCACGACCGCTTTACCTGCGCGCAATGCGCGTCGAATCAGGTCACCTGCGGGCTCCAATCCGCCCATCAACTCGACGACCACGTTCACATCAGGTGCCAGCACGTCGTCGAAGTTTTCCGTCCACCGAACGGTTGAAGGAAGCCAATCGACTCGCTTGCGCTCGATGTGACGGTTGCAGACACACATCAGCCGCAACACGCCGTCGGGCCGCGCAGCCAGAATCTTCGCCACGGAGCGGCCGACCGTTCCAAACCCAACGATGGCCACGCGGGCGGGAAAAACCGCTGCGTCACGAGTCGAACTTACGGATTGCGTCTGCATTCTGTCTTCTGTCTTCTGTCTTCCTACCCTTGCATATCGGGGCGTACATGGACGGGATCGAGGAACGGCATCATGTCCCGCAGCTTGGCCCCAACCTTTTCAATCAGATGCTCCTGCTCTTTGGCACGAGTCTCCTTGAACCACGGTCTGCCGTTTTCGTTTTCTGCAATCCAGTTCTTTGCGTACGTCCCGTCCTTGATGTCGCACAGCATCTTCTGCATGGTCTTCTTCGTTTCGGCGGTCACGATGCGGGGACCTCCGGTGTAATCACCATGCTCGGCCGTGTCGCTTACGGAATAGCGCATGTAATTCAGGCCGCCGCGATACATCAGGTCGACGATGAGCTTGAGCTCGTGCATGCACTCGAAATACGCAATCTCGGGTTGATAGCCGGCTTCGACGAGCGTTTCGAACGACGCTTTGACGAGCGCGCTGACACCTCCGCAAAGCACGGTTTGCTCACCAAAGAGATCGGTTTCGGTCTCTTCGGCAAACGTCGTTTCGATCACTCCTGCACGCGTGACGCCGAGCGCCTTGGCGTACGACAGCGCGAGCGCCTTTGCCTGACCGGTGGCGTCCTGATGGACGGCGAGAAGCGCCGGCGTTCCGGCACCCTCCTCGTACAGTTCGCGGACACGGTGCCCTGGCGCTTTGGGCGCAATCATCGTGACGTCGACATCCGCGGCAGGCTGGATCGTCCCGAACCGGATGTTGAACCCGTGGGCAAACATCAGCATCTTGCCCGGTTTGAGCGCCGGCGCAATGGCGTCGCGATACAGCTTGGCCTGCGTCGTGTCGGGCGTGAGCATCATGATCACGTCCGCCCAATCCGCGGCTTCTCGATGAGAGCGGACC
This sequence comes from Vicinamibacterales bacterium, assembly GCA_036556585.1. Classification (GTDB taxonomy): domain Bacteria; phylum Acidobacteriota; class Vicinamibacteria; order Vicinamibacterales; family JAMQPK01; genus DATBJG01. Next base: position 2,285 of record DATBJG010000283.1, read on the forward strand.
GTCAAGCCGCCGGCCTCCGCCTTGGCCTTCGACCGGCTGCCCTCTTGCAGCCCCACCTGGACCGACACACCGCTGTCCTTGAGATTCAGCGCGTGCGCATGCCCCTGGGAGCCAAAGCCCATGATGGCGACCTTCTTCTTTTGAATCAGCTTCAGGTCCGCCGAATCGTCGTAGTACATTTCAGCCATCGTCTATTTCCTTCGCTGTGGGATTAGTCCCAATCCCGAATCCCGAATCCCGAGAAAGTCAGACCGAATACGACACGCCTTCGTCGTCAGCTTGTCCCTGGACTGCGGAGACCTGCGCGGCCCCCTTGACGCCGCGGGCCATCCCCACCCGGCCGGTGCGCACCATCTCAATCACCCCGTAGGGCCGCAGCACCTCGAGCAAGCCGTCGATTTTATCCTCAGTCCCCGTAATCTCAATCACGAGCGAGTCTGGCGAGACGTCCACGACCCGGGCGCGAAACACGTCCACCAGTTGCATGATGTGCGTCCGTGATTCGGCGCTTGCCGCGACCTTGATCATGGCAAGGTCCCGATACACCGACGGGATGGCGCTGATATTTTCCACACGGCGGACGTTCACGAGCTTGTACAGGTTGGCCTCGAGACGCCGTCCGCCTGCCTCATCGGTGTCGACCACGATGGTCATTCGCGACTCGCCTTGACGATCGGTGTGCCCGACCGTCAGCGATTCGATGTTGAAGGCGCGCCGCCGGAACAGCGAGGCCACACGATTGAGCACGCCCGGCTTGTTGTCGACATAGACCGCAAAGGTGGTGAGCATGGTTGTGCAATTAGTTAGTTCGCGCGGGGCCCCAGCCCCAGGCGCAGCCGTCGCTTACGCTCCGGATCTTGTTTCGAGCAATCATCCGCTTCAGTGTTACATCACATCCGCGCCGGTTTCGACGATTGGCGCCGGACTCGGTCGCCGGATCATGGCGTGCAAGTCGGCGCCGGCCGGCACCATCGGATACACCGAGTCTTCCTGTTCCACGCGGAAATCAATGACGGTGGTGCCGCGTCTCGCGCGTGCCTCTTCAACCGTCGGAACGACCTCGTCGCGCTGTGTGACGGTGCGGCCCTGAAGTCCGTACGCTTCCGCAATCTTCGCGAAATCCGGGTTGATGAGCGGTGTCGCCGCATACCGCCGCTCGTAGAAGAACTCCTGCCACTGTCGAACCATGCCGAGATAGCCGTTGTTGATGATCGCGACTTTGATGTCGATGTTCTCCTGCGCAATTGTCGCAAGCTCTGCCATTGTCATCTGAAAGCCGCCGTCGCCGGCTACTACCCAGACTTCGGCGTCGGGCCGCGCGATCTTCGCGCCAATTGCCGCAGGGAGTGCGAATCCCATCGTGCCTAATCCGCCCGACGTGATGAGCGTACGAGGCCGCTCATGACGGTAGTACTGGGCCTCCCACATCTGATGTTGCCCGACGTCCGTAACGACGACCGCGCCACCGTTGGTCGCGTGCCACAGATCGTGGATGACGTGTGCGGCATACAGGTGACCGCTGTCTGGCATGTTCTTGATGTCGCGTACCGCAGAATCGCCGCGCATCTCGCGGATATAGGCAATCCAGGATGCACGGTTACCGCGCTTGACACCCGGCATCAGTTCTTCGAGCACCTCGCGCAGGTCGCCGACCAGACCGACATCCACCTTGACGTTCTTGTTGATCTCCGCCGCATCGATGTCGATGTGCACCTTCTTCGCGTTCGGCGCGTACGTCTTCAGGTTGCCGGTCACGCGATCGTCGAAGCGCATGCCAAATGCCAGCAGCAGGTCTGCTTCCTGAATGGCGGTGTTGACCCATGCCTCGCCGTGCATCCCCATCATCCCGAGGTCGAGCGGATGAGAAGCGGGGAACGATCCAATGCCCAGCAGCGTGGAGCTCACGGGAACATCGGCGAACTCGGCGAACCGCCGCACGATGTCCATCGCGCCCGACATCATGATGCCGTGTCCCGCCAGGATGACCGGACGCTCCGCACTGTTGATGAGCTCGAGCGCCCGCACGAACTCCTCCCGGGCTGGACGCAAATCGGGCCGGAAAGCCGGCGGCTGGGGGGTCGCCGCATCCCAGTCGAAATCACACGTACTCTGTTGCGCATCCTTGGTGATGTCGATGAGCACCGGGCCCGGACGCCCGGAACTGGCCACTTCGAACGCTTCGCGGATTGCAGGGGCCACTTCGTCGGCACGCGTCACCAGATAGTTGTGTTTCGTGATGGGCAGCGTGACGCCGGTAATGTCGGTCTCCTGGAAGGCGTCAGAGCCGATCAGCTTGCTCCCAACCTGGCCGGTGATGCAGACAATCGGCGACGAATCCAGCATGGCCGTCGCAATGCCGGTCACCATGTTGGTGGCGCCAGGACCTGACGTGGCAACGGCCACGCCGACCTTCCCGCTCGCCCGCGCGTAACCATCGGCCATGTGCGTGGCGCCCTGCTCGTGGCGCACCAGAATGTGGCGGATGGGATAGTCGAGCATGGCGTCGTACGCCGGGAGAATCGCTCCGCCTGGATAGCCGAAGACGTCGGTGACGCCCTGTCGAACCAGACTCTCCCAGATAATGTGCGCTCCGGTCTTCTTCATCTGTAACTCCCGTCAGCTGTCAGCCATCAGCCATCAGCCAGCCGTCAGCTCAAAGCTGCTGAAGGCTGATGGCTGAAGGCTGATGGCGGCTCTATTGCGTCACCGCACCCTGTGCGGCCGAGGACACGAGCCGCACGTATTTTGCGAACACTCCCGCCTGATACCGCGGCGGCGGCGGGTGCCATCCTGACAGGCGCGACTTCAGCTCGCTGTCGCTCAGCTCGACCCGCAGCTCGCGTTTGGGAATGTCGAACACCACCATGTCTCCATCCCGAACGGCGGCAATCGGCCCACCCTGCGCCGCCTCTGGCGCCACGTGTCCGGCCATCAGGCCGCGAGTGGCCCCCGAAAACCGTCCATCGGTCAACAGCGCAACCGAATCGCCGAGCCCGGCCCCGACAATCGCGGCGGTCACCGCAAGCATCTCTCGCATGCCGGGCCCGCCTTTTGGTCCTTCGTAGCGAATGACGACCACGTCACCGGCCTTGATGCGACCTTGAGAGACGGCTTCAAACGTGGCTTCTTCGCTGTCGAACACACGTGCCGGTCCCCGATGCCGCTCCGTGGCGTAGCCAGCCACTTTGACCACCGCGCCGTCCGGAGCAAGGTTCCCGTGAAGGATCACCAGACCGCCCGTTGCCTTGAGCGGATTCGAGAGTGGCCGCACGACTTCCTGACCCGGCGCCTCAAGAGCCGTCGCGGCTTCTTCACCAATCGTCTTGCCGGTGACCGTCAGCGCGTGACCGTGCAGAATCCCCGCCTCGCGCAGTCGGTTCGCCACAAGGCGGGTGCCACCAGCGCGATACAGATCCGTCGCCACGAACCGTCCGCCTGGCTTGAGGTCGGCGATCAACGGCACGCGTGCGCTAATCCGGTCGAACAAGTCCAATTCGACCTCGACGCCTGCGTCGCGGGCAATCGCCAGAAGGTGCAAGACGGCATTGGTCGATCCGCCAGTTGCCGCAACCGATGCGATGGCGTTCTCAATCGCCTCGCGCGTGATGATGTGCCGCGGGCGCAAGTCGCGTCGCAGCAACTCGACCGCAATACGACCGGCATTGCGCGCAACGTTGTCTTTTTCAGCGTCGACAGCGGGCACGCTTGCGCTGCCCATTGGCGAAATCCCCAGGAACTCGCACACGGTCGCCATGGTGTTGGCCGTGAACTGACCGCCGCACGCGCCGGCACCCGGACACGCGCCATTCTCGATGGCAAGCAACTCGGCGTCGGTCATCCGTCCGGAGGCATGCGCCCCAACGGCTTCGAACACATCCTGAATCGTGACGTCACGGCCGGCGACGTGACCCGGCGCGATGGACCCGCCGTACAGCACCAGCCCGGGAATATCGAGCCTTGCCAGCGCCATCACGGTTCCGGGAATCGTTTTGTCACAGCCCGAAAGCGCCACGAGGGCGTCGAACTGATTGCCGCGGGCCACGAGCTCAATAGAGTCGGCGATGATGTCGCGGCTGACGAGCGAAGCCCGCATCCCCTCGCTCCCCATCGTGATGCCGTCCGAGATCGAGATCGTGTTGAACTCCATGGGCGTGCCGCCTGCCTGCCGCACCCCCTCCTTGACGAAATCCGCAAGCCGGCGCAGATGAAAATTGCAGGGCCCGATTTCAATCCAGGTATTCGCAATCCCGATGAGCGGCTTCCTGAGGTCATCATCATTGAAGCCAACCGCTTTGAGCATGGCCCGTGCGGGCGCACGACTCGGTCCGTCGGTAATGGCCGCACTGCGAGGTTTCAATGGATTAGGCATTAGGCCGCCCCATCTTCCTTAACTTGCGCGGGTTCCTTCCAGGCCGGGTAGGAACCAAGCGTCCGCATGGAGCGGGCGAATTCGGCCAGGTGCACCAGCGCCCGCGCGCACTGCAAGTCCTGCCGCGGCACCGAAATGTCCACGTAGAACAGGTACTCGAAGGCACGGCCGCGGATAGGCCGCGACTCGAGCTTGGTCAGATCGATGTTCCTCAGTGCGAACACGCTCAGCGACTTGAACAGCGCCCCCGGCTCGTTGTGCAGGGTAAAAACCAGTGACGTCTTGTTGGGATCGCCAAGCGGCGTCGCCGAACGGCTGATGATGAGAAACCGCGTGATGTTCTCGTCGTAATCCTGGATGCCAGAAGCAAGCACGGTGAGCCCGAACACTTCGGCCGCTCGGCTTGACGCAATCGCGGCCGCGTCATGGTTTTTCTGATCCCGAACCAGCTTGGCGCTCCCGGCCGTGTCGTAAGTCGCGACAATCTCAACCCCGGTCAACCCCTGCAGGTAGCGCTCGCACTGCGCGAGTGCCTGCGGATGGGAGTAAATGCGCTTGACCTGCTCGAGGCGGGTTCCCGGAACGGCCAGTAATTGGTGGGTCACGTGGAGCATCACTTCGCCCACGATGGGCAGCTCGTGCTGAACGAGCAGGTCGTAGTTGCGATGGATGCTGCCGCCAATTGAATTCTCGATGGGAAGAATGCCGTAACCGCTTTTACTGCCGTCGACGGCAGCAAACACCTCTTCAAAGGTCGCACACGGGATCACGTCGGCAGCGGGGTTGAATCGCAACGCTGCGGCTTCGCTGTAGGCGCCAGGTTCCCCTTGAAAGGCTATGCGCACGGCTTGAAACTCCTGCACTGACCAGCCACAACAAAAAGGGCCATCATCCGGCTTGCGAATGATGGCCCCTGAAAGGTTTTGCTGGTGTGGTGGCTACATCATTCGCTGCCCGTTTCCGGCGTCAAGACGCCAGAAACGGTGACGGTAACGACGACCGTAAAAACGAGTGAATGAGCCAGCAACCGCGTCATGTGTCTATGGTTGAATGATCGAAAAACCGTAACTCTCTGAAAAACAAGGCGTTCGGATTGCGACTTTCCCGAAACCTGATTATTTGTACTGCCCCGCACCTATAAAGTCAAATGGATTTTCCTTACGTTTGCATAACGCGGATTAATACCGGAGGCCCGCGTGAGTCATTGGTTGCCGTGGGGTTTGGCGTCTGTCACGTGGAGTCCGCACTCTTTCGTTTCGGGATGCTCCCACCACCAGCGACCCGCCCGCAGATCCTCGCCAGGACGAACCGCTCGCGTGCACGGAGCACAGCCGATGCTGGGAAACCCCCGGTCGTGCAGCGCGTTGTACGGCACGTTGTGCGTTTTGATGTAACTCCAGATATCGTCCCATGACCAGTCGGCCAGCGGGTTGACCTTGGCCATTTGGTGACCTTCATCCCATTCCAGCTTGTTGACCACCGTGCGCGTGACGTTCTGGTCGCGTCGCAGGCCGGTCATCCAGGCGTCCAGGCCCGATAGCGCGCGGTTGAGCGGCTCGAGCTTCCGGATCGCGCAACACAACTTGCGGTTCTCGATCGAATGGTAGAAAAGGTTCAGCCCCTTCTCCGAAACCATTTGCTGAACCGCCTCAGCCCTCGGGAAGAAGACCTCCGTGTGCAGGCCGTATCGCTCGCGAACGGCATCAATGACGCTGTAGGTTTCCTGTGGCAAACGCCCCGTATCGAGCGTCAGGACGCGCGCCTGCCGATCGACGGCCATCATCATGTCAATCAAGACGACGTCTTCGGCACCAAAACTGGAGGCCAGCGCCAGTCGTCGACCGTATCGGCCAAGAGCCCACCGCACGATCTCTTCGGCAGGCATAGCCTCGACTTGCGGTGCGACGTTCTCGAGTTCTTCGCGAGCCGCTACGTTGTTTGCCGTAAGGTGTGTCTCCATTGATGTCGACTCATTCGACCCCGAACCCCGAACCCCGAATCCCGAATCCCGAATCCCGAATCCCGAATCCCGAAAAATGTATATCCCAGCCCGGATCCCATGCAACGGACCCTCGTCCTATTCTATGTCGAATTAGCATGATGATCTCGCACTTCATGCAACACTGAGATATTATCACTGGGATGGATCTCCGCCAGCTCGAGATCGTGCAGGCCGTTGCCGAGACCGGTTCGTTCACCGGTGCGGGCCGCAAACTGCATGTCTCGCAGTCGGCAATCAGTCGGCAGATTCTCCTGCTGGAAGACGAGCTCCACGAGCCGCTCTTCCTGCGCAACGGCCGCCGTATTCGGATTACGCCCGCCGGCGATGCGCTCCTCAGCCTGAGCCGTCGCGTCTTCACCGACGTCAAGGAAACCGTCACGCTGATTGGCGAGAGCCAGCAGATGTTGACGGGCAGCCTGCGCCTGGCAGGCGGAATGACAGTCTGCCTTTACGTCTTTCCGGTGCTCTTAAAGGAGTTCAGGCGTCTCCATCCCAAGGTGGACGTCAAGCTCATAACGGGCAGCTCGCAACGGTTGCTGCAGGAGTTACGCTCGGGCAGCGCGGATCTTGGCTTTCTGACCCTGCCGGTGAACGAGCCATACATCATTGCTGTGCCGGCAATGGAAGAAGAACTCCTGGTCGTCACGCACCCTTCGCATCCGCTGGCTAAGACGCGGAAAATCGTGTCGCAGGATCTCGTCCGCCAGCCCTTCGTGCTGTTCGAAAGCGGATCGAACACGCGGCGGTTGATTGACGAATTTTTCGTGAAGGAGATGATTCAGCCCGAGATCGTCATGGAGACCGAGAACGTCGAGATTTTGAAGGCGCTCGTGCGGACTGAAATCGGCATCACCATTATTCCGTACGAAGCCGTCGCACGCGAGGTCCGCAGCGGCCAGCTCTTCTGCTCGCGCATTGCCGGTGTCTCGCTTGTCCGTCAGACAGGTTGGATTTTCCAGCGCTCGAACCGGGTTCCTCGTACCTTCGACGAGATGTTCCGCACTTTCCAACGCATCCAGCCACGCCTGAAGGTCGCACCGGATCTCAAGAAGTCGTAGCCGAGACCGTCCGCCTACGCGCGAAGCGCTTCGGCGAGACCTCGACGAAGCTCGAAGAGAGCGTGGTCGGGCAGGCCTGCCTACCTCGTCAGGAAGTTCGCCAGTTCAACGTACTGATCGGCCGCGCGATGGAGATCCGGAATGCGTACGTGCTCCTCGTCCGAGTGTGCGACCAGAATCGATCCGGCGCCCAGAAGAAGCGGTTGTCCCCAACGATCGAGAAATGGGATGTCGGTGGTGTACGGAAAAGCCGCCGTCTCGAATCCAGGGACTCTTGTCATCGTCACCGGAGGGACCTCGACGATTTCTTCCCAGCTGACGAGCGGTTCGAGCAAGGACAGAGATGTCTTGAGCTGATCGACCTGGCCGACAGTGCGAAAGATCACTTCGGCATCGGCAATCGGGGGCACCACGTTGGGCGCCACTCCCCCGGAAATCAGACCCACCGTGTAGTGCGTGCGTCCCATGACGGGATCGTCGGGCATGTCGAGCGTGCGGAGCCGGACGAGGGAATTGATCAGCTTCTCGATGGCCGATTCGCCCAGTTCAGGATAGGAAGAATGCGACGCCCGCCCGTGAGCTGTCAGCCGCACGCGGAGGACGCCGCGGGTCGCGACGCCAAGCCGGTTGTCCGTGGGTTCTCCGTTGACGAGAAAGCGCGATCCACCTTCGAGGGTGTTTGCCAATTTCGCACCGTCGCTTCCCCGTTCTTCGCCAACAACAAACAAGAGTCCGATACGCCGATGGCCGGCCGCGCGCAGCCGTTCCGCTGCGACAATTTGGGTGGCCACGCAGCCCTTTGCATCGCAGGCGCCTCGGCCGAAGACGAGATCGCCTTCCTGTCGGCTCGGGAAAAACGGCGGCACGCAATCGACGTGCGTGGAAAACACGACGTCAGGCGGATCAATCGTTGCAAGAATATTGAACCTGTCGGTATCGACGGGTTGCTCGAGAACATTCCACCCACGATCACGAAGCTCGTCGGATACCCAGCGCGAGACCGCCGCTTCGCGACCGGTGGTCGAATCGATGTCAATCAGAGTCCGAAGCAACGCCACGGCATCGGGTACGGGAAGCAAGCCACCCTGGCGGGATTGGGATGTCATGGCACGATGCTAACGGGACGCGGATCTGAACGGTAATGACGCACGCGCGCTGCGGCCAGACCCGGCGACCGGCCGCGCCGCAGGCGCGCGTAGGAGGTGACGACCTGCAAAGATAAGAACGTCGATCTAACTGGACTGCTGAAGCGGACTGTTCTTATCTTTGCAGGTGGTCACCCTCCTACGAGCCTGGCTTCGCCAGGCTGCCGGTCGCCCCGATCCGCGATGATCCGCGTAAATCCGCGTCTCGTGATTCAGCGGCCGCAGCAGCCTCGTTCCTATCTCCACTCCACCGCCACTACCGGATCCATGCTTCGAGATTGGTGCGTGTGTCGGTCTTCTCGTCGCGGTACTTGACGATGACGGGGGTCGAAAGGGAGAGGCCCCACTTGGGACCCTGCCCGACGGTTACGGCACGCGCCCCTGGGACGACGACGGCGCCTTCCGGGACCACCAGGGGCTGTCCTTCCGCTGGCGTGATTACCCGTTCATTTGGAAGGTCGTAGATCGGCGTCGATCCGGTGAGCACGGTGCCCGCCCCAATGACCGCCCGGGATCGAACGACCGCTCCCTCGTAAATTCCCGTATTCCCACCAACCAGCGCATCGTCTTCGACAATCACTGGTAGCGCGCCCACTGGCTCGAGGACCCCACCAATTTGCGCTCCGGCACTTACATGGACGCGTTTTCCAATCTGCGCGCACGATCCGACGAGCGCGTGAGAATCGATGAGGGCCCCCTCGTCGACGTACGCGCCAAGATTGATGTACATGGGCGGCATGCAGATCACGCCTCGGCCCAGATAGGCGCCATCCCGAACTGACGAGCCGCCGGGCACGAGACGCACACCGCTGGCCGGATCGATCTTCTTCAGTGGCAATACATCCTTATCGGTGTACGACACACGGCCATGATCGATCGAACAATCGACAATGTCGCTGTGACGGAAACCGACGAGAATGCCCTGTTTGACCCAGCCGTTCACCTTCCAGCCTGTCGGCGAGGACGGATCGGGTTCCGCAGCCCGCACGTGGCCCGCAGAGAGCGCGCGACGCAACTCAGTGAACGCGGTTCGCGCGGCATCACGCGGCGCACTCGCGCCGAGTGCGTAGAGTCGCTTGACCTCCTCGGCCAACCCCGCAATTTCTGCGGTCGTCACGCGGTCACTTTCCCGGCTGGCAGTCCGATCAACTGCATGTCGCGGAGCACTCTGAGAATCTTTTCCTTCGACTCCGCCCTGGGCGACACGACTGGCAGGCGATACGATTCCTCCAGAAGTCCCATTGCCGCCATCGCAGCCTTGACCGGTTGTGGATTTGGCTCGACGAAGTTGATCTGCATCAATGGCAACAGGCGCTGGTGAATTGCCCGCGCCGTTTCGAAATCATCACGCTCGGCCGCTTCGACCATCTTCGACATCTCATCAGGGACTTCGTTCGAGACGACCGAAATCACACCCTTGCCGCCCACGGCCATGGCCGGTAGCGTCATCGCGTCATCCCCGGAGAGCACGATGAAGCCATCCGATAGCAAGTGACAGACCTCACAGATCTGCGTCATGTTCCCGGAGGCCTCTTTGACACCAATGATGTTCGGCAGCGTGGCAAGACGGACGAGCGTGGCGGGATCGACGTTGCAGCCTGTCCTGCCGGGCACGTTGTAGACCACGATTGGCAGCCGCGTGTTCTCGGCGAGCGCCCGGTAGTGTTGGTAGAGGCCTTCAGGAGTGGGCTTGTTGTAGTAGGGGGTTACCGAGAGCAGACCGTCCGCACCCACCTGCTGCATGTCGGCGGCAAGCTCGATGACCTCTTGCGTGTTGTATCCGCCGGCGCCGGCCAGCACCGGCACACGGCCGTTCACCTCGGCCACGACCAGCTCCACGACACGGCGATGCTCCGCGCGGCTCAGCGTCGGATTCTCCCCGGTTGTCCCGCACGGCACCAGAAAATGGATCCCGTTGTCGACCTGACGTCGCGCAAGGCGACGTACGGCCGCCTCGTCAACCGCGCCGCTCCTGGTAAACGGGGTCACGAGCGCGGTGCCGCATCCGGTAAAGCGAGTGCGCATAGAAACCTCCGAAGCTTAGGAACCTTCGGCTTGTCAGAAGACAGAAGACAGAAGGCTTCTAACTTCCTATCCCCCGAGCACGTCCTTCATGCCAAACCAGCCACGCCGGCCGATGACCCATCGCGCCGCTTCGAGAGCCCCACGCGCAAATGCGCCTCGGTCGCGGTTGGTATGTGTCAGCGTTATCGTATCGGATGAGCCATCGAAGCCAACTGTGTGCGTGCCGGGAATCGACCCCGCCCGAGTAGACGACACGTCAATGCCCCTGTCGTACCCGACCTTCTGCATGGCGGCCCTGAGTGTCACCGCCGTTCCCGATGGCGCGTCCTTTTTGGCAGCATGGTGCGCCTCGTGAATCCAGGCGCCGTAGTCTGCCTGACGTCCAAACTGCTTTGCCGCGTACTCGACAATACTCTGAAACAGATTCGCGCCGAGCGAAAAATTGGACGCCGCAACGACACCAACGTTCGTTTCCG
>DATBJG010000284.1:0-5624 GCA_036556585.1 Vicinamibacterales bacterium
GTGGCTATTGTTGCGGGGAAGAAGACAGACCTGCCGGCCATTGGCGCATCACCAGGACGGTCCGCTGCCCGGGCCATTGGGGCCGTTCGCGCGGCTCACGCCCCGTACTGGAAACTGTGACGACGGACGCGGATCTCCGCGCGCCAATCCGCGTCTCGTCAGATCCGCTAGGATCCGCTAGGATCCCGCCAATCCGCGTCCTGTAAAATCCGTTGAGATCCGCGCGAATCCGCGTCTCGTGAAGTCCGTTGAGATCCGCGTCGATCCGCGTCCCGTGATCGTCTTTCGAGATCTGCGAAGATCCGCGACGAGCTGCGATGCCTCGTAAGAAGACCACGTTCGAGACTGTCCGCGAATTGGCAGCTGGTCTGCCCGACGTCGACGACGCCACAGCGTACGGCTCACCGGCGCTCAAGGTTCGAGGCAGCATGTTCGCCTGCATTGCCATTCATCGATCCGCGGAGCCGAACTCTCTGGTGGTGCGCATCGATTTCAGCCAGCGAGACGAGCTGATCGCCGCCGAGCCGGACGTTTACTATGTGACGGACCATTACGTGAACTATCCCTCGGTGCTCGTGCGCCTGGATCGTGTTCACCGCGACGCCTTGAGAGATCTGCTGCACATGGCGTGGGAGTTTGTCTCGAGCAGAAGCAAGCGACGGGCCCGACCGCCCCGTCGCAAACGGTCGGAGTGATCCAAAGCGATTGAGTCCGCTATTGGCTCGCCGGTTTGGGAAGAGCACTGGCGTCTGGTTCGGTGTCGTGCCGGTCAGGGCGCGGGCGGAATCGCGACCCGAGGAAGGCGGCGACCACGAACGGAACGCCGAGAATTGAGGCGAGGATCATCATCAGGGGCCACAGACCGCCGATATCCCCATTGCGCACCATCATGGTTGTCACCTGGCTCGGAATGATGGCTGCCGCCCAAAGCCAGCTGCCGCGCTGAGCGAGATACCCGATCAGGACCGCCGTCAGACCGGCGCCGGGAAGGCCAAGCGTCCAGTAAAGCGGGCTATCCCAAGCTTCTCGGCGGCCGCTCAAAGCATGAATGCCCAATTCGAGCGCCACGCCGGAGAGGATGCTGAGGCAAATGACCGTGCGAGTTCTGAGCACGTTCACCTTATCGGTCCAGCAGCCCCCGAGCCCCACCAGTTGTGGTGCAACCAACCGGGTTCCACGTATACTGTTACAAGCAACAGACTTTCGGAGGAGACGTCCGCCATGCGCACAGGCCTGATCGTGCTCGTCGGGATCCTTGGTGTCGCCTCGCCGCTGGCCGCAGCCGATGCTCCGACGTTCTACAAGGACGTCGCGCCAATCCTGCAGGCGAACTGCCAGACGTGTCACCGTCCGGGCGAGATTGCGCCGATGTCCCTACTCGGATACGAGGACGCTCGGCCGTGGGCTCGCGCGATCAAGGCTGCCATCCTCGACCGGAAGATGCCGCCGTGGTTTGCCGATCCGAACTACGGCCACTTTTCAAACGAACGTCGCCTCAGCGCCCGCGAGATCGAGATCGTCAGCGCCTGGGTGGACGCCGGTGCGCCGGCGGGGAAGGAAAGTGATGCGCCTCCGGCGCGAACATTCGAGAACGGCTGGAATCTGAAGCCTGACGTGATCGTCGAGATGCCGAAACCGTTCGAGCTGCCGGCCAGCGGAACGATCAACTACAAATACGTGCTCGTCAAGACCAACTTCAAGGAAGACATGTGGGTCACGGCTGCTGAAATGCGTCCCGGCAACGCGAAGGTCCTGCACCACGGGAAAGTGTGGGTCCGGCCGGCCGGGTCCACCTGGATGGCAAAGGCTGCGCCCGGTGAAGCCTACGAGCGCGAGAGTCATCGCGCGATCATGGGCGACAACATGATCGAGGAAGGGAACGACATCCTGGGCAAATTCAACCCCGGTCTCGGCGCGCAGCAGTTTGACATGAACGGTGCTGCCAAGCTGATCCCGAGGGGATCGGATCTTGTCTTCGAGCTGCACTACACGACATCAGGAGAGCCAACGTCCGACGTATCGAAACTCGGTCTGGTCCTCGCGAAGCAAGCGCCTCGAACGCGGTACTTCTTCCATGCCGGCCCGACGGCCATGAACCTTGCCATCCCGGCCGGCCACAACAATGCCGAGGTCGTCAGCGAGATCACGTTCGGCGAGGATGCCAGCCTCGTGTACGCACAACCGCACATGCACCTTCGGGGGAAGGATTTCGAACTGCGCATCGTCTCGCCGTCGAAGGAGATGACAACGGTCCTGAAGGGTGTGTGGAACTTTGACTGGCAGATGGGCTATCAGTACGCCGAGCCGATTGCGCTACCGAAGGGGTCGAAGCTCCAGTTGATCTCGCACTTCGACAACTCGACCGGTAACCGGTTCAACCCTGATCCGGCGACGAAAGTGGTCTGGGGTCCCCAGAACTGGGATGAGATGAGCAATTGTTTCATTGGAGTTCTGTTCCCGGTTTCCACTGCGCCCGAGAAGGTGTTCCTGCGATCGGGTCCGAGTTTGCTGTCGCGGGGCGAGGAAGGTCCGACCCTCGAGTCGCTGGCCCGCGTCGATCCGAATGCCGTCGGGAAGGCGAGCAACGCCTCGACCGGGGGCAAGTCCGAGCCGTAAGCGCGGATCCCCGCGAATTCACGAAACGCGGAGGTCGGAAAATTCACGGGACGCGGATCCACGCGGATCTCGGAAAACGTGAGTCGCGAATCGCGCGGATCTTCACGGATCGCACCAGATCACAGAGCAGATCACGAAACGGTGACCGCGCCTCTCGCTTCGGGCTGAGGCCGGACTGTGCTTGTGTGTTCTATTTCCGACTGAGTATTCGCGAGCTGTTTGAAATCCACGGCGCCTCGTAAAACTTTTCGATCCGCGTCTCGTGATCTCCGAGATCCGCGATGATCCGCGTCCCGTGAGCCCTCGATGGCCGATTATCGTCCGCAGGAACTCGATAGGAAATGGCAACAGCGCTGGGCTGACGCGCGCGTCTTCGAGGTCGAAGTCGATCCCTCGCGACCCAAGTTCTACTGCCTCGAGATGTTTGCGTACCCGTCCGGGCACGCGCATGTGGGTCACGTCCGCAACTACATCATTGGCGACGTGGTCGCGCGTCTGAAGCGCATGCGGGGCTACAACGTTCTCCATCCGTTTGGCTGGGATGCGTTCGGCCTGCCTGCGGAAAATGCCGCAATCAAGAACGGCATTCATCCCGAGGTGTCGACGTTCGGCAACATCGCCCACATGAAGGGGCAGCTCCAGCGCCTTGGTATCAGCTATGCCTGGGAGCGGGAGATTGCCACGTGCCTGCCCGAGTATTACAAGTGGAATCAGTGGCTCTTCATTCGGATGTTCGAGCGGGATCTCGCATACAAGCGCCGGTCCTCCGTGAACTGGTGCTCGAGCTGCCAGACCGTGCTGGCCAATGAGCAGGTGGTGGACGGCGGGTGCTGGCGGTGCGGCACGCCGGTCACCATCCGCGAGCTCGATCAATGGTTCTTCCGGATTACCCACTACGCTGACGAATTGTTGCAGGCGGCGGATGTGCTCACCGGGTGGCCGGACAAAGTCCTGACGATGCAGCGAAACTGGATCGGACGGTCCGAAGGAGTCCGCGTCCGGTTTCCGCTCGAGGTTGGCGGGCGCGCCGCAACCGCACCCGAGGATGCAATCGAAGTCTTTACGACACGAATCGACACGATTTATGGGGCGACCTTTGTGCTGCTTGCCCCGGAGCATGACATCGTCCGGCGCTTTGTGAAGCAATCCGATGATCCGACCGCGCTAGGCGCCAGGGTCGATCGGTTTCGCGCGCAGGATCGTGCGGCGCGGCTGAGCGGTGAGATCGAGAAGGAGGGGTTCTTTACAGGTCGCCACGCGATCAACCCGTTCACGAAGAAAGCCGTGCCCATCTGGATTGCCAACTTCGTGCTTGGCGAATACGGCACCGGCGCAATTCAGGCCGTGCCCGCCCACGACCAGCGGGATTTCGAGTTTGCGCAGAAATACTCGCTGCCAATAGACGTCGTGATACAGCCCGACGGCGAGATCCTCGACAGCCAGACTCTGCAGGCGGCGTTCGTCGATGAGGGGCGCCTGGTCAATAGCGGCGAGTTTTCTGGTCTGCCTTCACCGGAAGCCATCCGGCGCATGAGCCTCTTCGTGGAGAAGCAGGGCATCGGTCAGCGCACCATCCAGTTTCGACTGAAGGACTGGGGCATCTCACGACAGCGGTACTGGGGTACGCCAATCCCCATGATCTACTGCCCGACGTGTGGGACGGTGCCGGTCCCTGACGATCAGTTGCCGGTGGTCCTGCCCAAGGTCGCGCAGTTCACAGGTCGGGGTGATTCGCCGTTGGCCCAAGTGCCCGAGTTCGTCAACACGACGTGTCCGAAGTGCGGGGAGCCGGCCCGGCGCGAGACGGACACGATGGATACTTTTGTCGATTCGTCCTGGTATTTCTACCGGTTCTGCGATCCGCACAACGATCGGCAGGCGTTCGAACCCTCAAAGGTCAAGTACTGGTTGCCAGTGGATTTTTACAGCGGTGGCGTCGAGCATGCCATCCTTCATCTCATCTACTCGAGGTTTTTCACGCGGGTCTTCCGGGACATCGGCATGGTCGATCATGACGAGCCTTTCACACACCTGCTCACACAGGGCATGGTGCTCAAGGAAGGTGCGGTCATGTCGAAATCCAAGGGCAATGTCGTCGATCCCGACGAGATGCTCAAGAATTTCGGGGCCGATGCTCTGCGGCTGTACGTGATGTTTGTTGCGCCTCCCGAAAAGGAAGTGGAGTGGACCGACAGCGGGCTCGCGGCCAGCTATCGCTTTCTCGCCCGCGTCTGGCGGCTGGTCGATCAGTGGAGCGCGGAAGTCGCGGGCCCGGCCGCGAAAATCGAGGAGGCTCGGCTGACCGAGGCGGAGCGTGGCGTTCGGCGAAAGACTCACGACACGATTCGCCGTGTGACCATCGACCTCGATCAACGCGTGCACTTGAATACGGCCATCTCAGCCCTGATGGAACTGGTCAACGAGCTCTATGCATTCGAGGGTGATGCTCACGCGCAGACGCCGACAACCGGCAAAGCCGTACAGACAGCCGCGGTGTTCAGGGAAGCCATTGAGGCACTTATTCTGATGATCTCTCCCTTTGCCCCGCATACTGCTGAAGAGCTTTGGGAGCGAACGGGACATTCTGGCGGACTCATAAAGGCACAGTGGCCTTCTTACGACCCGGAAGTGGCCAAAGCCGATGAGATTGTGGTGCCCGTGCAGGTGAACGGCAAGGTGCGCGCACGGCTGACCGTGCCGGCGACCTCGACAGAACACGATCTGCGGGAACGGGCGCTGGCCGATCCAGCCGTTCGCACCCATACCGCCGGCAAGACCGTCAAGACCGTTGTGGTGGCAAAGGGAAAGCTCGTCAATGTCGTAGTACAGTAGTGGCCAGTCGCAGAGTGGTAGCGGCGGGTCTTTAGACCCGCCGAGACAGCGCATGAAGTCAGTCTCGAAATCAATCCCGGTCGTGGCGCTGGTCTTCGCGTGCCTGGTGTCGGTCGGCTGCGGCTATGCCCTGGCCGGGCGCGGGTCGTTTCTACCGGCTCACATTCAGGTCATTG
>DATBJG010000285.1:0-4219 GCA_036556585.1 Vicinamibacterales bacterium
GAGGCAGGTTCAGCGTGTCCTTCCAGTCGGCCATAATCAGCTCAGAACACGCAATTGTACACAAAAAAACCCCGCCAGCCGGAAGCTGGCGGGGGGGTCTCGCTCTGTCAGCCGATCGTTACCGGGACAACGTGACGACAAATACGCCCGAGTTGTCTCTGACGTTTCCATCGTTCACGCCAAGCATGAACCGCCCAGACTGAGGCATTGAGATTGCCGCCTGGTCTCCGATAGCGAACGCCCTGCCAGAACCAATCCGCCCAATCAGTGCCCCAGCCAGTACCGACGGCACAGGTGCACGGGGTTCCATGACACCGGTCAGCGAACCCGCTGGCGAGGCTCTGTGTTCGGCGTTGCGGCTGAACTGGACTTCTCCAGAACTCGAGAAGCGAATCGTTTCACCCTGTCGCACGTTGAAGCCAGAGTCGACCCACTGCACGTTGCCGGGGACGTTGACGGTTCGCTGTGGGCCGCCAGGGGCCGGTGCTGGCAGAGTGACGGCGCTACCCGCGTTGTCCGGTCGGGCCAAATACACTCGCCCGACGGCCGAGGCTTCGATTCGGCGCTCGCCGTTCGGCGTGCTGAACACCAGTTGCATCGGTCGTCCCGCCACGTCCATCAGCCGGCCGGTAAAGACTTCACCGCTTCTAAGAATGGTCAAGTGGCCAGACGGAGGAACGGCATTGAGCTCCGTCGCAGGAAGGCCCTGTCCACCACTCACGAAATCGATAAGGGCGACATCGTTGATCGCGTATCGGCGGTTTTCCCCATTGACCGCAACGGTGAAATCCGCCCCCATGTCGACGAGATCGCCACCAATGCGCTCGCCTGATCGCAACACGAGCGTGGCCCGTTGCTGCGCGCTGACGGCCGCCGCGAGAGCGAGCCCAATCACACAGACGGCTGCAAACGAGGTCCGCTTTGACATATGCCTATTCCTCCTGTGGAGTCAGTCGTTCCCGTCGCTTCCCTAACTTACATGTCTGCAACAGTGCAAACTTCTCGCCAGTTCTGAGGCCCGCTAACCGCTTCCAAGTTTGCGCGATCTGGGCCTCACTGTCACCAAGACGCCTCAGGCCGGCTTGTATAATGGACAAACATGCCAGATTCACGGCACGTGGCCGATACACCTGCTCTCAAAGCAACACATCTCGACAACGGCCTGAAGGTCTTGGTCCAGGAGGTCCACACCGCACCTTTGGCGTCTGTTTGGTGTTGGTACAAGGTGGGTTCGAAGGACGAGCAGGCCGGGCAAACCGGCGTCTCGCACTGGGTCGAACATATGAATTTCCGCGGCACCACGAACATTCCGCGGGATCAGGTGAAAGGCATCATCGAACGGTTTGGTGGCAGTTGGAACGGTTACACGTGGATCGATCAGACGACGTACCTCGAAACGGCGTCGCGTGACGCGCTCGATCGGATGCTGTTCATCGAGGCTGAGCGCATGGCGAACTGCCTGTACGATCCGGAGGATTGCGAGGCCGAGCGCACGATCATCATTTCCGAGCTTCAAGGTGGGGAGAACGATCCCGATCAGTTGCTCGACACTGAAGTCACGGCGGCCGCCTTCAAAGTCCACCCGTATCGGAATCCAACCATCGGCTGGGTAAACGATCTCCGGACGATGACGCGTGACCAGCTGTACCAGCACTACCGCCGATACTACGTACCTGCCAATGCGACCGTGGTCGTCGTCGGTGATGTGGATACTGATGACGTCCTGCGGCGTGTCGACAAGCAGTTTGGAGCCATACCGTCGGGTGAAGTGCCAGCACGGGTGATGCCGCAGGAGCCTGACCAGATTGCCGAACATCGGGTAACGATTCGCCGTGAAGGAACGACGGCTTATCTCAAGCTTGCCTACCGTGCCCCGGCGTTTAGTCACGCCGACTTCTTCCCTATGCTGATTCTGGACGCGGTACTTACCGGCGCCAAAGGCGTGAACTTGTGGGCGAGTTTTCGGAATCCATCTCCTCAGCGTAGTGCCCGCCTCTATCGCGCGTTGGTCGAGAAGGGGCTGGCATCGTCTGTTTCTGGTGCGATCGTGCCGACTCAGCATCCTTTCCTGTACGCAATTTCGATGACCGTCAATGAGCGCGAGAGCCTTGCTGCGGTTGAAGCGGCCGCGCTCGAGGTTGTCGACGAGGTGCGGCGGAAGGGCATTACCGAACCGGAGCTGCGAAAGGCCGCCAACCAGCTGCGCGCCCGTCTGGTGTTCGATGACGAGAGCGTCACGTCGATGGCCCATCAATTGGGTTACTTCGAAACGATTGGGAGCTTCGAAGACTGTCGGACGCTCTGGCCACGCATCAAGGCGGTGACGATCGAGGATGTCGCTCGTGTTGCAAGCCAGTACCTCGAGAGCTCCAACCGTACCGTCGGCTGGTTCGAGCCCACCCAGCCGGCTGATCACCGATGACCATTGTCACGCGACGTGGCCTCGCACCTACCCGTCAGGTGCTGGACAACGGTGCTGTTGTGATCGTCAAGGAGTCGCATGCGACCCCTGCCGTCACGATCAGTGCCGCGATCCAGGCTGGCAGCATCTACGAGTCCGATGCTCAGCTGGGGCTCTCGCATTTTCTTTCCCGGGTGGCGGACCGTGGGACGACCAACCGCTCGGCAGAGGAGATTGCGGAGGCGCTGGACTGTCGAGGCGTGACCGTTTCAATCCATACGACGCGCCACGTGCAGATTGTGAGTTGCACCTGCCTGGTTGAGGATTTCGAGTTCATCCTCGGCCTCCTGGGCGAGATTGTTACGGTGCCTTCGATGCCCGTCGACGAGATCGAGAAACGACGGGTGGAGATCGTGACCGCCATTCGCCAGGACGAGGACAACCCAGCCGTCGTCGCCATGGAACGGCTCTTCGCGCTTCTCTATCCCGACGGGCACCCATACGGTAGACCCTCGAAGGGGACCGTCGACACAGTCGAACGGCTTGATCGCCAGGCTCTCCAGAAGTTCCACCAAGCGCGGTTCGCGCCTTCGGCGTTTTCGTTGGTGATTGTGGGTGACGTGATTTCGACGACAGCCATTGAAGCCGCAGAAACGGTATTCGGCGCCTGGCATGCGACCAATCCCGCGTCTGTGATGCTGGCTTCACCCGCACCTGCAGCGCCCCGTCGCCAGGCGATTGTTTCGATGATGAACAAATCGCAGGCGGACATCGCCTACGGGTTCACGACCATCAAGCGTTCGGATCCCAGTTATGACGCGTTTACGCTGATGAACAATGCGCTCGGGCAGTATTCGTTGGGCGGTCGTCTGGGTGAGAGTATTCGGGAACGGCAGGGGATGGCGTACTACGTGTTCAGCTCGTTCGACGGCAACGTGATTGAGAGTCCGTTGACGATTCGCGCCGGCGTCAATCCCGCCAACGTCGAACGCACCATTGCGTCGATCGACCAGGAGATTGCCAAGATTGCGCAAGACGGCATCACGCCAGACGAGCTGGCCGACTGCAAACGCTTTCTGATTGGATCGATGCCGAGGATGCTCGAGACCAATGCGGCAATCGCACGATTTCTGCAGACGGCCGAGTTCTTCGGCCTCGGCACCGATTACGATCTCCGGTTGCCGGCACTCCTCGAGGCTGTCAGCCTCGAACAGGTGAATGCGGCGGCAAACACGCTCTCGCCGGAGTCGGCGGCCGTGGTTGTGGCCGGCCCCTACCGCGCCCCCACGTAAGACCTTCCTCCGTAGACACGTGCCGGGCACGAAATCTCGTGCTCGCGTCGCGGCTCCAAACAGGTGTTGGATCTCTGGACAAGCATGAGTGCACGCTTTTTCACACTGGTCGGACCTGAAATGGCCAGTCAGGTTATGAAAACGCCCTCTCGTGGAGGCGTTCGGATACTAGGTATACGAAATCGCGGTAAGAACGCTGCCGGCACGACTTGTGCACCCGCGAACAGCCAATTACGGGTGTATTGTGACCCGTTCGCCCAGAAAGGCACGACCAATGTCATTCAATCGAATTTGGGTGGTCGCTATTTTGACCCTGTGGACGGCGATTCCCGCCTGGGCACAGTCCCAGCCGCAGGCGAGCGCGCAGGGTGCGTCGCAGACAACCACCGCCCCTGAGGGGTTGCGCCCGGCGACGACCACGATTTACGGCGACACGGGGTTGTGGTTCCTCTCGACAGGGGAAATTCTGCCGGCGGGCCGCTGGTCGGTGAGCGCGTATCGGGTGAACTACGATCGGGAGCAGGGG
>DATBJG010000286.1:0-2900 GCA_036556585.1 Vicinamibacterales bacterium
CACTCGCTCACGAGCGCGACGAGCACCGGCTGGGAGCGCACACCGTGGGACGCGACGCTGCGGCGAGTGTGGGAGGCGCTCAGAGCCGGTCAGAACATGTCACGGTGCCCGGTCATATACTCCGGCATATGCCGTGGCCACCTCGGTCATGGGCTCAAAGTGAGGATGACCGAGAGCGAACGCGGCCAAGGAGGCATTCCATGGGAGACGAACTGGCCACGTCCAACGTCAATCGCGCGTATTCGCTCGGTGCGACGAGCATCGCCATCTTCACGTTCATGCTGATCTTTCTGTATCCGAGGTTCGCGAGTGGCCAGGTCAACGCCTGGCTGTTTCAAGCCGCGTTAGTCGTGATGGGTGTGGCCACGTTCTCATTCGTGTTCGCGTCCCTCTATTACTACGGCTCCTCGCTTGGCAGCCGGATCGACGATGCCGAGCGGGCTCTCTACTCCCGGCGAGGCGACCGCTTCTGGTTCCTTGGTTACAGCCTGCTGTTCCTGGACCCGAGCCTGGTCCTCTTCTCGGTCGGGCTTCTTGCCGTCGGGTCGGCGTGGTTCGCGCTCTGGCTGGTGTACTTCCTGTTCGTGATCCGCTACTTCCCCAGGGTCCAGACCGCGCGGAAGAGCTCCAGTCGAGGTGAAGCGCGAGGTTGACGACCCCCTGACCCGCGGGTCCTGTCGCTCCAGGCCACGCTGGCAGCATGTTCATTGCTGTGACCCAACTCAAGAAGACGAGCAAGCCACGAATGGATGTCGGCACGCTCAGAGACGGCGGGAGCCGACGAGACCCATGACGGACGACGCCGCGTGGCTCAAGCGCCGACTGGCTGCCATCCTCGCCGCCGACATCGCCGGCTACAGCCGGCTCCTGAGCGAGGGACGAGGCCGGGGCCGTCCGCGCCCTGAAAGGACACCTCACGTTGACCGCCGCCTCGGCGCTGGCACTCAGCTTCGGATCGATCATCCTTGGCCATGCTGGCGATGCGGTCCGCGCGATGGACTATGGCGAGCGGGCACTGCGTGTCAGCCCGCCCGACTTCATGACCTATCTCGGCCAGGCCGGCCTCACCCCCGCGTACTATGTTGCTGGGGACAACGAAGGATCGGCGGCGGCCAGTACGACTGAGACCGGAGGGAGGCCAGGATGCAACCACAGGATGTCACTCGAGTGCTCAGCGATCCGCTGGCCCAAGAGCTCATGCAATCCAGTATTCCGGCGAGATTGGCACCGGCCGAGGTCGTTGGCAAGCCACAGTCCTCAAATGTGACCTGGAGCTCAGACTTCATTGCTTGCTCGCCGTGGCGACGCCATCGGCCATCTCCACGCGGAGCGCCGCCCATTTAGCAACGCGTCGAGTGCTGGACACAGAGCCTCGCCCCAATCGGTCAGCGTGTATTCGACCTTGGGCGGCACCTGAGGGTGGACGATCCGCCGCACCATACCGTCGCGTTCCATCCGGCGAAGCTGTTGGATCAGCATCTTCTGCGAAATCGCGGGAATCGCCCGCTCTAGCTCAGAGAACCGCAGGATCTTCCCACCGAACAGATGAAAAAGGATCAAGAGCTTCCACCGGCCCTCGAGGACCTTGAACGCCTGCTCTACGTCCCGCGCGGCGGTGACGGGCGTGTACGTCTTACCTTTTTGTACGTACCTTACTTTCTTGTGCGTTCTTGTCATTCAGTAACTGTACGGTGCCAACGATTTGATCTCTCGCGGCGCGCCCGCGTTCGGAAGAAACCGTGTCGCAGTGAGCAAACCGGCCGAGTGAGCCGACGACTTCGAGTACGTCAGTGGCAGGACTGGTTCCACTGTTTCAGTCCCCTTCCCGGGTAGCGAGTCCTCGTTCGGTGCAAGTTCGCTCGCGTCAGTGATTGATGCAACGAGCACTTCGATACTACCGATGTGTACTCGTGCGCCGACGAGAGGGGACGAAAACTAATTCGATGTAACTGCGTGGAATTCGAGTAGTGGGCCCCAACGACACGACGTTCCTACAACGACTTCCCTCTTGCAGCCTGTCCTTTCAAGAGAAAGGTCTTTGGGAGTTCACCTTCACCACAAATCTTGAACGATCCGAAGTCTTTATACCAAGGGCCTTCGGGCGCCACTGGCTCAGATTCGCGCCATAACTTCAGTTTGAAAAGATCCTCGGCTGATATCTGACGATCTGCCACCCGATCGAAAAGATGCTCGCGCAGCGTCGGTGGAAGATCGGTCCACCGAATCTTCGGCATTACTCACCGAAGGTCATCCGCGCGAGTTCTTCCTTCAAGCGCTGCCGCTCGGTGGGATCTCGAGATTCAGTAAGTCGATTCACGAGCGAAAAGAAACGATCCTTCTCGGCTTCTCTCGATTGCAGACCGACCTCGATCAAATCTACGAGTACACGATTTGCGCTTGTCTTGCGGCCCTTGGCCAACGCGCGCACCCGCCGAGCGATACCTGTCGGTATTGAAACGCTTTGACGAACGGACTTTTGTGTTTCCGCCATGTCCGCTATCTTACACCGCTCTGCACCAGTCTGCACCAAAACATACCGCTCACCCGAAATGGGCCCGTTGGACACGAGATCCGGACGAGCGAGACCGGCTCTGGCCGCTGCTCCTCGGACGCACTATGTTGGGCCAGAAACCCAACAGCCGTCGGACCCAACGCGCGCAGCGCAAGCGATGAACACTACTACGCTTCGGGCGTGCCGACGAACGGGCTATGAAGGATGCGATCCGGTCGCTCCTGTCCTTCGCTTGGCGAAGACCCTCGATTCGGCCGGATTTCCTCGGCCTGATCCGACCGGGTCGTTTGGCGTGTGCGTCGAGACGGTCGAAAAGCTTCATAGTCGCTTGCGAGAAACCAAAGGGGTCGAGTCGAGCAACCCCTTTGGTTTTCGCTACTTCCGTGGT
>DATBJG010000287.1:0-10275 GCA_036556585.1 Vicinamibacterales bacterium
CCAGAGAACGATTCGGACGATCTGAACGATCTGAACGATCTGAACGATCCGAACGTTCCGAACGATCCGAACGATCCGAACGATCCGAACGATCCGAACGATCCGAACGATCCGAACGTTCCGAACGATCCGAACGATCCGAACGATCCGAACGATCCGAACGATCCGAACGATCCGAACGATCCGAACGATCCGAACGTTCTATCGAATTTCCACCCAACATCCGAGATATCTGACATCGGTACTTCCGGCCTCGCGTTCCGAGGGGCGGAACCCATGTGTCGTTTGAAATTGTACGAGGACGTCTACGGTCGCCAGCTTCCTGGGAATGACGAGCGTCGTCTCCTCTCCTGGATGCAAGCCGGCCTCTCGACGATCGCCATCGACTTCCACCGAGATCGTGTTCTCGACGGGCGCGTTACGCAGGAACATCCGCAGCGGCGCCCCATAGTTCGAGATCACGACGCGAGCCTGACTCCCCCCTTCGAGCCAGAAGCCCTGCGGCTCCGGGAAAGCCCCGCTGCTCAGGAAATACACGCTGGCGGTGCCGTAGCGGGCGGCACGATCGGCAATACCGCTCGCCACGGGCGTTCGCAGATCCTCCATCGCCCACGGTTGAAGGCTGACGCCGGTAATCGCTTGTCGCGCTCTTTCATCTGCTTCGACGTATAGCGATTGCACCTCGACAGGAAAGCGAATGAGCCGACGGAGCGGCCCGCGGCGCGTTTCAGCGAGTTGCCATGTGTCGAGGGGCGGTGAATTTCGACCCAGTCGGAGCACGATCGTTCCGTCGGCAGGCTGCGAAGACAGAAGATGAAGCTGATGACTGCCCGCCGGAACCTGAGGCACAGCCAGCAACGGTGCACCGGCCGGTATGGGACGACGGGTTGAGGGTTGCAGGCGGACCCTCGACAGGCGCAATCGTGGCATTTCGAACCGTCGCGTCGCATAGTCGTACGCGACGGGCCTGAGCCTGGGATTCGCCTCCATCACGAGGGCCTGCGTGGCCGTTTGAGGCGTCACCGGCTGGACGCGAGCCATCTGCCAGACGAGCGAGCACGCCAGCATGGCGCAACCCGCCAGACACCACGGTAGGACCCAAGCAACCCGAGGCGTGACGGCTCGTTCGTCGGCACGGCTGCTGACGAGTCGCAACAGGATCCAGGCCGCTGCCGCGCTGGCGACCCACACCCCCACTTTCAACCAGGCCTGGAGGGGTGTATCCCGGAAAAGACTTGGCAGTGCGCGCGGAAGATCGACGAGGTCGTTCGCCCACTCGAGCCAGAGCGCAAATCCGTCACGGAAGTTGAAAAGAAGCTGACCGTGACCGGGGATGAGAAGGACTGTTGAAATGAACACGCTGACGGCAAGAAGGGAAATCGCGGCTGCCCGAGTCACCGGTAACCGCGTTTCGTGCCAGATGCGCGCAGCAGCCACGCCCAGGATGAGGCACAGCGGCGTCAGGAATCGGGCGGGCACGCTCGTTCCTCCCCACCACATCTGAAACATCCCCACAGCGGCGACATAAGGAAGGGCGACAGCCGCAATCGGCCATGTCCACCGCCGACCGTGGAGAGCATTCCAGATCAGCCCAGCCAGAACGAATCCGTACACGGGAGCATTCGACACAAGGCCGAACTGCTGATCGAACAACAGCCCCGGCAGGCCCCGCACCAGATTTGCAACGGCCGTCTGCGTGTAGTGTCCGTACGGCGCCGAGGGGTTGACGGTGCCGTAAATCATGAAGAAGTAGCCAAACCACGCCACGGCGCTGATTGCTGGCACCATCAAGAACGCGACAATTCGTCGTGGAGCCCGAAGGCGGACGGCGATCAGAATTCCGGCGACACCTGCCAGCACGGCAAAGCGCGTATGCAGCCATGGCAGCGTCGCGAGCGCAATGCTGGCCGCCAGGGAGGATCGGACGGTCGGTCTGTCCTGGAGTACCGGCAACAGCCCGAGGAGCAACACCGTTGCGCCAATGCCGTCAGGAAACATCTCCGTGGCTAGAAACAGGAACGGCGTCGTGACCGCGCAGCAAGCCCAGCCAAACCAGGAGGCCGCTGAATTACCGGTTGCGGCGTAGGCCACGCGCCAGGTGAAAGCCGTGCCACATGCCGCCACGAGGGCGAGAAAGACCAGGGTCCCTGCGTATCCCGACAGCCAGTACGCCGGAAGCACAAGCAGCGGAAGGCCCGGCGCATGGATGGAATAAATGGCGCCGTCGGTCCCTCGCCGCAGATAGTCCGGTTTCAGGACGCCGGAAAAGTACTCGAGATAGTCTCCACGCTGGTGATTGTTCTCGATCCGCAGATCTCCATCCTCGAGGAGACTCTGCGTGATGACCAGATAATGGGGTTCATCGCCGGCAGGCAATCGCGGAGACAACCACCACGCGGTGTAGCCGTACAGGACGGCTGAGATCGTCAGAACCACAACTGGCGCACGCCGGGGATCGGTCATCCAGCGCTGCCGAACCATGGGGCGGCGTACAAGGATCACGCCGATTGCGACTCCCATCCATACGACAGGAATCAGACCTCCAGTCCAAAGCAAGGCTGCGGCCGGAAGCGGAACGGGTAACCAGGGGAGGATCAGCAACGCCGAGGCGAATAGTGGCGACAGTTCGGCGGATGACAGACGGAGGAGCCGCACGACAGTCCATGCCGCGCCCATGAGCACGACAATCAGCCACCAGGGCGGGAGGAGGGCGATTCGTGCGCTGACCGCGCTGGCGCCGGCGATGCCAAGTGCGCCAAGCGAACACCATGCCGCGATCCCGACGCAGGCGGCAGCACAGACGGCTTTCATCGACGGCGCGACATGCTACCATACGCGCCACATGTCCCCCCGGCGAACGGCGGAAGCCGTCGTCGTGCTGTTGCTTTCAATTCTCCTCACGGTTCTTCTCACCTATCCTCTTGCGTTCGAACTTGGTCGTGTTGGCCGTATCCAAGCGCGAACTCTGGTCATACGAGAGCACGGCTGGCCCCCGTGACGTCCGGCAAAAGCCGGAGGTTACGTTGGAGTGACCACACGTCCGGCTAAAGCCGGACGCTACATCTAAGATTAGGGTCGTGGCTTGAGCACGAGTGGCTTGAGCACGAGTGGCTTGAGCACGAGTGGCTTGAGCACGAGTGGCTTGAGCACGAGTAGCGTCCGGCTTCAGCCGGACGCTCACCGGGTCGCGCGGGAGGTTTCGCCGTACAGGCGCCGGTAATCTTCTGACGTGCTGAGGATCTTTCTTACGTAGCCTTGAGTTTCCGGGAACGGAATATCGTCGATGAAGACCTCTCGCTCGAGCTTCTCGCTCGACCGCTCCGCAACCCAGCGGGCCACTCGCGAATCGCCGGCGTTGTACGCGGCGAGCGCGAGGTAGGGGTGGCCGAATTTCTCCACGAGATCGGCAAAGAGCGCACTTCCAATCGTCAGGTTCGTTTTCGGCGACGTTAACATCGAAACCCGGTAGCCCGGAATCCGCAGTCGCCGCGCATAGCGTCGGCCTGTTGCGGGCATTACCTGCATCAGCCCCACAGCCTTCTTTGACGACCTGATTTTCGGGTCGAAACCGGATTCCTGCGCGACCAGGGCTGCTAACAGGTACGGATTGAGATTGTGCCGCTCGGCGTGACCGCGAATCTCCTCCCAATAGCTGATGGGAAAGATCACCCTCAGCAGATCCGGGGGCAGCTGTTCGCCGCCCGAAGCCATGTACTGGGGATAGGCGCGTTTGAGCGTCGCAATAGCGCGGATCTGGTCCCCCTGCTGACTGTAAATCCAGGCCGTCGTGGCCTGCAGGACCGGGTCTTCTCCCCAGGTCCGCTCGGCATACCGGATCTCGTTCAGCGCCTCGTCGTAAAGTTCCAGCGCGAGCAGCAACCGGATCAGGTCGTCGGTCGGGCGCTTTCGAGAAACCGAGCTGCCTCCGCTCTCTGAATCACTCGTGAACTGAAGGCTCGTCAGTGCCACCGATCGGCCGCTGCGTGCGAGCCGTTCGCCAGCCAGTCGCCCGTAGTAGGTGTTCAGATAGTCCATCGTCGTAAGGGTATAGCGCGCGTTCGCCGTATCCAGGGCGCCCAGGGCCTCGTGCGCGCGTCCCGACCAATAAAGGAACGACGGTCGATAGTCAGATCTGGGGAACTGGCGAGCGGTCAGTTCAAAATAGTTGATCGCTTCCGCGTACTGGCCGTCCCGGTACGCCCGCCAGCCGATCTTCCAGCCGGCACGTTCGGAATACCGTCCGCCCGGGAACCCCGCGTACAGTTCCCGCAATAGTCCGTCGGCCGTCGCATCGTCATCATCCCTGATGTAGAACGTGGCGAGATCGTTGAGCGCGTCCTCGCTCCACGTGCTGTCGGGATATTGCTCGATGAGATCGCGCGCCGATCGAAGGTACTCACCTCGCAGGCCCAGCTCGCGCAGCGTGCTCGTGTAGAAGTACCGCGCCTCGGCCTGGCGAGGCGGTCGGTCGAGCAGCCCTTTCAGCGCTTCCCGTGCGAAACGGTACCGCTTCCTGAAATAGTCACACTCGGCCATCCGAAGCGCGACGAGATCGCGATCGGCGCCCACCGCATATGGCTGCAGCGCCTTGAATGCCAATTGCGCGTCGGCACATCGTCTCGAGGCGAAAAACCGCTCGGCACGCCCCAGGTCGAGTTTGTATCGCGCTGTCTGCGGACCAAGGGGCTCCAATGCTCCGAGCCGATCGAGCTCGGCGCGTGCGTCAAGCGCAACGTCACTGAACGGGAACTCGTAGTACACGCGCGCCAGGATTTCGGCAGCCCGCTCGCGGTCTTGCGCCACACCCGAGCGAATAGATGCACGTGCCAGGCGCATCCAGTTCTCCGCAGGAGCGGCAGTTCGCTGCGACGTGAGTTTCCGATAGATGTCCACGGCGTCGCTGTACCGCTGCTGCTCTTCCGCAACCGTGGCTTCGGCGATTGCCGCCGCCTCGGTCAGAAACCCCTGCACGACCTTACTGCGCAGGTCTTTCAGGAGGCGCTCGGATTCCGAGAGATTCCCAAGTTCGAAGTGCGACACGGCAGCGTAGTACGCCGCGTACCCGGCAAGCACGTGGGCAGACGAGGCAACGGGGCCAAGCTGCTTGACGGCTTCCGAATGACGCCCCTCTTTGTGGGCCTCGATACCGTTCTTGAGCGTGAGGGTGGTCGTGTCCGACGCTCGCTGCCGCAAATCACTGGACGGCACGAGCCACAACGAACCGGGCGTTCGTGAAAGTGGAGGATGGAATGTCGGTGACAGCGGCGGCGGATTCGGAACGTCGACAGCGGCGGACGCCGTGACGGGTCGCACATCGATCGTGCCGATTGCCCACAGCAGGACGCACAATCCGATCGACAGAATCCGTCTCACGCGTATGTTCTTCAGGAATCAGGCGTCACGTCGAGCTCAGGCCGTGGACAGCACGGGCTGGAGCGCTTCCACGCGGCGCGCCGTCAGCGACTCGAGCGAGCGTCCCGCATGGCGCGCGAGAATCTCGACCATATGCGACCAGCCGGTCGGTTCAACGCTTCCCTGCGACGCCGCATCATCCGCGTACAGCACGGCCACAATACGCCCACCAATCTCGATTGGCGCAGCCAGCGCAGCCCGTCCGGCCGGCGTCGGCGCGAACGAGAATCCGCTGAGCTCGGCGCTCGCCGCTTTCGCACGCTTGGCACGCACGGCTTCGATGATGAGCCCGCCACCCTCGAGACTCATGTCCACTTCTCGGGCGTCGGGTACTTCGCCATCGAATCCGCTGAATCGCCAGCCGCGAAGCCGATCGTTCCGAATCAGGAGTAGCGCCACCCGATCTGCCTCGAGCGCGGCATGGTGAACCAGCGCATCGAGGACGTCCGACAGCGAACGGGCCTCATCCAATGCACGAACAGCTTCAAGAAGACGTGTGGGCCCCGCGAGTGCAGATTCTCGTTCCGCAGCCCGGGCACTTGCAATCGTCATGGCGAGCGTTTGCGCCGCCTCTTCACGCGCCACGTGAACGGCCGCGGCAATCGACCGTTCGGCCTCGACCCGGGATTCCTGCATTGCTGCGGCAAGGGCCCGATCCGCGTCGGCCTTCACGGTTGCCAGCGCCCGTTCGGCCTCGGACTTGGACGCCGCTAAAATCCGCTCCGCGTCCGCTCTTGCGGCCGCCAGTGCCTGCTCTGCCGTTTCGCGAGCCAGAGCCTGCGTGGACGACCGTGCTTCCGCGACGGCAGCGGCCAACGCATGCTGCGCTTCCGAGTGGGCCTGTTTCACTGCATTGGCCACGGCCTGCTCGGATTCGGAGGCAGCCTTGCGCAGCGCCGCGGCCAAGGCCTGGTCCGCCTCGATTTTCGCGGCGGTGAGGCGCTCCTCGAGAAATTCCTGAGCATTTGCCTGCGCGACCGCGCGCGCTTCGGCAACCTCGGCTTCGCTGTCGGCGACGGCCGTTTGAATCAACGTGGTGACGAGACTCTCCAGCGCCAGCGCGCGCTGGTGGTTGAACTGTTTGATGGCGTCTTCTACGGCATCTCGGATACGGGCTTCAGCAGACATAGCAGTACTTGTATCGGTCGCAATCAAAAGAGCCGTAATCGCATTATCGAAAGCTGCTGGGCGCATGTCAAGACCCGCTTGAGTTGCAACCCTCGTCTTTTGATGGGTTTGCCGTCTTCCCCCTGGGGACCTTTATCGGGCCGCGGCAGTCAGCACGCCTGGCCTCCACACATGGCCACACCGGCGGCACTCGCACCAGAGGCGATCGGCCTGGCGGCCGAGCCCATGCACCTGGAGGCTTTGACACTTGATGCACACGATGGGATGAGCAAGATCGGCCACGCGGCGGCCACCACGCGGAAAGCGGCGCCGATCCAGCACGGACAGGTCTCTCCGGTTTTCATCCGGCCATGTCGTATCCATGAACACCCTCACGAGTCTCGCCCTTCGGCGGTTTGCTCAGTGGGTCACCGGGGGAGGACCCGTTCAGCGCGACGCGCAGCCATTCTTCTTGACTCGGCCGCTCGGGCACGCTTAGATGCTAATGTGCGCAAGGTACTCCTTTTCGTGGTCCTAAGTACAGCGGCTTTTCATGTTCTGGCCGCACAAACTCCTCCTCCAAAGCAGACACCGCCCGCCCGGCGCCCGCCAGCATCGGCAAGTATGCGCATTCATGTGACAAGCGGTACGGGACTGCTGCTGAGCGGTGTTCGCGTCACCGCGCAAGGGCCGACGACGCGTGATGGCGTCACCGGCGAAGATGGGGCGCTGCGGTTTATCAATCTGACGCCGGGCAACTATCGTCTGCGCTTTGCACACGACCGGTTCATCACTCTCGAACGTGACGTGAGCGCGCGAACGGCCGAAACCGCCGTGGATGTCATGCTCAGTGCCGCGCCTGAGCCTCCGCCCAAGCCACCGGAACCGCCGCCGGCACCGCCGCCGCCGGCACCAAAGCCGCCGCCACCCGTGGGTGATCCCAAGACCGTCGGTATTCCGGCTTTTCTCGACAGCAATTTCATCGGGCGCGCCGCGCGCAAGGACTCCGAGCTGGGTTGCACGCCAAGCGGCTCGGCCGTCCTTCATCAGCTCAGGGAACCATGGGCCAGCCACACCCACGACTTTGCCGACGAGTGGCTGTACGTCGTGGCCGGAGAAGGTATCCTGCTCGTGGATGCCGTCGAGCAGAAAATTCAGCCGGGCTCGTTCAGCCTGATTCCCCGGGCACATCGTCACGCGATTCACCCCCAGGGCAGGAATCCATTGATTGTGGTCTCCGTCACGTCGGGCGCTCCCTGCGAGTCACCCGCGCCGACCGGTGGTTCGGCTCCTCGCTGAAATGGTTCGCTCGTATGCGGCGCGGCTCCGGGTTTACACGGTTACATGAATCCTCCGGCTGGTGTCGTTGCGAAACTGTGCAGCGACAGGCACTCCTGACAACACACGCGCTGGATCGCGCTTTGCTGGCGAGCTCCGGGCCTCCGCGCCCGTCGAGCTGGACACGGGATCACCATCCGCAACGACCATGTGGCGTCAGCTGGTCTGTTTAGTTCGCCGAAGCCATCACGACCTGGTGCGACAGGCCGATGGACAGCTGTTTCTGGAATGCACGCGGTGCAAACGGCGAACGCAGGGCTGGACGCTCCTTGGCGAACCCAAGCGCCCGGCGGGAACCGTGTTACGTCTTCTGCTTGACGAGTCCGCTGACGTGGCCGGCGCTGGGCTGACGGTAAAACCCGGCGGACATCAACGGTGGCTGGACTGGGAACGACGGACCGAAATTACGCTCGAAACTTAATAGAACCTCAGAACCTTACATCGCCGCTGCTTCAAAGCGGTCCACGAGCTGGCGCCACGCCCCCGTCTTCTGGGGATCGGTCTCAGCAAGCGCAGCCCCGTACAACATGCTCCCCGAAGGGGACCGGTTCATCCAGATCACGGAGGTATCGATCGAGACGCCGAAATCCGGCACCTCAATGCGCATCGGCGCGTGACGGCGCTGCAGGAACGTCTCCTCGCTCGTTTCGAGCCGGAGGCCTCCGTAGCTGAGATCGACCATGCGCGCTACCGATTCGTTGACGGTTACCTGGATACCGTCCGCAATTCGCTTGCGCGGCCAGCGACGCCGCCGGCTGGATTCCTCGACCAGTTCGGTGACAAGCGGCACCAATTCATCAGAGGTGACCGGGCGCGCCACGTACGCCGCCTCATGGCGCCGTGCGTCCTCGGCCAGCACCGGATCCGGGTTTCCCAGAATCACCGCAACAAGGCCCGAGTTGCGCCCGCGTCCGAGAATCACCAGGTGAAGACCGTGGAATTCTCCGAGGTGAGCCTCGGTGATCAACACGTCCGGCGCTTCCTCCGTGAGTCTTCGTCGAGCATCGGAAAAGCTCGAGACGGCGTCGGTCACGAACCCGGCCTGCTGAAGCCACACTACCGTCCGGGTTCTCGACTGGGCGTTCGGGTCGACGATCAGGACGGTGCGCAACATGCAGCTCCTGGTCGATAAAGTACAAAGTTTGTAAGCACAACTAGACGATGATGACTAAGCAAGTTCCAAACCACAAAAACCAGAGTAAACATCGCCAGTTTACTCGATGATTGGCTGGTGCGGCCGGGTAGCCATGTGAAATCTACATCCGGCCGATGGACTTAAGGTGATCGAAATTGCGATTTTGTATTTGCGTCTCATGATCGCTCACGGCTGCGCGGTGCCGCACACGATGTGTCAACGTCAATCTTGTTATCGTCACCAGTGCCAATTTGGTACATCGCGATCACGGGAGAACTTCTTGACAGTGAGCCAACAGAGCGCGATGATCAACAAGCTTCGTCGAACGTCCTCAAACGCATTTCCAGCTCAACTTGTCGCGACGTGCGACAGCGGATCAGCCGCTCTGAGGGGATGAGCGTACCGAGGAGTCGCGAGGCATCAGTTTCGACAGACATGCTATACAACGCGCCGATGAGTCAACTGATTGGTGAAAGTCCCGCCATTCAAGCACTCCGTGAAGAAGTCGAGCTGATTGCTCACTCCGAAGCAAAGGTTCTCATCACAGGTGAAAGCGGTGTTGGAAAAGAAGTGCTGGCGAAGCTCGTCTATCAACGCGGGCGTCGTCGTCATGCAAAGCTGCTGACGCTGAACTGCGCGGGTCTCAGCGAATCACTGCTCGAATCTGAACTCTTCGGGCACACCAAGGGCAGTTTTACCGGAGCCGATCGCGACAAACCCGGTCTGCTCGATCTCGCGGACAATGGCACCGCTTTTCTGGATGAAGTCGGTGAAATGTCCACGAGGATGCAGACGTTGTTGTTGCGATTCATGGAGACCGGAGAGATTCAACCGGTCGGCGGCATCACCGCGTGTCACCACGTCAACGTCCGCATCATTGCCGCGACCAATCGCAGTCTGCAGGAGCAGGTGCAGGCGGGCACGTTCCGAAGTGATTTGTACTACCGGCTGAACGTGATCCATCTCACCATTCCGCCACTGCGGGAGCGGCCCGAAGACGTCGTTCCGCTGCTCACGCATTTCCTTGCAACCCTGAGCGATCATCATCGCGTGGCGAAACCGGAACTCGCGCCCGGCACGATCGAACGGCTCGTCGAATACGCCTGGCCGGGAAACGTCCGCGAGTTGAAGAACGTGTCCGAACAGCTGGTCGTCCGGCGTGGCGGCAAACTCGTCACGGTCAACGATCTTCCTCCTTCGCTGGCCGTGTCGGCGGAACAGAAGATTTCAATCGGCACGACGACGGTCCTGGCGCAGCCAAGCCCGATTGCCGATCAGCTCTT
>DATBJG010000288.1:0-11370 GCA_036556585.1 Vicinamibacterales bacterium
TTTGGTTGAGACGGAAGACATATGAGAGTCATCAGTTGTCAGTATTCAGTTTTCAGTAATTCTGGGATTCGGTTGTCGAATACCGGCACACACCTTACTGAAGACTGACGACTGAGAACTGAAAACTGTTTAGGTTTGCAACGACATCAGCATCGGCTGTTCGAGCGCCTCGACGATCCACCGCAGGAATCGGATCGCGTCAGCACCGTCAATCACCCGATGATCGTAGGACAGCGAAAGGGGCAGCAGCAGGCGAGGCTGAAACGCGCCATCGGCAAAGACCGGCTGAATCGACGCGCGCGAAACACCGAGAATGGCAACCTCTGGCCAGTTGACGATCGGCGAAAAGTAGGTGCCTCCATAACCGCCCAGGTTCGTCACCGTAAATGTCCCGCCCTGCATGTCCTCGAGCGCCAGTTTGTGGGCTCGGGCTTTTTCGGCAAGCTGCTTCAACGCGGTTGACAACTCGACGATGTTCTTGGAATCGGCATCGCGGATGACCGGAACGAGCAGACCTCGGTCCGTATCCACCGCAACACCGACATGGATGTATTTCCTGTAAATGATCTCGTGGGTCGCCATGTCGACGGCGGAATTGAATTGCGGAAAGGTCTTGAGCGCGGCCGCCACCACCTTAATCAGCATGGCAGTGACCGTCAGCGCGCCTCCGGCTTCGTCAACCTGCTTTTCGTACTTCTTCCGGAACAGATCCAGTTGCGTGAGATCGGCCCGATCGTGTTGCGTCACATGGGGAATGGTGGACCATGCCAGTCCCAGGTGTTCCGCAGTCTTGCGGCGAACACCGGACATGGGCTTGCGTTCGATTTCCCCCCACCGACTGAAATCCGGCAGCGGAACCTGTTCGGCCCCACGCGGCGCTCCGACCTGCGAGACAACCTGCCGGGCGTACGTTTTCACGTCCTCATCGCTGATGCGTCCCCCAGGCCCACCACCAACAACCTCGTCGATTGCCACCCCCAGTTCGCGCGCAAGACGACGAACCGACGGCGAGGCCGCAGCCGCTGGGCCGCCGTCATCGATTGTCGGGTCTGGCGCAGGTGTCGCCGCGGCACGGCTGATCTGAACGACCTCACCACGAGGACGACGGGCAGGTGCTGGGCCAGGTCCGCTGGCCTCCCCTTCAGCCGCCGAATCACCCGGCGCCGAAGGTGGTATTGACGGTTGTGTCTCTGCGGGCGGCACGTCCTTCGCGGCAGTCTCCGGCTTCGCTTTGGTAGTAGCTGCGGCGGCGGGTTTTTCGAGCTTGCTCTGCCGCCCGGCGACACCTTCTCCAATGGTCAGAATCACCTGGCCGGTTGTGACCTTGTCACCAGCCTTGACCTTCACTTCCTGGACAACCCCTGCAACCGAAGATGGAACCTCAACGGTGGCCTTGTCGGTCTCGAGCTCGAGCACCGGTTGATCCTTCGTCACGGTGTCGCCGGCCGACACGAGCACACGGAGCACGTCGGCGCTCGTCACGTTCTCGCCAAGTTCGGGCAGCTTCAGCTCAGACATGATCAGTGGTCAATGGCCAGTGGTCGGTGGTCAGTTGTCGGGACAACCGCCCAATTCCGTTCCAGCTTCTGTCTTCTGGTAAGTAACGTCTGTCTTCTGACAAGACTCAACTGACCGCGGGATTCGGCTTCTCGGGATCGATCTCGAACTCTTTGATGGCCTGTCGGACGACGCTGCGGTCGATCGCACCTTCGCGTGCAAGCTCCGACAACGTTGCCAAGACGATGAAGTGGGCGTTGACCTCAAAAAAGGTACGGAGTGCCCTTCGACTTTCGCTCCGACCGAACCCGTCAGTCCCAAGACTGCGGAGCCTCCGCGGCAACCATCGGTCGATCGAGTCGGGCAACGCCTTGACGTAGTCACTCGCTGCAACCAGGACACCCGGAGCACCAGACAGACACTCCGTGACGTACGGGACCCGTGCCTTTTCGTTCGGGTGCAGCATGTTCCAGCGCTCGCAGGCATGGCCGTCGCGGTAAAGCTCGCTATAGCTCGTCACACTCCAGACGTCGGCGGCCACATCGAACCGCTCGAGCAGCGCCGCCGCCTTGAGAACTTCCGGCAGAATCGCCCCGCTGCCAAGCAACTGCGCGCGGTACTTCGCCTTGACACGCTCCGATGCTTTGAAACGGTAAAGCCCCTTGAGAATGCCGTCGCGGCTGCCTTCAGGCATGGGCGGCATCTCGTACTGCTCGTTCATGACGGTCAGGTAATAAAAGATCTTCTCCTGCTCCACGTACATTCTGCGAAGACCATCCTCAATGATGACCGCCAGCTCGTACGCAAACGCCGGATCGTAGGCCACCACGTTGGGCACGGGGTAGGCGAGCAAATGGCTGTTGCCATCCTGATGCTGCAATCCCTCTCCGGCCAGCGTCGTCCGTCCAGACGTGCCACCTAGCAGGAAACCTCGGGCCATCGAGTCGGCTGCCGCCCAGATCAGATCGCCAATCCGCTGGAAGCCGAACATTGAATAGAAAATGAAGAACGGGATCGTGTTCACACCGTGCGTGGCGTAGGCTGTGCCGGCGGCAATGAACGACGACATGGAGCCCGCTTCGGTAATGCCCTCTTCGAGGATCTGACCGTCGGCTGACTCCTTGTAGTACAGGAGGGTATCCATATCGACAGGCTCGTAGATCTGCCCGACGTGTGAATAGATACCGACCTGTCGGAAGAGAGCGTCCATCCCGAAGGTCCGCGCCTCGTCCGGGACGATGGGAACGACGAGATGCCCAACGTCGCGGTCGCGCATTAACTTGGCAAGCATCCGGACGAACACCATGGTGGTCGAAGCCGTCCGACCTTCGGTCCCTTTGAAAAATTCGTCAAAGACACCTGCGAGCGGTGCCGCCAACGGCCCCACATAGATCGACCGCTTCGGCATGGATCCACCAAGGGCCTGACGCCGCTCGCGCAAGTATTTGATTTCAGGACTGTCATCGGGCGGACGGTAAAACGGCGCCGCCGCTACTTCATCGTCTGAGATTGGAATGCCGAATCGCGTGCGGAACGCTCGCAGCTCGTCTTCGTTGAGCTTTTTCTGCTGGTGGGTGATGTTTCGGCCTTCTCCGGCTTCACCGAGGCCGTAGCCCTTGACCGTCCGTGCCAGGATCACCGTGGGCGATCCCTTGTGCTCGACTGCTGCCTTGTACGCGTTGTAGACCTTGAGGGGATCGTGTCCCCCCAGACTGAGCTTCTTGAGCTGCTCGTCGGAAAGATGCTTGACCATTTCGAGCAGCCGGGGATCCACACCCCAGAAATGCTCGCGAACGTACGCCCCCGATGACACCGCGTACTTCTGGTATTGCCCGTCGACCACCTCGCCCATACGTTTCACGAGGAGTCCGTCGCGATCCTTGGCCAGCAGGGCGTCCCACTCCCGGCCCCACATGACTTTGATGACGTTCCAGCCGGCGCCGCGGAAAATGGCTTCGAGCTCCGGAATGATCTGGCCATTGCCACGTACGGGGCCGTCGAGCCGCTGCAGATTGCAGTTGATGACGAAAATCAGATTGTCGAGTTTCTCGCGAGCCGGCAGCGTGATGGCACCCAGGGCCTCGGGTTCGTCGGTCTCTCCATCGCCGAGAAACGCCCAGACCTTGCCACCGGTTGGCCGTTTCAGCCTGCGATCCTCGAGATAGCGCATGAAGCGCGCCTGATAGATCGCCATGACCGGCGCGAGACCCATCGACACCGTCGGGAACTGCCAGAAGTCCTGCATCAACCAGGGGTGGGGGTAGGACGAGAGGCCGCCGCCTGGCCTGAGCTCACGCCGAAAGTTCTCGAGTTGCTCGGCCGTCAGCCGGCCTTCGAGAAACGCACGCGCATACACTCCGGGGGCCGCGTGCCCCTGGAAGTACACGAGGTCTCCGTCCTGCTCGTCGTTCTTGGCGCGGAAGAAGTGATTGAAGCCGACCTCGAACAGTGTTGCCGCGGACGCATAGGTGGAAATGTGTCCGCCAATGCCTTCTTCGTGGCGATTGGCCCTGACGACCATTGCCAGCGCATTCCAGCGCGCGAGGCTCTTGATTCGCCGTTCGATCTCAGGGTTGCCGGGTATGAACGTCTGCTCGTCTGCGGAAATCGTGTTGACGTAAGGAGTGTTGGCCGAGAACGGAATGGCGACACCGCGCTGCCTGGCATAGACGGTCAGCTGTTCGAGCAACCGTCCAGCGCGTCCGGGGCCCGCCGTTTGAAGAACGTAATCGAGCGATTCGAACCACTCGCGCGTTTCGACCGACTCAGTTTCCGCGCCGGCCCTCGAGACCGGTTTCAGCTTTCCATCCATTGTTTCGTTGTCACGCTTTGGTGTTTCTGTTTCAGGCTCGCCGAAGCCGACTGACCTGAGGCCACCGGACACCGCGCCGGCCGCCCGTTCAATCCATCATTCTATCGCTGGCACGCCCCTACTGGTCATCTCTTTTCCTCATCGATCCCATCGACAAAACAGTCGCGTCATCCCATTCCAAAATTCCGAACCCTCCTGACCCTCCTCACGTCTCTTTACCCCTTCCTTGCTTTGAGCCGGTCCCTGAGAATGGGGACCGCAAGATCCGGCCGGTCTGTGATGATCGCATCTGCACCCCAGGCGAGAAGACGACTCACGTCCTCCGGCGCATCAACCGTCCAGACTTGCACGGCAAGATTGACCGCGTGGGCAAGCCGTATGAACTGTGGCGACACGACACGTGTGAGGCCGGCGTATTCTGGCACCTGAAACGCAACATAATTGCCGGGCCGCACCGACACTCCCAGGCGCGATGCATACAACGCCACACGCACTTCTGTCTTCGAGGCGCTGGTCGCCAACCGTGGCTCGTACTGACGTACCGCTCGCAACGCTCGCCAGCTGAACCCGCCGATACAGGTCCGATCGATGGCGTCTGCCTCACGGACCGTCTGCACGACGGCGCGCGCCAACCCCGCCGAAGGGCCTTTGAGCTCAATGATGAGCCGCGTGTCCCGATATTTTCGAAGCACCTCTTGCAGCGTTGGCACGCCAGCGGGCCCACTGTCCCAGACACGCCCCGATCGGGTAAACCCCGCACAGGCATTCACGCGGGCCAGCTCCGAGACGGTTCGGTCGCAGATGGGACCCACGGCATCGGTGGTGCGATCGAGGAGGGCGTCGTGGTGAACGACCGGCACCCCGTCGCGGGAGAGATGAACGTCCAGTTCCAAGCCGTCCGCACCAAGCGCCAGGCCCTGATCAAACGCCGGAAGCGTATTCTCGGGAGCAAGCCCGGCCCCACCGCGATGGGCAAAAATCAGCGGACGATCGGCTGACACCGCCGGATGCATCGAAGGGAAAGAATACAGAATACAGAATGCAGAAGACAGAATTCAGGTTGCTTCCCCCTCTTCCTCATTGTCCCATCCGCCCTACCGGTCCTCTTATTAAGGTAGAATCGCTGAATGGGCCATTCCATTCATACCCTGGGCGAGCTCAAGCGCGCGCTCGCTTCACCGACGAGCGGCGTGCGCCGGCGTTCGGTCAAAGACGAAGTTCGCGACAATCTCATTCGGAAGCTTCAAAGCGGCGAGACGCTCTTCCCGGGCATCATCGGCTATGAAGAAACCGTCATTCCGCAACTCGTCAACGCCATTCTTTCTCGACACAACTTCATTTTGTTGGGACTGCGGGGGCAGGCCAAGAGCCGGATCCTGCGCGGTCTGATCGAACTGCTGGATGACACGGTCCCGATCGTGCCGGGCTGCGAACTTCACGACGATCCGCTCAATCCATTGTGCGCGGCTTGTCGCGCGCGTCTGGAAGCGCAAGGTGACGAGTTGCCAATCGCCTGGCTTCCGCGCGACCTGCGGTTCGTGGAAAAACTCGCGACACCGGACGTGACCATTGCCGACATGGTGGGCGACATCGATCCAATCAAGGCAGCTCGCGCGGGCCTTGGGTTGTCCGATGAGCTCACGATGCATTACGGGCTGCTGCCCCGCGCCAACCGAGGGATCTTTGCCATCAACGAGCTTCCGGACCTGGCAGGCAAGATTCAGGTCGGCCTGTTCAACATTCTTCAGGAAGGCGACATTCAAATCAAAGGCTACCCGGTCCGTCTGCGACTCGATCTGCTGATGGTGTTCACGGCCAACCCGGAAGACTACACGGCGCGCGGCAAGATCATCACACCGCTCAAGGACCGCATTGGATCGGAAATCCGGACGCACTATCCGTTGACGCGCGACCACGCCATGGCAATCACGGGACAGGAAGCCTGGCTCGACCGCCAAGCTGATGGACGCCAGGTGCAGATTCCGTCTTACGTCAAGGAAGTAGTCGAGGAGGTGGCGTTCCAGGCGCGGGCCGAACGCAAGATCGACAAGCGCTCTGGCGTAAGCCAGCGCATGTCGATTACCTGTCTCGAGAATGCCGTGTCGAATGCTGAGCGCCGTGCGCTCGTCTCGAACGAGAATCCCGTCGTTCCACGCGTCACGGACGTGTACGCCGCCATCCCATCCCTTACTGGAAAGTTCGAGCTCGAGTACGAGGGCGAACTTCGCGGCGCGGACAATATCTCTCGCGATCTCATCCGATCGGCCGTCGGGGCGATTTTCCACGAGCGCCTCAATCAGGTTGAAACCCAGCGGGTGATCGAATGGTTCGACATGGGGGGCACGCTGCAGATTGCCGATACGTCGCCGGCCGCGGACCTGCTCAAACAGGCGCGCTCAGTACAAGGACTGGTTGAGTTGACCGAGCATCTTGGCGTCAAAGCGGACGCACCGGCCCCGGTGCTGGCGTCGGCTGTCGATTTCGTGCTCGAAGGGTTGTACGCGCAAAAGAAGATCAGCCGCAGCGAGCAACGGGGCTACCAGGCCGCCGAGCAGACACCCCGTCGACCCACGCGACAGCCCGACACGGCGGCCTTTGAGGAAGGCCTGCCGCTTCCGACGAGCGGGAAGAAGAAGTACTACAACTAGGGGATCGGGATTCGGGGTTCGGGATTCGGGGATTCGCGCGGTGACTATCCGGCGCCGAGCGTGAGCGCGTCGGTCTTTTCGCGAGCGGGGTTGGGCCCCCGCGGGCCCTAATAGATGCGATACAAGTATTCGAAGTACGTCGGCGATTTGCTGGATGGGCTCGACCTCGACGAGCTGGTGTCCAAGCTGTCTGACCTTCTGCTGTCGAGTGGCTTTCAGAATCCGTACGGCGCACCCTGGATGAACGAAGACGACCGTTCGATGCAGGCATTGCACGACGCGATTCTGGATGCCCTGTTCAACGGCGGGGTGCTCCCGGAGGACACGCTCGAGCAGTTGATGGGCGACCCTGCCGACGGCGATCAAGAGGATGTGCGCGCGAAGCTCGAACAGCTCATTCAGGACATCATCAATCGGATGCAGGAGGAAGGGTTCATTACACCGGCGCCCGATCTGGAGTCCGAACGTGAGTACCGGCAGCAGAAGGGAACCGGTGGCGGCGAGGGACCCGATTCACCGCCGGTAAGGTTCGAGGTCACCGACAAGAGTTTGGATTTTCTGGGATATCGAGCGCTTCGTGACCTGCTGGGATCGCTTGGCAAGAGCAGCTTCGGACGGCACGATACGCGCGACCCCTCGACGGGAATCGAGGCGCTGGCGGCGCCGAAACGCTACGAGTTTGGCGATGCGCTCAATCTGGATCCGAGCGCGACCGTCCTCAACGCGGTGAAAAGGGGTCGGGAGTCTTTTTCATCTCGATACAGCGCTGAGAACAAGACTCCCGACCCCTTTTCGCCCTTTTCCATCGACATCGACTACGAAGATCTGATGGTAGCGCAGGGAGAATACCAAAGTTCCTGCGCGACGGTCCTCATGCTCGACTGCAGCCACAGCATGATCCTCTATGGAGAGGACCGCTTTACGCCCGCCAAGCGCGTGGCGCTGGCGCTGGCCTCTCTCATCAAGCTGCAGTATCCAGGCGATTCGCTGAAGGTTGTGCTCTTCCACGACTCGGCCGAAGAGATTCCGCTGCGAGAGCTCGGGCGTGTACGTGTCGGTCCTTACTATACGAACACGCGCGAAGGCCTGCGGTTGGCCCGCCGCGTGCTCGACCGACAGCGGAAAGACATGCGGCAAATTATCATGATTACCGACGGCAAACCGTCCGCGCTGACGCAGCCGGATGGCCGCATCTACAAGAACGCCTTCGGTCTCGACCCCTTCATCGTCTCCGAGACAGTGGCCGAAGTGGCGGCCTGCCGCCGCGCAGGTATCATGATCAATACGTTCATGCTTGCGCGTGACTACGACCTGGTGAGTTTCGTGCGTCGCGTGGCCGAGATTTGTCGGGGCAAGGCGTACTTTACGACGCCGTACACGTTGGGCCGATACGTTCTGATGGATTACATGGACAAGAAGACGAGGACGATTCATTGAACAGAAGACCGAAGTCAGAAGACCGAAGACAGAATGGAATTCAGAATATTCTGTCTTCCGATTCCGTCTTCTGACTTCTGTCTTCTATCTTCTGTTTTTTATGCTCCCACCCGACATCCCCATCTTCCCGCTGCCGAACGTTGTGCTCTTCCCGAATGTGTTT
This sequence comes from Vicinamibacterales bacterium, assembly GCA_036556585.1. GTDB lineage: Bacteria > Acidobacteriota > Vicinamibacteria > Vicinamibacterales > JAMQPK01 > DATBJG01. The sequence goes on from DATBJG010000288.1 coordinate 8,558, forward strand.
CTGCCGCTGCACATCTTCGAACCGCGGTATCGGGCCATGGTGGCCGACGCGCTGGCGGGAGATCGAATCATTGGGATGGTGCTGCTGCAGCCTGGATGGCAGGCCGACTATCTCGGTCGGCCGCCCGTCTACGCGATCGGGTGCGCCGGACTGATCACCCATGCCGACGCGTTGGAAGACGGACGACACAACATCATCCTCCGCGGGCTCGAGAAGTTCCGCATCCTGGGCGAAGTCGAACCGATGCCGGCACGCCTCTATCGACGAGCACGTATCGACGCCATTGACGAGCCAATCACTGCCGCCGTGCGGGACGTGATACGACAAGGAAGAACTCGACTCGAGGCATTGCTGACCGACAACCCCCGTATCGGCAGCACCACGCTCTCGGACGAAGACGTCGTCAATGCGCTCGCACAGTACCTGGACCTCGAGCCTGTCGAGAAGCAGGCCCTGCTCGAACGGGACGGTCTTCCCTCACGGTGTCAGTCCTTGATTGATCTGCTCGAGATGAAGTTGATCTCAGCCCGCCACAAAACTGCGCTCAGCCGCGCGCATTAGAACGGCTTAGGGCTTAAGGCTGAAGGCTGAGGGCTTCGGTTGAGCGCAAGCCGCTCGCTGACGGCTTTGACAATGGCCTCACCGTGGAATCGGCCGTTTTCGATGAAGATCCCTGACGTGTCGCGGCCGGAGACGACGCCGCCGGCCAGAAACAGGCCCGGCACGTTTGTTTCAAACGTGGTGGGATCGAGAGCAGGCTTGAAACTGACCGCATCGCACTGAACACCCGCGCGAACGAGCAGTTCGCTGTCGGCGTGATAGCCGGTCAAGAGCAACACTGAATCCGCGGGCAGTTCTTCACGTCCCGCAGGTCCTGCCAACACGACCTCGGTGGGCCGAATCTCGACAACGCGCGTGCTGAACCGGGCCGCGACCGATCCTTCCTTGATCCGATTTTCGATGTCGGGTCGCACCCAGTACTTGATCGTCGGCTTGAGTTCTGGATGGCGGTGAACGAGCGTGACCTTGGCGCCTGCGCGATACAGCTCCAGCGCCGTTTCGGCAGCTGAATTTCCGCCGCCAACCACCACCACGCGCTGCAGATAGTACGGGTGTGCTTCCTCGTAGTAGTGCGACACGTGCGGCAGATCTTCACCGGGCACGTTAATGAGGTTCGCGTGATCGTAGTACCCGATAGCGAGAACCACATGACGGGCGTGGCGAACTCGTCGAACGCCCCGTTCCGATCGCGTTTCAATGGCAAAGACGGGTCCGTCGATCTGTTCTGCCCCAGGCTGCACGTCGAGCACCGTCTCGCCGTACGAGATCTCGAGTTCGAAGGCATCGACGACGCGCCGGTAGTAGCGGAGCGCTTCGAGCCGCGTGGGCTTCTCATAGGGCGAGATGAGGGGCAGTCCACCAATTTCGAGGAGGTCGGGCGTCGTGAAAAACACCATGTGTCGTGGAAAGCGATAGATGGAATTGACGAGAATCCCCTTCTCGAGCACGTGGTAGTCGAGTTGTCGTTGCTTGGCCGCAATGGCCGTGGCAAGTCCCGCCGGTCCCGCGCCCACGACGAGCAGATCGTGGATGTGCATTGGTGGATATCTTAACGGGTGCTGCGTGCCGGGTGCTGGGTGCCGTACACGCCCGTCTTATCCGTGTGGGCACGTGACTCAGAGTGCACAGATTTGCATCACCAGGATCTCGGGCGGATAAGCACTGTCACGCGGCACCCGGCACCCAGCACCCAGCACCCGCATGGCACCCGGCACCCAGCACCCGCATCGCACCCAGCACCCGCATGGCACCCAGCACCCGCGTAGAGCCCATTCCCGGGTCGAAACTGCCCATTGGGCCGAAATACTCGGGAAAACCGCTCAAACGCCAGTACGATGGCCTGATTTTTCGGCCCCCCCAGCGCGCGGGTTGTGTGCCCGCGCCTAACTGCAAGGAGAACCTATGGCGGCGCCAATCAAGTACTTGGAGAAAGGGTTAAGCGTAGCGGCCAACGGAGCCTGGCATGTCTTCAATGCCGCGAACCGCATCAAACCCAATCCAGCCTTCATCCCCCAGTGGTCGGAACGTCCGATCTTGAAATCGTGGGAGAAGAGCAAGCCGCCCCTCGGCTGGCCGCGCGAGACCGACTCGCTCTGCCCCACCTGCGTTCGCGAAGCGCGCGAAGAGATTCTGAGCGGCAAGAAAGACGTCTCGATGCTGCTCAACGAAAAGGTCGGGGAAATCAAGGCTCAGATCATCGAGCGCGACGGCAAGATTCTGATGGTCAAGGATTGCCCGCTCCACGGGCACTTCGAGGACGTGATGGCCATCGACCCGGCCTTCTTCAAACACCTCGAACAGGTGTTTCCTGGCCGCGATATTCGGGCCCACAACGACGAGACCTTGCACAATCACGGCAGCTCGACCATCAAGCACGGCCGCGGTTCGGTGCTCACGATCGACCTGACGAATCGCTGCAACATGATGTGCGACCCCTGCTTCATGGATGCCAATCAGGTTGGCTTCGTCCACGAGCTGAGCTGGGAAGACATCAAGCAGATGCTCGACAACGCCATCACCATCAAGCCCCGACGCCAGATGTCGGTGCAGTTCTCCGGTGGTGAGCCGACGATGTCCCCGTACTTCCTTGATGCGGTCCGCTACTCGAAGAAGGTCGGGTACAACAGCGTCCAGGCAGCCACCAACGGCATCGAGTTCGCCAAGAGTCCCGAGTTTGCGAAGGCGGCGGCAGAAGCCGGACTGCGCTACGCATACCTGCAGTTTGACGGCATCGGCAACGCGGCCAACTCGCA
>DATBJG010000289.1:0-6815 GCA_036556585.1 Vicinamibacterales bacterium
CCTGCCTGGACCTGGGTCGACGTTCCGCGGTTCCGGTCCTTGTTTTCGCGTGTGCCGCTCAGAAATTCGAGCACCAGATCGGCATTCGAGATCGGGGTCCACGTGATGTTGATCGTTGCGCGCTGCGTGCGGTGGAGCGAATTGTCAGGCTGGATATCAAGATTCCCAACGTTGACCCAGCCGAATGTCAATGCCGTTGTCAGGGTCGGTCGCCACTGACGCTCATAGCCAACATATGCGGACGAGACCGACAGCGCGCGCAGGGTGTTCGAGGACGCATCGTACACCGCGTCCTGTCCTCCGAGCGTGCCCAGATCGGTAATGTACTTGCCAATCCCCCACCCGAAGTTGCTCGCGAACTTGATGCGGTCGTCCGTGTCCCACTTCGGAATCGTCACGCCGCTGACGTTGACGCCGAACCCTCCGGTCGAAAGCGTGACTTCCGGCTGATCGAGGGGTTCCCCGCGCAGCGTGCGCACAAGAATGGCCGCCTGCACGTGCGCCGCCCGTCCGAGAAGTTGTGGTCCAGACGCCTTCGCCGGATCCCACCGGAACCGAGCGACGAAATCCGGCGTGAGATTCACACCCTGCGCACCCGTGAGATCCGGGGCGGGGTCCTCGAGTGCGATCGCAAGCCCGAGACTCGGGCGGAGAGGGTGAGTGTACCGAATGAGGGGTTGGCGGAACAACGAGATCGCGTTGAGTCCCTCGAAATCAATCCCGAGCGGTTCGGCTTCCGGATCAGAGAATGTGGACCAGGTCTGTCCGCCTACCCATCGTTGGGTCTGCATGAATGCATGTCTCAGACGCATCGTGTTGCTGGTGCCGGCAAAATCTGCTTCAAAGAAACTCCGAAGCGACCCGACAGGTGTCAGCGACCGAAGGTCGAGATTGATGCGCGACGGGCTGGCCGAGTAGTTTGTGCGCTTGTCCTCCCCCGGTCGCTGCTCGCCCTCGACGGGAATCGATGAGGTGACGAATCGGTCGTCGGTGCCGAGCGGCCCAAAGGAATTGACGATCATCATGCGCGCCTGTCCCCCCAGGCGAACGGCAGACTCTGTCCCGGGGATCTGGAACGACCGGGGAAAGTCGCCGGCCGACACGACCGCCGCCGGCATTTCCGGCACACGTTCGGGTTCCTGACCTTCCGCCTGCGGTTGGGCGTCCTGTTGACTGACAGGACCAGGCCGTTCCGTTGCCGCAACGGTCGTCCCAAGTCGGTGGTGCAGTGCTTCGATGTCTCGTCCCTGCGCCTCGATGATCCTCGCCTGCCTCTCGAGTTGCGCTCCTTGTGCTTCGATCAGACGGCGCAGGTCGGCCACGGCGGATTCAAACTCGAACCGCTCCTCTGCTCGTGTCGGCGCACCCGTGTCGGACGGGCTGAACGCGGCTCCGCCCTTGGTCGGTCGTGGGTTTTGGTGGGGGGTCGGCATACTCTGTCCTGGAGGTTCGCTGCTCTGAGCGAGGGCGTCGGTCGCCAGGCAAACCGCTCCCAGAATGCAGGCCAGCGAGGCGAAAGCAGATCTTTGGAGGAAGGGCGCATGTCGCATGAGGTTCCTCGGTTCAGACGTTTTCCGGCTACCGACCTGGTGGAAACCGACGGCGCGTGCAAAATGCTTGCTGAAGCCTACTGCCGGTCTGGGTTGGCGAGCCTCGCGACCACATACGACGAATCCCGAGCGGTGATAGAGTGTCTGACTTGCGCATTTGACAGCGAGGCAGAAATTGATGACCTTTTTTGAGGCTCGTACGAACGCTCGACTCTGGCTGCGCGCCGTGATTGTCGTTGCTCTAACCGGATCCCTGGCCGCCTGTACCGGCGGTCCACGCCTGCGGCCGGTTTCTGCGGGACCGGTGGATACCGGTGCTGGAAGCCTCACCGCCGCCCGAAAGTTTCTCGAAGGACGATGGTCTCTGGAATCGTTCGAGGTATTCCCGCCCGGCGGACAACCGATCCGCCTCACCGGGATGGGGACACTCGTCTACGACGAGTTCGGCAACCTGAAGATGGACATCCGCACCGACGAAAAGACCGCCTCCGCGCTCATCAAGGCAGGTATCGACATGCGTAATGGCGTTCTGTCGTCGGACGGCCGCACCGTGGTCGATCTGCAGAACCGGACGCTGACATACGTCATTCAAGGTCAACCCGCGCCCGGAGTGGCGACCGGTCCTCTTGCGACGAACCGTCCCCGTCACTGGGAAGTTGCAGGGGACGTCTTGACGCTTACCACCAAGGATGCCAAGGGCGAGGCACTCTCAGTAGGACGATGGAAGAAGGAGCAATGAAGGACATGTTCAGGAAAACGGCCCGCGCTTCAGACAGCAGACCATGGGGTGTGAAACTGGCTCTGTTGCTGTGGGTTCTTCAAATGGTTGCGTTCAGCGTGGCACGTCCAGGGGCTGCAGGCGTGGATACCCGCGCCGAACACGACAAGAAGTTTGATTTTGCAAAGGTCCGAACCTGGGCTTGGAACCCGATGGGCCCGGGCCAGGTCAAGATGGCCCGTACACCGGACGACGACCCGGAAGCGGTTCGGCAGCGCGCGGAGCCCATCATCAAGGAATCAGTCGAGGCCGAGCTGGCCCGCCGCAAGTTTCAACTGACGACCGCCAACCCCGATCTGACGCTGACGTATTACCTGCTCTTGACGGTTGGTACGTCCTCGCAAACGCTCGGGCAGTTTCTGCCCCCGGTGGCCGAATGGGGTCTGCCGCCGTTTACGCCGCAGACGCAGTCGCTGTCGGTGGCCGAGCGAGGATCGCTCGTCCTGGATCTCAGCTCGAACGACCGCGTTGTCTGGAGAGGTATTGCACAAGCGAAGATCGACTGGGAGGACGACAATGCCAGGCGGACGGCGCTCCTGCGTGAAGCCGTGCGCGATCTGCTCAAGCGCTTCCCACCAAAGGGATGATAAGTAAGAAGGTCAAAGGGTAAAGGTTTGCCCTTTGACCTTTGCCCTGATTTGTATGATTCCCGGAAAAATCATCCGGTTCCTCGAAGAGTACGCAAACGTGGCGTTTGCGGGTACCCGGAACAGGCATCTCGTGCCGTACGGGCATCGTGTCTCCGGGTGGCGTATCGCGCCTGATCAACGCACGGTAACAGCGTTGGTTCCACAGCACTTTATGGCCCGGCTTGTCGACTCACTCGAAGACAACGGCGAGTTTGCGCTTACGGTGGAGGAGTTTCCGTCACACGAGACGTATCAGTTCAAAGGCCGCTATCTCCGGCAGCGACCGCCGGGCCGGGAAGATCAGGAGGCCGTCGACCTCATTCGGAAGCGGTTCGCGAAGAGCGTGCGCCCACTTTATCCAGATGTGCCCGAGCGCATCTGGTCCGCGTTCGTCGTCACCCCCAGCGTGGCCGTCGATTTCGAAGTGCTCGAGATTTACGTACAGACACCGGGTCCTGGTGCTGGCACCCGGCTGGTCCCCCCGGTCGAGGAACCCCCGCGATGAGTGCGGTGACGATGCGGCTTCCAGCAGAGATTCGGCCGGTTCTCGACAACGGCATTCCGGCGGTCATGGTGACGTGCTCGGCCGACGGGAAGCCGAACGTCACGGTCATCTCGCAGGTGTATCACGTCGACGACACGCATGTGGCGCTCTCGTTCCAGTTCTTCAGCAAGACCATCCGCAACGTTCGTGAGAATCCCCGTGCGTACGTTTGCGTGGCGGATGTGGCCGGGCACGCACAGTGGAACCTCGAGCTCGAGTTCCAGCGCTCGGAGACCGAGGGCCCTGTTTTCGATGCCATGGAGATGCAGATCGAGGCGATCGCGTCGGCTACGGGAATGTCCGGCATCTTCAAATTGCGGGCTGCCGATATCTACCACGTCCTCTCTGTCGAAAGGCTCACCTATCCGGAGTGGACCGGTTCCTGAAGTCATGCCCGATTTGCCTGACGAGCAGTCACCCGACACGGAACTTGCCCGCAAGACGTCGGAGTTGGAGCGCAAGACCGCCGAGTTACAGGTCCTGCAGCGTGTGTCTTCCCAAATCAACTCGACGCTCGACCTCGACGAAATCTACGACATCGCTTTGCGGACGATGGACGACTTGTTCGAGTTTCATCATGCCGTGATCCTGCTCCTCGAGCCTGACGGCGAGACGCTGCGGGTCGTGGCGAGCCGAGGGTACGAGAACCAGGCGATTGGCGGGCGGGTGAAGGTGGGTACCGGCGTCATTGGCGTGGTGGCACAGCGACGCAAGATGCTGCACGTCAGCAACCTCGGCCAACAGCGCGCCTACGCTGCGGCTCAGCGGCGACAAATGATAAAGGCCGGGCGCAGCGACGAGCTGACCGATACGGCTCCGGTTCCCGGTTTGCAGAATGCCGAGAGTCAGATTGCCATTCCACTGCTCATTCGAAACGAGCTCATTGGTGTCTTTTCGATTGAGAGCCCCCTGCAGCGGACGTTCAGCGAGCATCGCCGTGGTCTGTTCCTGATTGTGGCCAATCAGATTGCGAGCGCTATCAACAACGCGCGTCTATACGAGGAACGTCGCCGCGCAGCAGAAGCGCTTCGGGCGGCAAATACCTCCCTTGAAGCGCGCGTGGCGGAGCGGACGGCGGCGCTCGAAAAGGAATTGCGCGTCGCCGAAGCACTTCTGAGCGATGCGCGCAGTCGTGTCGATGGTCCGCTGCTTGGCGAGAGTGCTGCCGTGACCGGGCTCAGACAGGCCGTGGCTGTCCAGGCTGCGCGGAAAGAGCCGTTGCTTCTCGTGGGTCCTCCCGGAGCCGGGAAAGAAGCCGTGGCGCACGCGGTTCATGGCGCGTCAGGACGCCGCGGGGCCTTCATTTTCGTCAGTTGCCCCGAGCTCCATACCCAGATTCGACAATTGTCCGTCGAAACACCAACGGCAGCTCGTTCCGCGCCTCAGCTCCTGACACACAAGCTGGAGCTCGCGTCCGGGGGCACATTGTTTCTGGATGCTGTGCACGAACTGCCCACCGGATTGCAAACCGCGCTCCAAGAATTATCTGCCAACGACCTCGATGTTCGTGTGATTGCGTCAACGACGCGCGATCTGGCTCACGATAGCCTTGGACGACCGGACACGGGTCTTCGCTTTTTTGCCGAACACCTGTCCGTACCGGCGCTCGTGGATCGTCGGGAGGATCTTCCGATTCTGGTGGACCACTTCATCCGCCGGCAGGCGAGGCAGCTCGGCAAAGTCGTGGAAAGCGTGTCGAGCGAGTCGATGGAGCGGCTGCAGCGATACACCTGGCCGGGAAACATTCGGGAGCTGCGGTCAGTCCTCGAACGCGCCGTGCTCGTCTCGAGGAGCACTGTGATCGAGGTTGACGAAGAGCTGATTGACGAGGGGCTCGCGATTGGCAGCTACCGTCTGACGACACGGCTTGGATCCGGCGGCATGGGTGAAGTCTGGCTCGGCAAACATCGGCTTCTCGCGCGTCCTGCTGCCATCAAGCTCATTCGCCCGGACGTGCAGCCGGGTGTCGCGCACGAACAACTCGTCCGGCGATTCCAGCGGGAGGCACAGGTCACGGCGGGCCTGCGCTCGCCACACACCGTGCAGCTGTACGATTTCGGTGTGAATGAAACCGGCAGCTTTTATTACGTGATGGAACTGCTTGAGGGACTCGACCTGCACCAGATTGTCACGCGGTTCGGGCCACAGCCGTCCGAACGTGTAGCCTGGCTCCTGAGGCAAGCCTGTCGTTCGCTCGCGGAGGCGCATGAGCACTCACTCGTGCACCGCGACATCAAGCCTGCCAATCTGTTTGTTACCTCGCTTGGCCTTGAATACGACTACCTGAAGGTGCTCGATTTCGGGATTGTCAAGGATCAGCCGGGTCATGAAACGACGATGCTCACAGCGCAGGGCGTCGTGCAGGGTACGCCGGCCTTCATGGCCCCAGAGCTCGTGTCCGGTGAGCGCGTGGACGGACGCGCAGATCTATACTCGCTGGCGTGCAGCGCATACTGGGCCCTCACAGGACGACCGCTCTTCCAGGCAACCACGCCGGGCCAGATGCTCCTGCATCACGTCCAGACGACGCCGCTCCCACCGTCGCAGGTGTCGGAACTTCCCGTACCTGCGGCGTTCGAAGCCGTCCTCATGACGTGCCTGGAAAAAGATCCTGCCAGGCGGCCATCGACGGCCCTCGAGCTCGAACAGCAATTGGCTCGTGTGGCGTTCAAGCAGCCCTGGACGGAGGATCGCGCGCGGGTCTGGTGGGAGACACACGTTCCGACCGGGTTACACGACTACCGATCGCGCTGAGTCAGAGGCCTGGCGGACCGCTCGCACTCGCGCTGTCGCCCGGGGGGAACGGAAGATGCACCGCGGCAACGTGTCCTGATGGGCATCGCGCTCGTGGTGGTGTCGAGCAACCCGCCGGTCTTTCCTGAATCCGGGCGGTCGGACGATCGGCGACCGTTCATGTCCGTGGGAGCCGCGACATATCGCGGCCGGCGCCGGCAGCAATCTCGATGGCCATAGGACTGGGATACACGAGGAGGAGAGCATGATGCGTTTCACACGGTGCGTTGCGACTGGTCTGGTTGCGGTTGTCGTTAGTGTCATGGGGGCGCGGGCGCAGCAGGCGGTCACCAAGGGTGCTGAGGTCAGTGAGACCGTGACCATCGAGGCGATCGACTACAAGTCGCGTCTTGTGACGATGAAAGACAGCGCGGGCACTTCAGAGACCGTGTATGTCGGACCAGAAGTCAAACGGTTCGATGCCCTTAAAGTGGGCGACAAGGTCACCTTCCGCTACTACGAATCGGTCGTCTACCAGATTCGCAAACCCGGTGATAAGACCGCCAAGCCGTCCGGCACGG
>DATBJG010000290.1:0-6506 GCA_036556585.1 Vicinamibacterales bacterium
GATGACATGGTCGGCACGTTCTACACGCAGGTGCTCTTTGCCGACTACGAGCTCCAGGCCCATCGACTCGTGGAGCAGGGGAAGCCGGTGACCGCCGACGCGCTCGGTGAGATTTATGCCGGTCTCGTGAAGAGCTACTACGGTGACGCGCTGGACTACGACGAGTTGGCGGCCGTCACCTGGGCGCGAATCCCGCATTTCTTCCAGACGCCGTACTACGTGTATCAGTACGCTACCTGCTATGCGTCAACTGCGGAGCTGATCCAGGGGCTCCGATCCGGCCCCGACGCGTCGCGCGCCGAGGCGGTCGGGCGCTACCTGGCGCTCCTCAAATCTGGTGGAAGCGACTATCCAATCGTACAGTTGCAGCAGGCAGGTGTGGACTTGAGGCAGCCAGGTCCCGTTCAGGCAGTGGTCGAGCAGCTGGATCGGCGGGTGACGCAGCTCGAGGCAGAGATCGTCCGCATTTGATTCACTAAGCGGATCGTTGTAGCGAGGTACAGCGCGTGGGGGTGCCGCCTCCGCGCCAAAGGCGCTTCGGCGTGCCTGGCCGAAGCTCGATACAATCACAGACGAGCGTAGGCCGGGGGCCCCGCGCGAAACTAAAAAAAGACGTGCCGCAGGTCAAACTCCACAAAAGCATCGGCGTCAGAGTGGGCAACGTCCAGATCGGTGGTGGTGCCCCGGTCGTCGTCCAATCGATGACGAGTACCGATACGGCCGACATTGCGGCAACAACGCAGCAGTGTCTCGAACTCGCCGAGGCAGGTTCGGAGTTGGTACGGGTGACGGTCAATCTGCCAGAAGCGGCCGAAGCGGTGCCGGAAATCAAGCGGCGACTCCAGGACAACGGTTGCTTCGTCCCGCTCATCGGCGACTTCCACTACAACGGCCATCTCCTGCTCACGAAGTATCCGGCTTGCGCCGAATCCCTCGATAAGTACCGCATCAATCCCGGCAACGTCGGCACCGGCCGTCGCCGCGACGAACAGTTTGCGACGATTTGTCGTGTGGCTGCCGATCGTGGCAAGCCCGTTCGGATTGGCGTCAACGGGGGATCGCTCAACCAGGAACTGGTCATGGCGCAGATGCAGGAGAACACCGACCGTGATCTTGGAAAGTCCTCGGAAGAAATCATCAACGAGTGCATGGTTCGTTCGGCGCTCGATTCGACGACGCTGGCACTCGAGTCGGGACTGCGACAGGATCAGATTGTTATTTCGTGCAAGGTTTCTCGTCCTCGGGATCTCATCGCAGTCTACCGGGAGCTTGCTCGCCGAACCGATCAGCCGCTCCACCTGGGCCTCACCGAGGCTGGCATGGGCATCAAAGGGCTCGTGTGGTCGTCTGCTGCGATGAGTGTCCTCCTCAACGAGGGGATTGGCGATACGATTCGGGTCTCGCTGACGCCGCGTCCCGGCGGCGATCGTCGTGATGAAGTCTACGCAGCCTGCGAGCTGCTCCAATCTCTGGGGCTTCGCTCCTTCTCTCCGAGTGTGACGGCCTGCCCGGGTTGTGGTCGGACGACGAGCACGACCTTCCAGGAGTTGGCCGAGCGGATCCAGGGCTACATTCGCGAGCGGATGCCCGAATGGAAGCAGAATCACGAGGGCGTCGAGTCGATGACGCTGGCGGTGATGGGGTGCATCGTGAACGGCCCTGGAGAGTCCAAGGCTGCCAATATTGGCATCAGCCTTCCTGGGACGGGCGAAGCCCCCAACTGTCCGATTTTTGTCGATGGCGAGCACGTCACGACGTTGCGGGGGACGTACGACGAGCTATCGGAAGCGTTCCGGCGGTTAATCGACGAGTATGTGGAACGGAAGTATCCGAGGATTTCGAAGGACCGGCCACTAGCCACTGACCACTGACCTAATGGATGGTTCCGTAGGGCCCGCTCATCTTGAACGGCGCAATCTCGACGTCGAATTCTCCCTGCGATTCGCTGATCATCAGGTAGGTGCCATGCATCGAACCTGTCGGTGTGGTGAAACCACATCCTGAGGTGTACTCAAAGTTGTGACCGGGGTCGATCACCGGTTGTTGACCGACGACACCCTGGCCCTTGACTTCCTGAACTTCCCCCACAGCGTTCGTGATGATCCAGTGGCGACTGAGGAGTTTGACTGGTTCTGCGCCTTCGTTCGAGATGTCGACCGTATACTGAAAGAACCATTGACCGGCGGGAATGTTCGAACGGTCCGGGTCGTACTTGGCGCGCACGCGAACACGGACGTTGCGTGTGACCGCTTCAGAATTCAACATATCGACATCATACAGGATTAAGCGACCCGCGATGGATGAGAACGCCAAAGCCAAGACCGACGTCAGTGGAGACAAGCCTCGCGACCGTCTCCGGCGTGTGGCCGAGGAAATCGGCGTCCCGGTTGCAACGCGGCACATCTTTCTATGTTGCGATCAGACAGAGCCCAAATGTTGTGACAAGGATCGGTCGCTTCTGGCCTGGAAGTTTCTCAAAGGACGACTGAAAGAGCTGGGGTTGTCCGAGAAAGGCGGAATCCTTCGCACGAAGGCCAATTGCCTCCGCATCTGTGAAGGTGGACCGATTGCCGTTGTCTATCCGGAGGGAATCTGGTACCGGGCGTGCGACCCGCCGGTGCTCGAGCGAATTATTTCGGAGCACCTGATGGGCGGGCGGCCTGTCCTCGAATACATCATTGCCGAACACGAGCTCGGCGCCTCGAAACCATAGCGCGCGTTGCATGCGCCGTATAATGCGACGCGATGGGACGCGGATCTACGCGGATTGCAGGCCCTCAACGCCGGGGCGCGGTCGGCCGCAGTGTCCTGCGCAAGGAAGGGATCGAGAAGGTCACGGGGGCCGCGCGCTACGTCGACGATCTTCATTTCCCCAATCTGCTATATGGCCGTACCGTGCGTTCGACGATTCCCTGCGGGGAGATTGTTGACGTCCAGATTGACGGCAGCCGGGGTGACCTGACGGTTGTTGATTACCGCGACATACCAGGACGCAACATCGTGGCCCTCATCGAAGAGGATCAGCCGTGCCTGGCCGAGCGAACGATCCGTCACGTGGCTGAACCGATCCTGCTCCTCGCCCACCAGGATCGGGATCGCCTACTCAGCACGGATGTTCGAATTGCCTATCGAGAGGCGGTTCCCAACTACGATCCCCGGCGTTCTTCCACCTCGTTCAAGACAATCACCATTGAAAAGGGCAGTCTCGACGCCGGATTTGGTGCCGCTGACGTCGTTGTCGAAGGCGAGTATCGAACCGGGCATCAGGAGCAGCTCTATATCGAGCCGAACGGTGTGATTGCCGTTCCCGACAACGACGGAATCACCGTCTACGGGTCGCTTCAGTGTCCCTATTACGTCCACAGGGCCCTCAAAATCATCCTCGGTCTGCCAGACGAGAAAGTGCGAGTGGTTCAAACGGAAACCGGTGGCGGATTTGGCGGGAAAGAAGAATATCCCTCGGTCATTGCGGGTCATGCAGCGCTGCTTGCCATGAAGGCCCGGCGACCGGTCAAGCTCGTCTACGACCGCGTCGAGGACATGCTCGCCACGACCAAACGTCATCCTGCGATTGTTCGACATCGCACCGGGCTGACGCGAACGGGGCATCTCACCGCGATGGACGTCGATGTACTGCTCGACGGCGGAGCCTATGCGACGCTCAGCGCGGTCGTGCTGTCGCGAGGCGCCATTCACGCCAGCGGACCGTACCGCTGTGACCACGTCCGTGTTCATGGACGCGTCGTCATGACCAATACCCCACCGAACGGAGCATTTCGTGGCTTTGGAGCACCCCAGACGCAATTTGCGGTTGAAGTTCACATGGATCGGATTGCCGAACACCTTGGCGTCGATCCAGTTCGACTCCGTGAGTTGAATGTCCTCCGGCCGGGCGACACGACAGCCACGGGACAACGTCTGGGTCGGGACTGCAGTGCCGTGCAAGTCCTGCGCGAAGCCGTCAAGCGAACCAACTTCAGACGACGTCGTCAGTCGCTGAAGGGGACCAATCGTGGGATCGGTTTGTCGTTGTTCTTTCATGGTTCCGGCTTTACCGGTGGCGGCGAGGTCAAGCTGGCATCGAAAGCGTCTCTTGCCCTGACGGATCGAGGTGTTCGAATTCTGGTGGCGAGCACTGAGATCGGGCAGGGGACTCGCACGATGCACGCACAAATTGTTGCCGACACCCTTGGCTTGCCCTACGAGCAAATCGAAGTCAACGCCGCGGACACTGGTGAAGTTCCCGACAGTGGGCCGACCGTGGCGTCCAGAACCTGTATGGTCGTTGGTCGAATTCTGCAGCGATGCGCGTTGGAGATGCGCGCGCGGCTTGGAGAGCTGACACCTCGCGAGTACCTGCGCAAGCATGGTCCGCTCGTCATCACCAGACAATACGAGCGACCATCGGATATGCAGTGGGACGATGCGACCTATCGAGGTGACGCGTACGGCAGTTACAGCTGGGGCTGCGATGTCGCTGAGCTAGAGGTCGATCGAGATACCTGGGAGGTTCGGCCAATCTCACTGACGACGGTTCATGAGATTGGCAAAGCCATTCATCCAGTGCTTGCCCGTGGGCAAATAGAAGGAGGAACCGTTCAAGGCATTGGTTACGCGCTCTTCGAGCAGGTGGTCATGCACGATGGGCGTATGGCCAACGCCCAATTGACCAACTACATCATCCCCACGACGCTCGATACACCCAGAATGGACGTGATCATTCTGGAAAACCCCTATAAACACGGACCGTTTGGTGCCAAGGGTGTAGGGGAAATGCCAATCGATGGGCCAGCGCCGGCGGTCGTGAACGCCCTGAGACATGCGGGGTTCGATCTGCGGGAGATTCCGGCCATGCCGGAAAAGATCATGACGGCCGCTCGATAGTCACCGGACTCCCGATATGCATCTGACTGTCAACGGCAAGCGCCGACGAATCGATGCGCATCCCATGAAGCGTTTGTTGGACGTCTTGCGTGAAGATTGCGGGCTCACCGGAACCAAAGAAGGATGTGGTGAAGGCGAATGCGGGGCGTGCACGGTGCTTGTCGATGGGGCACCGGTGAATTCGTGCCTGGTGCCTCTCGCGCAAGTCGTTGGCACGAAGGTCGCGACCATCGAATCGCTTGACGGCGGGCATCCGCTGCAGCGGGCATTTGTCGAACATGGCGGTGCCCAGTGCGGCATCTGCACGCCCGGGATCGTCATGGCAGCCCTTGCGCTCGGCTTCCGCCCGTCACTTGACGAGATTCGGGTGGGTCTGGCGGGAAATCTGTGCCGCTGCACCGGTTACGCTGCAATCTACCGTTCCATTGCTGCAGCCGGAAAGTCGGCAAAGCGTTTGGCACCAAAGTCGAGGCCCGCGCGAAAGCCCATTCGGCGAGCGCGATGACAGCGTAACCATGCAATCTGCGCTCTCACGCTGTCGTCTCCTCGAGCCCAGGACCCTGACTGACGCCCTCGCAATGCTGCGTGATGAGGGGCGGGTCGTGCCCATGGCCGGCTGCACCGATCTCTATGTCGCACTGAACTTCGGGACCTTGAAGGACCAGCGCTTTCTCAACTTGTGGCGCTTGCATAGCCTTCGCGGCATCGACCTCCGGGACAACGTGCTGTGGATTGGCGCCCTGGTCACCTATACCGATCTTCTGCGCTCGCCACTCATTCGTGCGCGGCTGCCGATGCTCGCAAGCGCTGCTCGCCAGATCGGCGGTGTCCAGATCCAGAATCGCGGCACGATTGGCGGCAACATCGCGAACGCATCGCCGGCCGGCGATACCCTGCCAGTTCTTGCCGTGGCCGACGCGATGGTTGTGCTGCAAAGCGCGCGCGAGACACGTCGCGTGCCATTTTCGACCTTCTACACGGGCTATCGACGGTCGGTCATGCGCCAGGATGAGCTCATTGCCGGGCTCGAGATACCACCAGTTCGGGGCCGACAGTGGTTCCGCAAGGTTGGAACGCGAGCGGCTCAGGCCATCGCCAAGGTCGTCATGGCTGGCGTTGGCGGCAAGGCACCCCGTATCGCCCTCGGCAGCGTGGCCCCCACCGTTGTGCGGGCCTTGAAGACCGAACGTGTGCTGGCCTCCGGGGGGTCGCTCGCCGACGCCAAGCAGGCTCTCAACGGCGAGATTTCGCCTCTTGATGATTTCAGATCCACGGCCGAATATCGCAGACGCGTCGCAGAGAATCTCCTCGCACGTTTTTGCACAGATACGCACTGCGCCCAATGAAGGGTCGCTGAAATTCTTACTTAGTACACGAACGATTCGCGACGAGCGAACGACGCAATTTCTGTATCGTGAGATTTTTCGAGAAAGAAAGCTGAGTGCGAGCTTGAAGGCCGTTGAAGTTGTGGCAACGCACTTGCAATTCCAGCCGCGGCAAGTTTTCGCCGTGTACGAACTAACCACGACTACGAGTGTTCCCCCGCTCGAGCGAAGGCTTTCGACCTCACAGCTAGAGGATGCTCATCACTTTCCTCACGGCTGCGTCGACAAAATATTGGT
>DATBJG010000291.1:0-14328 GCA_036556585.1 Vicinamibacterales bacterium
GATTCATCTCGTCAACCGGCTCGCTCGCCGTCTCGAGCCTGGCAAAACCGTCCTGTCACTCGATCAGTTCGGCTGCCTGTGCTCCACCATGTTTCGCGTATCGCCCAATCACTTGTTGTGGGTACTCGAAGGACTGCTCGAAGGTCAGGTGCACAACCGCATCGTCGTTCCCGACGAGCAAAAAGCCTGGACCAAGGTCGCGCTCGACCGCATGCTCTCTATTAAGTGAGGTAGGGCGGATGAGGCGGAGAGGGCGGGTCGGTAAAAGCCGCCCCCATCTTCCTTATCCGCCCCATCCTCCTTATCTTCCTCAATCGAAGGAGGCCCGATGGCACACCAGCTTCCCCCCTTGCCCTATGACTTTGGCGCGCTCGAACCACACATCGACGCGCAGACCATGCAGATCCATCACGGCAAACATCATGCGACGTACGTCACGAACCTGAACAACGCGCTCGAAAAGTATCCCGACCTGCAGTCCAAGAGCGTCGAGGATCTCGTGCGCGACCTGTCGAAGGTTCCAGAGGACATTCGTACGGTCGTGCGCAACAATGGTGGGGGTCATCTCAACCATTCGATGTTCTGGCAGATCATGGGACCCAACTCAGGCGGTTCCCCAAGTGGGGCGCTTGGCGATGCGATCAAGTCGTCGTTTGGCAGCTTTGACGGCTTCAAGGATCAGTTTGCCAAGGCTGCGGTCGGGCGCTTTGGCAGCGGTTGGGCGTGGCTCATCTCCACTGGCGGCAAACTTTCAATCGAGAGCACGCCAAACCAGGACAATCCGATCATGGAAGGCAAGAAGGCGATTGCCGGACTCGATGTCTGGGAGCACGCCTACTACCTCAAGTACCAGAATCGACGCGCCGACTACATCACGGCGTGGTGGAACGTGGTGAACTGGGCTGAAGTGGCAAAGCGCCTCGGCTAGCGCGGGGCATGACCTTATCGTCGATTCTGGTTCTCTTTCTCACGCACCTCGGGATCGGACTCGCATTCACGCTCTTGTTCGTCTCCCGCGAGGCCGGTGTGAAGTTCTTCCGCTTCAACTCCGGCCTTGCGGCGCTCCTGGTCGCAATCGGCCTCGCCTTTCGTCAGACTCCATCTTCGAACGCGCTTTCCGTCATCACGACCGCGGCACTTGGGCTGACCGGTCTGGCGCTCGTTGTCCATTGGGCGACCGTTGGACGAATGTGGATCACGATTCGACCATGGCTGCTGCCTGCCGCAGCTGTGTGTGGAACGTCAGCAATCGTTGGACAAGCGCTGGAGATTCAGCCCCAGGGTGCAATCCCACCCACCCTGACGACGGGACTGATCATTGCCAGCTTTTTGAGCTCAGCGGCGCTTCTGGGGGGAACGTGTGGCGCGATGATTCTCGGGCACTGGTACCTGGTCATCCCCTCGATGAACGTGTCCCATCTGCAGGCCATTACGAAGCTGCATATCGCGTCGATGATCATTCGGATCGTTATCGTCACGACGGTGGTGTTTCTGGCCATCGTGTCGTGGCAGCCAGGAATGGGCCCGAGCTTTGAGCGCTACATTCTTTCGACGAGCGGGATTTTCTTCTGGCAGCGCGTCCTGTTCGGGCTCGCCGGACCTTTGGTGCTGTCGTACCTGACCTGGGAAACAGCCAAGATTCGGTCCACGCAATCCGCGACCGGAATTCTGTACGTTGATTTCTTTACAGTCGTGGTTGGCGAAGTGCTGGCAAAGTATCTCTTGCTGTCGACATCGGTACCTGTCTGAAACAGTCGAAAGCGCGTCAACTGAGCGGACGAGCGCTTGCGATCAAGATCCGGAGCGTAAGCGACGGCAGCGCGTGAGGGTGAGGCCACGCGGACAAATAAATGCTGATCGTTGTCAAATGTCCGAAATGTGATGCCGGCCTGCCACTCGCAGCCGCCGACTCGCCAGCAGCCATCGCGTGCGGGCGGTGTGGCTCGCAGATCCAGCTCGCATTCAGCGAGGCCCTCAGGACCGATGCAGAGGTTGACCGTTGCCCGATTTGCGGCGGCGGTGAGTTCTATCTCCGGAAAGACTTCGACCCCAAGCTAGGCGTGGCGGTGGTCGTCGTTGGCGCGATCATCAGCGGGGGATTCTACTGGTTCGGCATGGATCTGGTGGCGTACGGTGTGCTCGCCGGCGCCGCGTTGGTGGATCTGATCGTCTACCAGCGCCTTGGTGACGTGACCGTCTGTTACCGGTGTCACACCGAATTTCGTGGCACCTACCGGCGCACCGCCACGACCTTCGACCTCCACACGGCAGACGTGTTGGAGCAGGAGTACGAAAGGAAAATCGGGAGAAGATAGGACCGACCGAAGGGAACAGCGCGTCCCGTGCGCACCTGCGTTCCCGTTCACCTCACCCGCGGATCCCCCTTTCTACCTGCCGGGTCCCATCTGCTCCTGCTGTTCGGGCTACGCCGTTTGGCTAGGCCTTTTAGAGAATTGAACGGGTTTACTCCGGCCGATACAGTTTTGCCCCGAGACTGCTCCTTCTGGTGGTGGCGAGGACTGCTCCGTTGTGAGGACCAATTTATGAAATTTGAATCAGCGCGTGTCGCCGGGATCCCTCTGGTTCGAATCTGTTTGGCGTTCGGGCTGACCCTGGCGCCCTTGGGTCTTACGGGTTGCGCCGGCGAACCGGAGGTTGCTGAGCCGGTCGCCGCCGCCGCCGCAGAGCCTGCTCCCGAACAGAGCAAGGCGTCTTCGTCAGCTTCGACGTCTTCAGCACCAGCGCTGGAGAACTTTGATTCGGCCAACTACGACAAGTCCACACAAATTGACAACCCCTGGATGCCCCTGAAACCGGGGACGCGATACACCTATAACGGCAACACCGTCGAGGACGACGGGACCGTCGTTCCCCATCGCATCGTAATCAACGTGACCGATTTGACCAAAGTCATTGGTGGCGTTCGATCGCTCATCACCTGGGACCTGGACTACAGCGACGGTGAGCTGGTCGAGGCCGAGCTGGCCTTCTTTGCCCAGGACAAGAGCGGCAATGTGTGGCGCATGGGTGAATACCCGGAAGAGTACGAAGAAGGGAAGTTCATTGCTGCTCCCGCGTGGATTCACGGATTCGAAGATGCGCGCGCGGGGATCATGATGCAGGGCAACCCGCAGCCAAATACGCCCAGCTATTCCCAGGGTTGGGGGCCAGCCGTCAGCTGGACGGACCGTGGGAAGGTTGACAAAGTCGGCCAGAAGACCATTGTTGCGGCCGGAAAATATGACGAAGTTCTCGTGGTTGCTGAGACCAGCGCGTCGGAGCCCGACGCCGAACAGCTCAAGTACTACGCGCGCGGCGTCGGCAACGTCCGCGTGGGGTGGCGTGGCGCGGGCGAGAAGACGAAAGAGACGCTCGAGCTGAGCAAGGTCGAGACGCTTGACGCCAAGGCCATGGCGGAGGTTCGCGCGGAAGCACTCAAGATGGAAAAGAACGCTTATCAGCGAAGCAAGAAAGTCTACGCGCAGACACCAAAAGCAGAGGCGCTCTCTGCTGCGAACGGTCAATAGCGTTCAGGAGGATTGCGATGTTACGTCGGATTATTGGGTCGAGCCTGAAGTTTCGACTCGTCGTGGCGGCACTCGCGTCGCTTCTGCTGGTGTTTGGCTTCATGCGCCTCGAGCCCCAGCCCGTGGACGTGCTTCCGGAGTTCTCACGGCCGTACGTGGAAATTCAAAGCGAGGCCCTCGGGTTGTCGGCCGAGGAAGTGGAAGCGATGATCACGACACCTCTCGAAGCGGACATGCTCAACGGGACGCCATGGGTGGACGAAATTCGTTCCACATCCATCCCTGGACTCTCGTCGGTCATGCTCATTTTCGAGCAGGGCACGGACATCATGAAGGCCCGGCAGGTCGTCGCCGAGCGACTGACACAAGTGTTCACGCTCCCGAATGTGACGAAGTCGCCGGTCATGATCAACCCCATCTCGTCGACAGGCCGGTTCATGACCATCGGCCTGCGCTCGAAGGATCTCTCGCTGATCGACATGTCCGTCCTCGCCCGCTGGACGATTCTTCCGCGGCTGATGGGCCTGCACGGCGTCGCCAACGCGTCCATCTGGGGTGAGCGCAAATGGCAGTTGCAGGTTCAGGTCAATCCGCAGCACTTGCGCGATCAGAACGTCACGCTGCTCCAGGTCATCAAGACGGCTGGCAACGCGCTGTGGGCATCACCACTGAGCTTCCTGGAGGCGTCGACTCCGGGTACCGGTGGGTGGATCGAGACTGCCAATCAGCGGCTCGGTGTCCGGCACGTCCTGCCTATCCAGACGGCCGCACAGTTGGCCCAGGTGACCATCGACGGCGCACCGTCCAAGCGGCTGTCGGATGTCGCCACCGTCGTTGAAGACCATCAGCCTCTCATCGGTGATGCCATTGTCAAAGACGCACCGGCGTTGACGGTGGTCGTCGAGAAGTTCCCCTGGGCAGATACGACCGACGTCACCGAGGAAGTCGAGAAGGCTCTTGACCTTCTGCGTCCCGGACTCAAGGGGCTGGAGATGGACTCCACCCTGTTCCGGCCCGCAACCTATCTCACGCTCGCCGATGACAACCTCTCATGGGCGCTGCTGCTGGGATCGCTGCTCGCGGCGGTCGGGTTCTGCGCGTTCCTGCTGAACTGGCGGAGCGCGCTGGTGACCTCCCTTTCAGTCCTCCTGTCGGCGATGGCCGCTGGCGCCGTCCTCTTCGTGCGAGGCGTCACGCTCGACCTTGTGACCATTGCGGGCCTGATGATGGCGATGGGCCTTCTTATCGACGACGCCCTCGTTGACGTTCAGAACATCGCGCATCGGTTGCGCCAGGCGCGCCGGGAGGGGAGCGACAAATCATCGGCAACTGTCATTCTCGAGGCCGCGGTCGAAATGCGCGGCCCGATCGTCTACGCGACGGTGATGATCGTGCTCGCGGTGGCGCCGCTGCTAGCGTTGGACGGCGTCGCAGGTGCGATTTTTCAACCACTTGCGACGTCGTATCTCCTGGCCGTGCTTGCCTCGCTGCTCGTGGCGTTAACGGTCACACCGGTTCTAAGTGTCCTGCTACTGCGTAACGGCGCGCTTCCGATCAGTGACTCGCCGGCGACCACGATGCTGCGGGGCCTGAACACGTCGCTGTTCGGTTGGGCGTCTCGTATGCCGGTTCCCGCACTCGTCGGGGTGGGTGTCCTTGCCGTCGTTGGTGTGGTAGCGATGTCGATGCTCCGTCAGGAGTCCCTGCTGCCTAACTTCAGGGAAACGGACCTGGTCGTGCGCCTGTCGGGCAGCACCAGCGCTTCTCACGCTGCCATGACTCGGCTCACAACGGTGGTGAGCCGTGAGCTGAGCAAGGTTCCCGGAGTGCGCAATGTCAGTGCGCATATGGGACGGGCGATCGCGTCGGACAAGCGAACCAACATCAATGCGGGCGAACTTTCGATCAGCCTCGATCCTGCTGCGGACTACGACGCGACCGTGGCGGCAGTGCGGAATGTCGTCGCCGACTACGAAGGGCTTTCGCCAGAAGTGCTGACGTACTTGCAGGCCAGGTTGCGCGAGGAACTGTCGGGGACAGGCGAGTCTCTCGTCGTGCGCGTGTATGGCGAGGACATTTCCATCATCCGCAAGAAAGCGGATGAGATTGCGAAGGTTCTGGCCGGCATCGACGGGATCGTTGGCTCTGAAGTGAAGGTGCAGTACTTCAACGAAGCGCCAACCGTCGAAATCGAGGTCGATATCGACCGCGCACGGCCATACGGCCTCACGCCTGGCGAGGTGCGTCGCGCGGCAAGCGCGCTCGTATCGGGGCTCGAGGTCGGCAGCTTGTTCGAAGCACAGAAGGTGTTCGACGTGTTGGTGTTCGGCACCCCCGAGACCCGTCACAGTATTACGGGCCTTCAGGAATTGCTCATCGATACGCCGTCAGGAGGCCATGTGGCGTTGAAGGACGTGGCTTCCGTCCGGATCGTGTCGGCGGCAACCGAAATCCATCGCGACGCGGTCGCTCGTCGCATGGACGTGACCGCGAGCGTGCAAGGACGCGATCTGGCGGCTGTGGCGGCCGACATCGAGCAGGGCATCCGGAAGGTTGAATTTCCGCTCGAGTACCGGGCCGAGCTCTTGGGTGAATATGCCGTTCGACAGGCAGCCCAGAGACGAGTGCTCGCGTTTGCCATTGCCGCCGGCATAGCCATCTTCTTGCTCCTGCAGGCGTACTTCGGCAATTGGTCCATGGCGACGCTTGTGTTCCTCTCGCTGCCGGCAAGTTTGGCTGGTGGAGCACTTGCAGCATGGTTCGTCGGTGGCGGACTCCTGTCCCTCGGTTCCATCGCGGGGTTGGTCACGGTAATGGGCATAAGCATGCGCAACATCCTTTTGATCGTCAGTCGCTATCGACAGCTCGAATGCAATGGTGACGTCTTTGGTGCGTCACTGGTGGAACGTGGCACCACTGACAGATCAACCACGATCCTCTCGAGCGCTTTCACGACCGCGCTGTTCTGGGTGCCGTTTGTGGTGCTTGGCAACATCGCCGGCCTCGAGATCGCCAACCCCATGGCGATTGTCATTCTCGGAGGCCTCGTCACAACGACCCTGGTCAGTCTGGTCGGTGTGCCGGCGATGAGCGTGGTTTGTGGTTCGGCAAAGGCTGAACCAGACATGGCACTTGTTGAGGAACTGCCGGAGTCCGTCATTGCAGCGTAGAAATGGTCCATGCGCTGGAGGTCAATGATGAAGGAAGGATGCGTCCTGAATCGCGGTACGAGGTGGCTCGTGGCGGGCCTTGCGGGTCTCTGCCTGCCCTTGGGAGCGTGCACGCGTCACCAAGAGGCGCACGAGGCGCACCACCCGGTCGAGGTTGTGAGGATTGAAGGATCCGAGATCAATCGCATCACGATGACCGAGCAGGCCCTTGAACGAATCGCGCTCAAAACCGACACGGTTCGAGAGCGGCAGATGACGCGATCGAAGGCGCCTCGAATAGTCATCCCCCATTCTTCGTTGATCTATGACCCGAAGGGGCAGACCTGGGTCTACACGAGCCCCGAGCCGGGCACCTTCGTCAAGCAGAAGGTCGATGTCGAGTACGTCGAAGATGACCTGGCTGTTCTGATGGAAGGTCCGCCGGTCGGGACGGTCGTGGTGTCTACGGCTGCCGCCGAGGTGTACGGCGCAGATTCCGGCGTTGGGCACTGAACTGCGAAGGGAGATGGTGTCATGTTTCGTTGGGTCGTTGGACAGAGCCTGAAGTTCAGGTACCTCGTTCTCGCCCTCGCGGTTGGGCTCATGTACTTCGGCGTGGGGCGAATCCGCCAGATGCCGGTGGATGTGTTCCCGGAATTCGCGCCCCCACTGGTTGAGATTCAAACCATCTGCCTCGGGCTCGTGGCCGAGGAGGTCGAGTCTCTGGTCACGGCCCCGATGGAACTGGTGCTCACGGGCGTGCCGGGGTTGGACATCATCCGCTCCAAATCAGTGCCAGATCTGTCATCGATCAAGATGTACTTCGCACCTGGCACCGACCTGCTTCAGGCTCGCCAGCTGGTTCAAGAACGCGTTTCCGCGGTGACCCCGACTCTTCCGACCTGGGCTGCCCCGCCCGTGATGTTGCCACCGCTCTCGGCCACCAGTCGAATGATGAAGATCGGGATCTCGTCGAAAAAGCGATCGGTGATCGATTTGTCGATGATCACCTATTGGACCATCAGGCAACGGCTGCTGAGGGTTCCAGGAGTGGCCAATGTCGCCATCTGGGGCGAGCGCATCCAGATGCTCCAGGTGCAGGTCATCCCGGAATTGATGCGGAAGCACCAGATCACGCTCGACCAGGTCAATGAGGCCACGACAAGCTCGCTCGAGACCACCCTGTTTCAGTTCTACGATGGCCACCGCGTCGGCACCGGCGGATGGATCGATACCCCGAATCAACGTCTCCAGGTCCGTCACGTGTTCCCGGTGATCCAGCGGTCAGACGACGTCAATCCGGACCGTCTGGCCAACATGCCGGTCGCCGTGCGGAATGGTCAGCAGCTCTACCTGAAAGATGTGGCCAAGGTGGTCGTCGATCACCAACCGATGATTGGAGACGGCATCATCAACGACGGTCCTGGGTTGTTGCTGATTGTCGAAAAGTTCCCCTGGGGAAACACGCTTCAGGTCACGCGAGGCGTCGAAGAGGCCCTCGATGCGCTGCGTCCGGGTCTCCCCGACGTTGAAATTGACGCGGCAATTTTCCGACCGGCCACGTTCGTCGAAATGGCCATTAAGAACCTCACCACGTCGCTCATCATTGCCGCGATTCTGGTGATTCTGGTCTTGATGGCGTTCCTGTACGAGTGGCGCACGGCGCTCATCAGCTGCACAGCGATCCCGCTGTCACTCATGGCCACCGTGCTGGTGCTCGATTGGATGGGGACGACCATCAATACCATGATCCTGGGTGGGATGGCGATCGCGCTGGGGGCGGTGGTCGATGACGCGATCGTTGACATTGAGAACGTGATGCGGCGATTGCGTGAGGCTCGCAAGGAAGGCACGAAGACACCAATCGGGAAAGTCATCCTCGAAGCTTCATATGAAGTGCGCCACGCGATCGTCTTCGCATCGCTGATCGAAATCGCGGCGCTGTTGCCGGTCTTCGTCATGGAAGGCTTGTCTGGCGCGTTCTTCAAGCCGCTGGCACTTTCCTACTCGCTCGCGATTCTTGCCTCAACGATTGTCGCGCTGACCGTGACGCCAGCCATGGCGTATCTTCTGTTGCGCAAAGTCGCGGTGGCGGAACACCGGGAGTCGCCCTTCACACATTGGTTGCAGGTTCGTTACGCTTCGTTCCTCGCGAAGATCATCCGAAAACCGAGGGCGGCGTATGCCACCGTTGGCGCATTCGTTGTCGCCGGAGTCGCTGTCTATCCGCTACTCGGACAGTCGTTGTTGCCGGATTTCAAGGAACGAGACTTTTTGATGCACTGGCTGACGAAGCCGGGCACATCCTGGCCGGAAATGGATCGCATTACGATCCAGGCTAGCAAGGAACTGCGTTCAATTGAAGGCGTCCGCAATTTCGGAGCGCATATCGGGCAGGCCCTGCTGATGGACGAAGTGGTGGGGATGTATTTCGGCGAGAACTGGATCAGCGTCGATCCGTCGGTCGATTACGACCAGACACTCCGGAAGATTCAACAGACGGTCGAGGGATACCCCGGACTGTATCGCGACGTGCAGACCTACCTCAAAGAGCGGATCCGCGAGGTGCTGACCGGTACGTCAGACGCCATTGTCGTGCGGATCTACGGCCGCGATCTCAAGGTTCTCGAGCAGAAGGCGACCGAAGTGAAGGAGGCACTGGCGAAGATCCCCGGCATCATTGATCTGCACCAGGCGTTTCAGGAGGATATCCCGCAAATCGACGTGACGGTCGATCTCTCAAAGGCGCAGCGATACGGCATCAAACCCGGAGACGTTCGCCGGGCGGCGACGACCATGGTGGCAGGTGAAGAAGTAGGCGACATCCACATTGCCAGTCGCACGTACGACGTGAACGTGTGGAGCGTGCCCGAGACGCGCAACAGTCTGAGCGCGCTTCGCGAGCTGCACATCGATGTGCCCGAAGGGGGCAGTGTGCAGCTGCAGGATGTGGCCGATGTTCGCGTCATGCCGACACCAAACGTGATCAACCGCGAGCACAACGAACGGCGGACGGATGTGAATGCCAACGTGCGCGGCCGGCCTCTCGGCGATGTCTATCGTGACGTCGAGGCCGCCCTGGCCACGGTCGAATTCCCTCAGGAATACTACCCGGTGCTCATGGGCGAGTACACCGAACGGCTGGCTGTGGAGCGGACGATGACGATCTTCTCGATCGTCGCCGCCATTGGCGTGTTCTTCATGCTTCACACGTCCTTCGGGAGTGCTCGATTGGCCACGCTGTCGTATCTGTTGTTGCCTTCGGCGCTGGTGGGTGGCGTCCTCGCGGCCTACCTGGGTGACGGGATCATCTCCCTCGGTTCTATCGTGGGATTCCTGACCGTGTTGGGAATTGCGGCCCGCAATGGAATCCTGATGATCAACCACTTCCAGCATCTCGAGCGGTTTGAAGGTGAAGCGTTTGGTCCTGAGCTCGTCCTTCGTGGGGCCCGCGAACGATTGGCACCAATCCTCATGACGATGTCGGCGACGGGTCTTGCTCTGGTCCCGCTCGTGATTGCCGGTTCTATTCCCGGCAACGAGATCGAGCACCCGATGGCCATCGTGATTCTGGGTGGTCTGACCACGGCCACACTGCTCAACCTGTTTATCGTGCCGAGCCTGTATTTGAGGTTTGCCAAGCCGATGGCAAAGGAAGCTGTCGCTGCGCAATGACACGTGGGAACGCCCCTCACGCTCCGACGCCGGTGGACGGGTTCGAGATATGATGCGGGAGACACGGCCACCGCCGCTTTGAAGCGGCGGTCGCCAGGACCCGAACTGATCCGTTTCGCTGGAGAACGATGTGAGGTCCCGCCGGCTCGTTCCCCTTGTCAGCCTCGCCGCACTTGTCTTGGCCGTCGTCGTTTGGTTGTGGGCAGGAGCTGGCGAAGAAGTTGTCGATGCCCGCGAGGTCGTGACCGTCGCCCCGCGATCCTTCACCGCAACCGTCACCGCACTCGGCGCCGTCAAGCCCCAGATTGGCGCGGAAGTGCGCGTCGGGTCGCGCATCTCGGGCCGCGTGTGGCGGCTGCGGGCAAACATCGGCGACCGCATCGGCAAAGACCAGGTCATTGCGGAGCTGGAGACTGCGGAACATGACGCCCTCATCGAGCAGCGACGAGCCGAGCTGAAGCTTGACGAGGCGAAGCTCGCAGCCTTTGACACACTCGCCCCCGACGAACTCGCGCGTGCGAAAGCCGACGTGGCGCGATTCGCCGCAGAGGCGCAGCTGGCTTCGGAGGAATGGAGCCGGCAGCAGACGCTGGCCCAGCGGCTCCTCGTGCCGCAGGCTGCGGCCGATGCAGCGCGCGACCGCAGCGTGGCCGCCCAGGCTCAGCTCGAGTCGGCCCAACGCGCGCTCGAACTCGTGCGCACCGGAAATGCCGAGGGCCGCAAGCAGGCGGAGGCCGACGTGGAGCGCGCGCGCGCGGCGCTCGAGAGCGCCCTCGTCGATCGTTCCTTCACCGTCTTGCGCTCGCCAATCGCCGGTGTGGTGGCATCTGTCTCCACACAGGAGGGCGAAACCGTCGCGGCCGGTTTGAACGCCCCCACCTTCGTGACGGTTGTGGACCTCGATCGGCTCCAGCTGAACGCCTTCGTCGATGAAGTCGACATAGGCAAAATCGCCCCCGGCCAATCAGTGCGCTTCACGATTGACGCATTCCCGGCGCGAGACTTCGACGGACGCGTGGCCGCGATCTACCCGACCGCAACCATCCAGGACAACGTCGTCAAGTACGTCGTGGCTGTCGAGATCGCAAACGGCTACCAAGGCCTTCTCCGGCCCGAGATGACCGCCAACGTGCGTATTCAGCTGGCTGAACGGCCTGTGCTGGCCGTCCCCGCGCGGGCCATTCGTCGAGAGGAAGGCCGCAGTGTCGTGTACGTGCAGATCGGCAACCGCATCGAACCCCGACCCGTCCGCCCAGGGTGGCGCGAGGGATCGTGGGTTGAAATTGCACAAGGACTGGCCGCCGGCGACAAGGTTCTCGTCGATCCGCCCCAGACTCCGGGGGAGGTGGTGCCATGACTCGTTCGCGACGTCTCTTGAGCGACATCTGCGCGTCCCTCCTCGCACATCGGCAACGCACTGTCCTGATGGTGCTCGGCCTCGCGGTGGGTGTTGCCGTATTGTCAGCGACGATTGTCATCGGCGAAGGGACCGAGGCACGGATCAAAGGGCTGGTCGACAAGCACGGCCTGGACATGTTGATGGTCCGGGCCGGCGGCGCAGTGCAGGTTTTCGCGCCGCAGACCGATCGCGGTCTAGCCACCCTCTTCGAAGCCGACGTCCGCGCCATCGAGACAGAGATTCCGGGTGTTGAACTGGTCAGCGGCGTTCAAAATCAGCGCGGCATCACGGTCGTCCACAACGATCGGTCTGTAACCACGCGCGCCTTCGGCGTCGAGCCTGACTGGCTCGCAATCCGCCACCGGGAAATGGGTGATGGCGAGTTTCTGTCCGATCAGGACATGGCCGTTATGGCGAGGGTTGTCATGTTGGGCGCCAAGGTGGCGAAAGAATTGTTTCCTGACGGTGACGCCGTGGGGCGCACTGTCCGCATCGGTAACGACCCCTACACGGTCAAGGGAGTTTTCATCGAAATGGGCGTGAACGCCGGCGGAGACGATTGGGACGACCGCATCGTCGTGCCTCTCACCACATCGACGCGGCGGCTGTTCAACCGGCCCTACCTCGAACAGATCGTGATTCAGGTTTCGGATGTGCGGCAGATGCCGGAAGTGGCCGAACGGGTCCGCAACCTGCTCCGCGTCCGCCATTCGATTACAGCGGGTAAACTCGACGACTTCTTCGTGCGCGAACCCGAAGACGTCGAGAACGCCGAGCTCGAGACTCGGTCGACTCTATCCGCCATGTCGCTGGCCTTTGCGATCGTCGCCCTGGTAGCCGGCGGCCTCGTGGTGATGAATCTCATGCTGGTGGCCGTGTCCCAGCGGTCCCACGAGATCGGACTGCGGCGCGCGCTGGGCGCCCGCTCGGCCGACATCTCCCGTCAGTTCCTGCTGGAGTCGGTGGCTGTCGCTCTTGCGGGCGGGGGCATCGGCGTCGTGTTGGGCACGGCCATCGCGATGGGACTTGCCGCCGCAGGCGTGGCAACGAGCCGCGTCACCTGGGTGCCTTTCACCGTCGCGCTTTTGTCCTGCACGTTCGTTGGGGTGGCGGCCGGTTTCCATCCGGCTCGCAGGGCCGGGCGCATCGATCCGGCGGCGACGCTTCGTCAGAGAGGGGTCTGACCGGCTCGCGGAGACCACCATGATTGAAGTGGAGAATCTGACCAAGAGCTATCGAAAAGGCGCGACCGTGCTGCCGGTCCTCAACGGAGTCACCCTCCACGTCACGAGGGGCGAGTTTGTGGCCGTGATGGGGCGGTCCGGGTCGGGCAAATCAACGCTCCTCAACATTCTCGGCCTTCTGGACCGGCCTGATGCCGGATTGTATCGACTCGACGGCGTCGACTTTTCCGCAGCCGACGACGATGCCCTCTCTTCGGCCCGCAATCAGAAGGTCGGCTTTGTCTTCCAGCAGTTTCACCTTCTGGAGCGCGCCTCGGCGCTGCGGAACGTGTCGCTGCCGCTGTTGTATTCCGATGATCAGGACGACGACATGGAACGCGCCCGAAAGGCTCTGGATGCCGTGGGATTATCGCATCGGTTGCGGCATCTGCCGAGCGAGCTCTCTGGCGGCGAGCAGCAGCGTGTAGCCATCGCGCGCGCGCTCGTGAACCATCCGTCTCTCATCCTCGCGGACGAGCCGACCGGAAATCTCGATGCACAGGCCGAGCGAGAGGTCCTTGACATCTTTCGACGGCTTGCGGGCGAGGGGCAAACGCTGGTCCTGGTGACCCATAGCAACGCTGTTGCAGCGCGTGCGGATCGCACGCTCGTCATCGACGACGGGAAAATTGTTCCGGAGAACGGTCACGCTGTCGTTCCGGAGGCAGTCGAAGCATCGGTCCGGCGTCCATGACGCATCACCGGGCTCGCCGCAAAGCGTTCGGCCGGGCTCTGCTGCTCTCGCTCCAGCTTCTGGCGACCCACCCGTTGAGGACGGTCCTCAGTCTCTCGGGACTGCTCGTCTGTGTCGGTTCGCTCATCGTGATGTCCGCGGTCGGCGAAGGCGCAGAGCGGCGCATTCTGGAGCGCCTGCGATCGATGGGCACGAACCTGCTGAGCGTGATCGCCGCACCTGCGCCGCCCGCCTTGGGACGGCCTCGCCAGGTCCCTGTGTACACAGTTCTGCGCGCGGCCGATGCTGGCGCGATCATGCTGGAAAGTAGATTGGCGGTGCGTGCCGCTCCAGCTGTCACAAGGTCGGTTCACCTTCGGTGGGAAGCGCTGAGCGCAGCGACTCTCCTGACCGGCACAACCACCGATGGCCTGCGTATCCGGAATATGCGGGCCCGTTCCGGCCGGCTCTTCGATGAAGACGACGACCGCGAGCTGCGGCGGGTGGCGCTGGTGGGTGGTACTGTGGCGAGAAACCTGTTCCGCGGTGTCAACCCGGTCGGTCGAGCCATCCGCATCGGAGGCGTCCCGTTCGAAGTGATTGGCGTTCTTGAGTCGCTGGGAACGGACCCGGGCGGTATCGATCAGGACGACCAGGTATTGATTCCATTGACCACGGCGAT
>DATBJG010000292.1:0-6768 GCA_036556585.1 Vicinamibacterales bacterium
CCACGTCCCTCGGTCACGGGCCCACGTCCCTCGGTCACGGGCCCACGTCGCCCGGGTAGAGGCGGGTCTTTAGACCCGCCGACAGACCCGCCGACCCGTGAACCCGAAGGACTGTCGACCAGTCGCAACCCAAGCCAATGGTTGCGGTTGCCGACGTGGTTGATCAGCAACCGGAGTGGTCCGTTGTCGTTCGCCACGACGACGTCCGTATCACCGTCGTTATCGATATCGCCGAATGCCGCACCGCGACTGACCTCCGGGTTCTTCAGAAAGGCGCCAGCCTCGCCGGTGACGTCGGCAAATTGCCCGTTACCGCGATTGCGGAACAACTGCTTGGGTTGTGCAAGCGAAAACGTTTCGCTTCGTGTCAGTGCCTCGGCCGCATGCCTGACGGCTCCGTTGACGGTCAGGATGTCCAGCCAGCCATCGTTGTCGAAGTCGAACCAGGCCGCGCCAAATCCCGTGTACGGCAGGCTTGGAAGCCTGATCCCCGCGCGGGCGGCCTGCTCTTCGAAGACGCCGGCTCCGTCGTTCACATACAGATCGTGTCCCTCACGGGCGAGCTCGGTGATGAAGAGGTCTTCATCGCCGTCATGGTCGAAATCGCCTGCATCCACGCCCATGCTGCCTTTGGCTTCCCCGTCGGCCCCGAGCGCGACGCCGGCATGCAGCGCCGTGTTCACAAAGGTTCCATCGCGCTGATTGATCCACATCTGGTTCGGCTCGCCGTCATTGGCCACGTAGATATCGAGCCACCCGTCACCGTTGAAGTCGGCGGTCGAAACACCGAGCGCCGGGCCGAACTCGCGGGCCATCCCCGCGGCGGCGGTGACGTCGGTAAAGGTCCCGTCTCGGTTGTTGTGATAGAGGCGGTCCGGTTGGGGGCGGTACACGCTGGGTGGACAATAGTCGCGAAGGCTGCCGATTGAGTGGAGGCACGGCTTATCAGCCTGAACCGTGTAGTACACGTAGTTCCCAACAAACAGATCGAGCCAACCATCGCGGTCGTAATCCACGAACGCGGCCGAGACACTCCAGCCGAGATCCTGTGCGCGGCTTTCCGTCGACACGTCGGTAAAGGTCCCGTCGCAGTCGTTGCGGAACAGCTGACTTCGCTCGAGGTTGGTAACGTAGAGGTCGACGCAGCCGTCGTTGTTGAAATCGCCTGTTGCCGCACCCATCGCATATCCCCGGACCACGAGACCGCTGGCATCGGTGACGTCAGTAAAACGCAGCGTGCGCGTACCGTCCGGATGAACCGTGAGACTGTTGCGGTACAGCCGACTCTTCAGTGGGACTTTGGGAAGGACTTGTGGCCGGCTGTCCGATTGTTTTCCAAGCATCTGTCCTTGCGCCACGAACACATCGAGGCTGCCATCGCCGTCATAGTCAATGAGCGCGACGCCCGGGGGGATGACTTCGGCGAAATAGAACTCGCCGGTCATGCCATTGAAATGCACAAAGTCGAGGCCCGATTCACGGGCGCGATCGGTAAACCATTCTTCCACCCGAGCCTGCACCGGGGTGTCCTTCACATTCGCAACGGTGGGGCGGGGATCGGAACAGGAGGCGGCGAACAGCGAGACCGCCAGGAGGCCTCCCACGTGGCTCCATGACCAGGGAGCAAGCACGGAACTGATGCTATCAGGTCTTGTGCTCGGTCACGGGCGTTAGATCGACGCCATGAAAAAGCGCGGCCGACTCGGAGTTTTCCGCTACGGGTTCGCGGGTGCCTGGTACCAGACCATGAAATCGAGGATGTCTTCCTTGTCGTCGCGCGTGCGTGCAAATCGGGTTGTCGTGGTTTCGACCGGGCGGAGGGGTATCGAGGTGAGATTCGGCGCCGAGAAGTTCGCGAGGAGAAAGGCGCCGGGCTTCAGCATGACCTGAATGTTTGCCATGGCCAGGGCCTGTTCGAGGACGTCGTAGTAAATCAGCACGTTGGTGGCAATTGCGAGATCGAACGCTTCGCCGTCAAGTCGTTCGGTCACGATGTTGACGTTCAGGATCGACATCCGCTGGACGGTGGATGGCCTGGCACGAACTGCGCGAAACTCGGCGAGATCCCGCATGGCTTTGGATGCGGGCGCCTGGGCAGGCGCACCAATCTGATCACCAAAGGTTCTCCAGTACGCATGCACCTCTGGGAGCCATGACGTGCTCTTCGGCAACGGCAGGTTCAGAGTGTAGCCCACGTTTTGTGCGGCGCGTGTTCGAGCCCGCGTCACGTGATCGATGATCCGCGAGTTGATGTCGAGAAGCACGATCTCCGGATCACCTGCCGGAGGCGCGAGCCCCAGACGCTTGAGCGAGTCGAGCACGGCAAACGGTTGCAACGTCTGTTGGGGGTAGACGTCGAAACCGACGTCCTTGTCTGCGAAGTCGAGTCCGGGACCGACGACGGCCACGCGTCGCACGGCGCCTGTCTTCAGCAGTCCGCGCATCTTCATCGCCATCAGTGTCTGCTCGACGGAATAGTTTTGCAGGAGCGACGTGTCGAGCGACAGGCCGCGCGTGCGAAACAGCCGGGACCTGCGGACGAACTCAGTGATGGGATCGCCACCACTCGTCGCGCCAAGTTCCTGATCGATCTGCTCCTGTTCGCTGGCCACGCGCATGATGGCTTTGAGCAGGTAGTCTCGTGCGGCGTCCCAGTCGGCAGCGGTTTTCAGTTGAAGGCCTTTTCGCTGAAGCAGGGCGCGGGCGAACAAGCGGCGTTCGTCTTTGCCGGGTGCAGCCAACGCCTTGAGCAGGTCCTCGAGGCGCGCCGAGATGAGCTCGATTGTCCGCCGTACCACCAGTTCGCGATCACCCGCGGCGCCCGATTCGACTGCGCCAAGCACGGCGCGTGGTTGCGACGTGAACGAGGTCCCGAAGAGCATCCAATTGATGATGGTGTCTTCGTCACCCTGCTCGACTCGCGCCCGGACGTCTCGATCGTGGCGCTCGATCCACGCCGGCCAGGCAGTCGGCCGTTGCGCCGGCGGCATGTTCTCGAGCTCGGGCGGAAGCTGTCCCGCCAGTTCGCTGATGATCGGCAGGATCTCGTTGAATCGGACGAACCGAGCCGGGGGGATCGCGGCTGTCGAGACCGCAGCAATCAACACCAGAACGCCGACAATCCGCATGCAGGCTTGAGGAATGAAGAGATCCTATCAGCTTTCAACGGTCACGGCGCTCGCCTTGCTCGTTCCCGAAACCGCGTTGTTGCGTCATCCCAACCTGGAGGGATACCCTACGTCTCGAACGATGGCGCCGACGCCGACAGTCACAATTTATCTCCCGGGCCCGCTGCGGGTGTACTGCGCTGGCGCATCGCAGCTCGCGGTCTCGGCCGGTACTGTGCGCGCGGCACTCGAGGATCTCGAACAGAACCAGTGTGCGTTGTATCGCAACGTCTGCGACGAAACGGGTGCGGTGCGCAGGCACCTGAATATCTTCGTGAACTCGGACAATGTGCGCGATCGTGACGGCGTCGACACGACTTTGAAGTCGGGAGACGTGGTGACGATCCTGCCGGCGGTCTCAGGAGGATGAATGACAGACCGAGTGATTCTCACCATCGGCACCAAGAAGGGCGTGTTCGTTGCTGACAGCGCAAAGTCCAGGCGTACCTTCGCGCTGCGCGGACCCTTCGGTCCAGGCGTTCCGGTGTACTCGACGCTGATCGACACGCGTGGCAGACCTCGCCTGTATGCATCGAGCTGCAACCCCTTCTTTGGCATGAAGGTGCTCTGCTCCACCGACATGGGGAAGAGTTTCGCGGAGACGAAATCGGCACCGGCGTTTCCCAAGGACGACGGGCGAGCGCTCGCCAACATCTGGTCGCTCGAGACTGGCGCGAGCAAGAACGAACTATGGTGCGGCGTGGAGCCGGCGGCGTTGTTCAGGAGCCGCGACGGCGGCGATTCGTGGGAGATGGTCCCAGGCATCAGCAATCACGAGCACGCGCGCAAGTGGGAGCCCGGCAACGGCGGGCTGTGTCTGCACACGATCATTCGTGACGGGAATCGCATGCACCTTGGCATCTCGACCGGCGGCCACTATCTGAGCGAGGATGCCGCTCAAACGTTCAGGGCATCCAATCAAGGTGTCGGCGCCGGCTTCGCGCCCGATCCGTATCCCGAGTACGGTCAGTGCGTGCACAAAATCGTGCGGCACGACGATGCGCCGGGCCGGCTCTACATGCAGAACCACGGCGGATGGGCCGAATGGACCGGGCCTGGCGGGCCGCGACCGGGTATCGGCGTGCTGCGCAGCGACGACTACGGCCGCTCGTGGCGATCGATCGCCAAGGGATTGCCTTCGGACTTCGGATTTCCCATTGTCGTCCACCCGCACGACGCCGACACGGTGTACGTCATGCCGCTCGAGCCACAGACACGCACGTGTCCGGGTGGCGCCCCCGCCGTGTGGTGCAGCGAGAATGGCGGCGACTCGTGGAGTCGGCTCACCCGTGGACTGCCGAAAAAGGCGAGCTACTTCACGGTGCTGCGGGACGCGATGGACATCGACCGGCTCAAGACGCCAGCACTCTACTTCGGAACGACAACCGGCCAATTCTGGATCGGAAGAGACGGCGGAGAGCGGTGGGAGTGCCTGTTCGATTCGCTGCCCCCGATTCACAACGTCAAGGTCGCCGTCGTCTGAGTTGGGCAACCCGGACAACTACACAGGTCGCACCCAGCCGTCAGTGCGGATGCTGCCGATAGTGCAGGCGCAGCAGATCCTTGCCGTAATCATTCCCATTCGGTGTCCGCACGACGGAATGAACGTGTTCCCGGTAAGGCACTCCGGCCGGATAGAGATGACGTAGACCGACGGGCGTTTCGTGGTCGAACTCGATCAGAATGACCGGACTGTGAATGCGGTAGTAAAAGACGGAATCGTCGTTGGTCTCTCCAATCCACGCAAAATAGGTGTTATCGAGGTGCTTGGCGACGTCTGACATGTGTACGCGAGCATGCCCTTCACGCACGTTACCCACGTAGAGAGATATCAGTTCGAGTAGTTGCTGTTTCTGGCCGTCCGAAAATGACGACACGCGCACACCCGCATAGTCGAGGACGATGTTGTCACTGAACGCCTGCGCGAGAATGTTGTTGCCGCGCTTGGACGTCTGGAGGATGGCCTGACTTCGTTGATGAGGCGTGAGAGCGCGAATCATGCCAAGCCCTTTGGCTTGCTCGTCTTTCAGCACGGCCGTTCCCACGTACTTGCCGGAAGTGGCGACGGTCGGTTCCGATCCCCAGAACGCAGGCGTCATCACCACCTGATCGCCCATGACAAAGTAGTTGAGAATCAGATGATGACCGTCGAGTTGCCAACCCCACGGTTCTGTGGCAGAGGGTTCGCCCATCATCGAGATCCAGAACTTCCCCTCGCCGTACTCCACGAAGTTGTTGCCGTTGAGCTCGCCCAGCGTTTCGTTCAGGCGCATGATGTCGCGCGTCAGCTTCAAGCCCTTGGCGCTGAGCGACGCTCCAAGCATCGCGAAGGCCTTTTCGCGTTGACCGGCGGTCATCTCCTGGAAGGACATCCCTTCTCTGAAGTACAGATGCTGGTTGGCCCACTTGCGCCATTCCACGTGATCGACAGGAAAGACCGTTTTTGCACGTTCGGTCGCACCGAGCGACTGCAGAAAGGCATCGGCGGCGGCGCGGACCGGCCCGGTGGGCACCCCGGTCGAGCGAATTTCAAAAAGGTCGGGAACGACGTTCCCGTTCGTGGTAATGCCCTTGAACGGGGCGGCCAGGCCAGTCTTTTCCATACGCGCGCTGAACACGCGGGACTGCTCCAAATACGCCCCGGAATCGGGAGCTTGCGCAGCAGCCGCCACTCCCAGCGCGAGAGCGCTCAGACCGAACAGGTACAGACGGCCGTGCCGCAACATACCGCTCCCCTCCATCTATCCACCCCATGATACTCTTCGCATCTGCAGGCGGGATATCACAACGAAAGAGTTGCCCCGCGCAGGGTTTCCAGGGACCC
This sequence comes from Vicinamibacterales bacterium, assembly GCA_036556585.1. Lineage (GTDB taxonomy): Bacteria > Acidobacteriota > Vicinamibacteria > Vicinamibacterales > JAMQPK01 > DATBJG01. Next base: position 5,992 of record DATBJG010000292.1, read on the forward strand.
GCGCCGAAGGAGAAATATATGGTGCGCACTCTATCCGTGTTTGTTGTCGTCTTCGGGCTGTCGGTCGGGTCCGTCCCTGCCCAGGAAGTTGATGCCCGTGCGGCACTGCTCGCCTCTGCCAAGGCCATGGGTGCCGACAAACTGAAGACCATTGAAATCACGGGTGCCGGTTCGTCGTCTTTGATCGGCCAGCAGTACGATGTCAATGGCAACTGGCCGCAGTTCGAGGTGGCCAACTATACACGCGCGATCGACTTCGATGCCAAATGGTCCCGCGAGGACTACACGCGCCGGCAGGGGAACTTTCCAACGTTTGGCCGTGTGCCGATGGCCGAGCAACGCATCACCGCCATCGTGAGCGGTTCCCACGCGTGGGATATGCGGGACGGGATGCCGGTTGCTCTGACACGTCCGTACCTTGACGGTGTCCCGTTCAACGAGCTTCGGCAGCTCGAGCTTGCCATTACCCCTCATGGCTTTCTGAAGGCAGCGCTTGCGGCTTCTGATGCTAAAGCCATTCGCATGCAGTTTATTGGTGCTTCGGACTTCGGGCTCTCGCAATTCGGCCGGACCGTGACCATCGTCTCCTTCACGTTGCTTGGCAAATACAAGATCAACGGCACGATTGATGATCGCAATCTCGTGGAGCTGGTCGGCACGTGGTTTCCAAATCCCGTGTACGGCGATATGGACTACGAGATGCGCTACACCCAGTACCGTGACTTCGGCGGGGTCATGTTCCCGATGCTGCTCCACACCCATCAAGGCGATCCCCGC
>DATBJG010000293.1:0-12014 GCA_036556585.1 Vicinamibacterales bacterium
TCGGGATTCGGGGTTCGGGATTCGGGTTGGGGTTTCGGGATTGGGCGAGGAACCCCGAATCCTGAATCCCGGATCCCGAACCCCGAGATTGGGTACACTCCTCCCGTGCCCGGAACGTTCACCGGATTCCCGCGCGAGGCCCTCACCTTCTTCAAAGAGCTCGAGGCCAACAACAATCGCGATTGGTTCCAGGCTCATAAGGACGTGTACGAACGCGCCTGCCGCGAACCCATGCAGGCACTCTTGGCGGAACTCCGACTGGGGCCTGGCAAGATCTCGCGCATCAATCGCGACATCCGCTTTACGCCGGATCGCTCGCCTTACAAGAACCACATTTCTGCCGGCGTTGGCGGGTATTACATCCACCTTTCGCCTGAGGGGTTGTATGTGGGAACCGGAATCTACAAGCCGGATCCACCGATGCTCGAGCGCTTTCGAGGCGCCGTTGACCGCGACGCCTCCGGACGACAGCTCCAGAAGATTGTCAAAGCCCTCGAACGCAAGGGCTACGACGTCGGGACGCATCAATCGCTACGGTCGGCACCCAAGGGGTATCGGGCCGATCATCCGCGCATCGATCTCCTGCGTATGAAGGACATCTTTGCGGGTCGCGCGTTCAAGCCGGTAGGATGGCTGTCGACCAGGAAAGCTCTCGGCGAGATCCAGCGCGTGATGCGCGACACACAGCCAATGAAGGATTGGTTATCGCGTTACGTTCGATGACTAAGCAGCAGGATGGTGCTAACAAGATCCGGAGCGTAAGCGACGGCAGCGCGTGGGGGTGGGGCCCCACGCGAACCCAAGAATGACGTCAAACGATTTTCGTCGCATAGCCCTCGGCCTCGAGGGTGCCATCGAAGCCTCGCACATGGGGCATCCCGACTTTCGCATCAACGGCCGGATCTTTGCCACGCTCCGTCACGACAACCAATGGGGAATGGTCGTCCTTCCGCCAGAGCAGCAGCAGACATTTATTGAGGAAAATCCTGGCACGTTCGTGGCCGAAAAAGGGGCCTGGGGACGTATGGGGTGCACGACCGTTCTTCTCGATTCGGTCCAGGAAGACACGCTCGGCGAAGCGCTCACGCTTGCCTGGCAGCACATTGCCAGCAAAGGACCTTCTCGATCTCCTTCACGCAAACGGCGCGCGAAGACGGCCCCGCCATCATCACGCAAGAAATCCGCGAAATCCGCCCGTCCGAAATCGAAACGGTGAGGTGACTACCGGCTCGATGCTGGCCTTCGGCCTTGCTCGAGGTGCGCGACAATCTGCGGCCACGCCGCAGCGTGCGCCGCACGATCAGCGTCACGGCTGCCACCAAGGTCGAAGGGCATTGGCGGCGGGGCGCCAGACGGCGCCTTGGGGGGAAACAGGCTGTGTCCGGCAGCAGGGTAGTTGAGGTGCCCGACCGCATTCGCGCGTCCATGCTGCCGCATCCGCTCGACCACCATCTCGCACATGCGAGCGGCTGGCCACATGTTGTCGTCGCCACCAGAGACGAGGAGCAGCGGACCTGTTGCCCGCTCGACCGGAATGGCGGCCCGCTCGACAGCGGATGTGTTCTCTATCCCTCGCTCGTAGATTGGCCGTCCAACGAGCCCGCGCGATGAAAACGTGGGGACGATTCCCTCTGGATATGGGAGCCATGGCACGGGCGCACCTTTGTAACTCCAGCTCGACCGCCGCGTGCCGCTGGGCTGGGTGAAGTCGATGCCCGCCCACGCAACGCTGCTTGGCGTGTAGGCGACGACGGGGCCGACGAGATCCGGGAAGGTTGCGGCAATGAGCAGCGCAAGCTCGCCACCTTTTGACACGCCGACGAGCGCGACGCGCCCATCGTGCGTCTTGACCTTGGGATGGCCGGCCAGCCAACGAAGCCCTCGCTCGATGCGTTCGAGCGGCACCTCGACGAGCGCCGGCTGTGTTCCAGCCGCACCGAAATAGGCAAGCGCGAGACCGGCAAAGCCTTCGGGGACGAGCAGGTCGAGAAAGTACGTCGGCACGCCGCCATCGGATCCGCCAAGCGCGAGAACGGCAGGGAAGGGTCCCTTGCCATCGGGACAGCCAAATGCACCCACGAGATCGGGTTCGCTGATGGCCTCGTAGACGCGCGCAGGCGCTGCCGGTTCCTTTTCGACAACTTCCTCTTTCTGTGACGCGACCACCGCGTGTCTTGCGGCCTTTTCCTCGGCCGTCATCCTGGTGGCGCGGCCGAGGTAAATTCTCGGCATACCCGGAACCGTTCGAGGCACGACCGGATACGCCCATCGTCCGTAGTTCGCGTCCGGCTCACCGGGTAAGACGATGGTGCCGTGCCAGCCGTGTTCGGCCAGGAGACTTTCCGGATCCGACACGCCAAACATCCATGGACAGCCGAACTCTCGAAGTTTCTGGACGTAGACGCTCATGTACGGCGACCTCAACACGTCCGTGTTGACCATGTCCATGCCCATCCAACTGCCCGGGGCAGCCAGCGCGTCAATCGAGGAAAGGAGTCGTGTTGCCGATGCTTCGTCCAGGTAATAAAGGAGGCCTTCGACGAGAATGGCGCTGGGACGCGACGGGTCGAATCCAGCCTCTGCAAGCGTGCTGGTCCACGATCCTGTCAGGTCTGCGCGCACGATCCGCCGATCGCATCGTGGCTGACCGTTGAGCCGTTGGACGATGGGCTCTTTGTACGCGAAAACGTCATCGCGATCGATTTCGTAGAGCACCACCCCTGGGGGCCACTCGAGTCGAAATGCCCGAGAATCCATTCCGGCCGCCAGAATCAGCACCTGCCTGATCGCGCCGTCGCGCACGGCTGCGATCAGCCCATCGTCAAAAAACCGGGTGCGAATCGAAAAGTACGGATCCGGCGTCGTGGTATCGCCAATGCGATCCGGTCCTCTCATCGCCAGCAACATCGCAAAGCCTTCGTCGCCGGCGAGGTCGCGCGCAAACGGATCGCTGAAGAGCGGGGACGTCCATTCCGTCTCGATCGCGCGGCCAGCCGCAATCCACCGCGCCGTCGATCCAACCGGTGTCAGCGACATAGGGGTTCTGCTAGATGCCGAGCAGCTCCTTCAGCAGCCGCGGCCGGCACCCGCCCTTAGGCGGCGGGGCATTGGCGAGCCTCATGCGCGCAATGGCAAGGGTGGTCGACGAAGCGCCAATCTCTTCCGCAGCTCGAGAAAGGATTGTATATGCCCTCCGTGCGCTTTTGACCGCACTGAAGTACTGCCAGCGTCGGAAGGCCTGAAGCGCGTGATGCGCCTCGCGATCGGCCTCGTGTAGCTCGTCCTCGACTTCGGATGCATCCGGACTTGCCAGAATCGCGGCGGCCAGCGCATTCGACCAGTTCAGATAGCCCGCTGTCTCCCAGCGATAGCTATTGTCACGATCGAACTGGCTGAAGTTGTTGCTCAAGGCAATGTACGACATCACCGAATCACTCTCGTCGCCGTCCCATGCGAAATAGAAGAAGCCTCCCGGCGCGTAGTCGATTCCGAACTCCGCGTCATAGCCGTCGTGGGGGTGCGACTGCCCGATGTGATGGCCGACCTCGTGCACGATGGTTGCCGTAAACCCGAAGCCGGCGTCGCGATAGGCCTGGGAGTCGAACGCAAAGGCGAACGTCTGGGTTCCATCGGTCCAGTTGTCGTCGGCAAAGCCCAGAAGGCCGAACCACTGTCCAAGACCTTGCGTCGTGGTGTTGAATGCAAAGACCTCCGCTACGTGGTCACGCGGGGGGTAGGGTGGAACGTAGTGCTCCAGACTGTCATTGAAGTAGCAGAAGAGCTGTGCGAATGGATTGCCAAACTCCGTCCAGCAGTCATCTTCGATGAGGTTGCCGGCGAAAATGTCGAGAGCCCGTTTGGCCCCTGCATCAATCGGGTCGAAGCTTCTGAGCGGTGCGCGCCACCGGTATTGAGGCTGGAACGCCCGCAACTTCGCTTTGGCAAACTCGGGATCGATAAAGTCGATGCCCTTGCTCAGCGGGTCGTCTTCCAGGAGCGAGATGTCCGTCACCTTTGCACCGTGTCGGCCGGGCGCAGTGACAAGCGGGTCGTAGTACGGCGATGGTGTGAAGATCAGGTTGATGGCCACAAAGCGGGCCAGAAACCCCATGTCCTGACTCAATGCCGCAAGCAGGCGATAACCGGTTGGCGCGTACTCCCAGATGACGGGCATGCGGTAGTCGTCGATCCCGTCCCCATTCAGGTCTTTGACGTCCACGACATAGTTCGTGCTGTTCCATTCCGGGCCCGCCGAGAAGTCGTAGAACCAGCTGCGGCTGCTCGTGCCACCCCAGGAATTGATAGCGGTTTGCGCCAGCAAGCCAAAGTTGAATCCGGTGTCCGGATCGGGATCGTCCGTTTTGGTATAGACGTGGAAGCGGAAGTCCGATCGGCCGTACCAGTTCACGAAATAGATGGTGTAGCGACGCTCGAGTCGCCGATCTCGCCGCTCATCTTCACCGTTGTCATCATCGTCATCGTTCTCGGAGTGAAAACGCCGCCAGTCGCGATCGTCCGAGTCATTCCGGTGACCCGCTGAATCGTGCTCGTCGAGCCAGCGCTCGACCGACGGCGCATCGATGTACAGCACAGGACCTGTCACATCGAGCACGTTCGTGTTCTGGTCGTTGTATAACTGCTGGAAGAAGGTGGGCGGTCCAGGGGTCCCGATTCTCCTCAGGTATCTGAAAAAGGCAGTCGAGAACGACTGGCTCTTCCGGGTGAACTGGTACTCGAACTCGTACTCGAGTCCCAGGTCGCGGCCGCTCAAGCCGTAGAACTGCGCGTTCCTCACGAGCGGTTTGTAGGTCGTCGGGAGGATCGAAAGAATTTCGGTTTCGTTGACCTGACCTTCTTCGAAACCAATCAAAACGATTCGAATTGGGACTCGTTGTGTGTGGACGACGAACTCGCCAGGCTGCAGTCCCGCAAACTCGTCGTCACTATGGCCAACGACGACAGAATCAGGGACGCCGGCAAACGCCACCACGAGCGCGGAAAGAGCCACCAACGAACGAAGCGGCATGAGGCACCTCCAGAGGTTCCGCGAGACAGCGCACTCAGAATCCAGTTTGTTGTGGGGCGGGAGGAACGACACACACTAATCCCGCGACGGAGCCTCGTCAATTAGCTTGCGACGACTTTCGTGCAACGCAGGACCGTCGTTCGCTCTGAAGGTTCCGGCAATCAGTGGCATAATCGCAGCATGAAACAACAACTCCGCGCGGCTCGTTGTGCGGTGGTGATGGGGGCGGCGCTTCTGGCGTCGGCAACAGTGCTTGCACAGCAGTTCACATATCCGCACACCAGAAAAGTCGATCACGTGGACACCTATCACGGGACGAAGGTGCCGGATCCCTATCGGTGGCTCGAGGATGACACGTCGCCGGACACAGCCAAGTGGGTCGAGGCGCAGAATCAGGTGACGTTTCCGTACCTGGAGAAGATTCCATTCCGGCAACCGCTCTTGAAGCGTGTGACGGAACTGAACGACTACGAGAAGTACTCTGCGCCATCGCGCAAGGGACCGTACTTCTTTTTCAGGAAGAACGAAGGGCTGCAGAACCAGGCGGTCCTCTACATCCAGAATGGCCTCACCGGAACTCCGGAAGTTCTGATCGACCCCAACGCCTGGTCGGAGGATGGCACCGTCCAGCTCACAACGTTCGTGCCGTCGAGGGACGCGAAGCACGCCGTCTATGGTGTTTCGCAAAGCGGATCGGACTGGCAGCAATACAAAGTGATGGAACTCGCCACCAAGAAGACTCTCAGCGACACCATCGAGTGGGTCAAGGTGTCGCGCGCTGCGTGGCAGGGTGATGGGTTCTACTACAGTCGCTATCCCGCACCGGCCGGCGGTCAGGAGAAGGCCTCGATCAACGAGGACCACCGCGTGTATTACCACAAGCTCGGAACGCCACAATCGGCAGACGAGCTGGTTTACCAGGATGCGGCAAACCCGCAGCGTTTCCACACGCTCGGAACGACCGAGGACGAGCGTTTCGCCGTGCTCTCCGTCTCCGAGCGGGGCAAAGGCAAGGACGGGAACGCGTTGTTCGTCCGCGACCTGTCGAAAGGGGAACGCACGTTCCGTCCGGTCGTCGCGACCATAGACGATGACTCGTACGGCGTGATCGACAACGTTGGCGACAAACTGCTTTTGGTGACGAACCGGAAGGCGCCCAACTGGCGTGTCGTGCTCGTCGATCCGGGACAGCCGACCGAAACAAACTGGAAGGACGTGCTGCCTGAAAAACCGGAACCGCTCGACCTCGCGGAGGCAGCCGGAGGCAAACTGTTTGCGACGTATCTAAAGGACGTCACCACGCGCGCGTACGTCTACAGTTTCGACGGCAAGCTCGAAAACGAAGTGTCGCTGCCCGGTCCCGGAAGTGCGGCTGGTTTCGATGGTCCGAGCGATGCGCCGTTCGTGTTCTACACGTTCAACTCGCTGAGCGTGGCACCAACGATCTACCGCTACGACATTGCGACACGTACGAGCACCACGTTTCGCGAACCCAAGGTGCCCGGCTACAAGACCGACGCATTCGAGACCACCCAGGTCTTCTACCCCAGCAAGGACGGCACGCGCATCCCGATGTTCCTGGTACACAAGAAGGGACTCGTGCTCGACGGCCGGAATCCGACACTCCTCTACGGCTACGGCGGGTTCAACGTCGTGATGTCCCCGACGTTCAGCGCGGCGCGGATCGCGCTCCTCGAACAGGGATTCGTCTACGCCCAGGCCAACCTGCGGGGTGGCGGGGAGTACGGCGAGAAGTGGCATCAGCAGGGGATGAAGCTCAAAAAGCAGAACGTCTTCGACGACTTCATTGCCGCGGCGGAGTGGCTCATCGCCAACAATTACACGTCGCCGTCCAGGCTTGCCATTCAGGGCGGGTCGAACGGTGGACTGCTCGTGGGTGCCGTCATGAACCAGCGGCCGGACCTCTTCCGTGTCGCCATCCCCCAGGTCGGCGTCATGGACATGCTGCGCTTCCACAAGTTCACGATTGGCTGGAACTGGATTGCGGACTATGGATCGAGCGACAACCCGGAGGAGTTCAAGGCGCTCCTTGCATACTCACCGCTGCACAACATGAGAGCCGATGGCAAGTACCCGGCCACGCTCATCACGACGGCCGACCATGACGATCGCGTCGTCCCGGCGCACTCCTTCAAGTACGCCGCTGCGCTGCAGGCGGCCGCAAGCCCGGACAACCCGGTGCTCATCCGGATTGAGACAAAATCGGGTCACGGCGCGAGCAGTCTCACCAAACAGCTCGAGACGACGGCGGATATTTTTGCGTTTGCGATGTTCAATATGGGGGTGGAGTACCGAAAGCAGTAGTCGACAGTCGACAGTCGACAGTCGTCAGTCGACAGTCGTTAGAAAAACTGAAAACTGAAAACTACTCAAACAGTCATGATCGCGGTGACGGTGGTGCGATACGCGACCTCTTCGTACGCTCCGAGCATGTCGTCCAGCGACGCCACTCGTGTGACAAGCGATTTCGTATCGTACTGACCTCTGTGAAGCATCTCGACGAAACGGGGGATATCGCGCATCGGGTTTGCGCCGCCGGCCTGACCGCCAGAGTGCGTGATGCCTCCAATCGCGAAAAGAAACGCAGGTAATGCGATAGTCCCGCGCACGAGGCCCGTCGTCACCAGGTGCCCGCCGGCCGAGCACATCTCGTAGGCCTGCTGCATCGGCAGAATGCCGGTGGGATCCGCCCCGGCTTCGAGCTTGGGTCGCACGAACTCCGCACCGGCAGCTTCGACCACCACGTCGGCACCGGCGCCGCTGCGGCGACCACCCGAGTCGCGCCCGCCGCTCCACGCGCGCGTGGTTGGTCCGGCCGAGAGTGCACGCACGCGCTCCACCAGCTTGGCGCCTTCGACATTGGGATCCAGGATGTGGGTCGCACCAACCTTGAGCGCGAGCTCACGTCTTGTTCGGATGGGATCGATGGCAATAATCGTTGATGCGCCGGCAATCCTCGCACCTTGAACGGCGCTCAGTCCAAGCGGCCCGCATCCCACCACTGCCACAGTGCCGCCCGGCGGCACGATCGCGAGAGTCCCCGTCGTTGTCGCACCGAGCCCGGCGACGCTCACGCAACTCAAGACCATTCCCAAATCCGTGGGTGTCGCCTTCGTGATGACCGGCACGACCCACTCCTCGAACGTCACCATCAGTTCGGCAAGGCCGCCGATGTGCGAGTTGGCGTACACGGGCGTGCCGTCGTGCAGATCGGCAACCGGAACCAGATCGCTCGGCAGGTTCCGGCCGAGCAGTTGGCAGATGTCCGCCCGCCCGCGCAGGCAGTGATAGCACGAGCCGCACTGTGGAGTCCCGGACACGCAGACGCGATCGCCCACCTGGACGCGCCGGACTTCGGGCCCGATCGCCTCGACGATACCCACACCGCCATGTCCCTGCATGACAGCCATGTCGTTCAGATTGGCACCTGCGAGGCCCACGGACGCTGCGGTTGCTGCAGCGCCTGGCGGTGGGACGGGCTGCAGTCCAAGGACGGCGCCAACATTCGAGTAGCACAGATTGCAGGCTTCGGTGCGGACGACCACCTGGCGGCCCGTAATTGGGCGCAGTCGCACATCCTGCAGCGTCGTCCGTCCACGGCCCGTGCCCCGCGAGATCCACGCGCGGAAACTTCGACGGGTGATAACCGCGGGCGCCTGCGCAAAGGCCGCCGCGCCAGCCGAACCAAGCGCGGCGCCTGCAGCGGCGGCCGCCGCGCCCTGTTTGATCAGCCTCCGCCGCGAGATCCGGGATTTGTATGTGGTCATGTGAGTCATCCTACTCCGCCGGCCACCCGGGATGCATCCGGTACGGCACGTTGTGTACCGTTGTCTCGATTTGGCTCCGCAATTATAGGCATGGAGTCCGCGATATACTCGGCCCGCAGGAGCACACACATGACGAGACTCCTTTCAACGGTCGTCGCGCTGCTTGCGGTATCAACGGGCGCCAACGTTTTCACCCAGCAACAAGGCACCAACGCGCGTTGCGACCGGGCGTGTCTTACTGCTCTGGTCGACAGCTATCTCGTTGCTCTTGTCGCGCACGATCCCGGCCGCGTCTCGATTGCATCCGGCGCAAAGTTGGTGGAGAACCTCACGCCAATGAAACCCGGTGAGGGGCTGTGGAAGACGGCAACCGCAGTGCCGACGACGTTCAAGATCCATGTTCCAGATCCAGTCTCAGGCCAGGTCGGCTTCATAGGGGTCATGCAGGAATCCGGCAAGCCCATCCAGCTGGCCCTGCGCTTGAAGGTCGATCAGGGTCGGATTGTGGAGATGGAGCATCTGATTGCGCGCAACTTGAGCGAACGCGGGCTTGCTAACCTGCAGACGGTGCGGTCTGGCCTGCTGGCGCCGATTCCAGCCGCACAGCGCAGCACGCGCGAGCAGCTCCTCAAAATCGGCGCGTCGTATTACGATGCGCTCGACGATAACGAGGGGGGCAAGGCGCCGTTTGCCGACGACTGCGTGCGGCACGAGAACGGCATGCAGACGTCAACCAACTCCGCTCCCTCGATGCCTGGCGCGATGGGCACGCTCGGAACTCTCGGGTGCGCCGCGCAAATCAGCACAGGCACCTTTACCTACATCGACAAGATCGACAACCGGCGTGTGGAGATTGCCGACGTCGAGACCGGACTGGTCTTTGGTTTATCCCACTTCCATCATTCGATGAAGCAGAAGTTTGTCACGATCACAGGTGTGCCAAACGTCGAGAAGGTGGATCTGAAGTTCGACGCATTCGATTTGCCCGCCGCGCACATCTACAAAGTCCGCGGCGGCAGGATCCACGAAATCGAAGCGATGGGATTTACGACCCCTTACAACTCGAAAACGGGTTGGGAGTAACCACACACATGAAGCTCGCTATCCCGGTCGTCGGACTCTGTCTCGTGTCCTTCTCGGTCGCGGTGGCGCAGCCCGTGCCGCCCAGCCGAATCCGCGGCACGATCGAGGCATTCGACGGCCGTACCCTTACTCTGAAAGCTGCGGCCGGACGAATGCAGCTGAGTGTGACCGAGAAGACGGGCTTGCCGGCCCTCAGGACAATGGCGGCTTGATCGCGGTGGCCATCATTGCCGAGACCAGAGGAGTCAAACCGCCCATGTAGCCATCAGCCATCAGCTGAAGGCTGACGGCTGACGGCTATTTCAACGCTTCCAGGTGTCCCACGTCCGCTGAATCTGTCCTGCAATCTTTGACGGATCCGCGCCTGGAATCGGCTCGAACTTCTGCACGCGTCCCGCAAAGCAATCCGCCAGATACAGATTCCCCAGTTGATCGGTCGAGATCCCATGCGAACAGCCGAGCCGCCCTGGCTGTCCACCCGGAGCACCCCAGCCGTACAAGAAGTTGCCGTTCAGATCGAACTTCAGGATTCGAGCCGTCGGGGCATCGCCCACCCAGATGAACCCGTTCTGATCGATGAAGTGATTCACCATGAGTGTGTTCTGACTGGTAGGCCAGTGTGGTGACCGCAGGGGCCACATGTCGAGGAACTTGCCGTTCTCATCGAAGACCTGCATCCGCGCATGCCCGCGATCGATCACGAAGAGCCGACGGTCGGCGCTGATGGCGATGCTATGTACGGTGTTGAACTCGTTCGGTCCCGGGTTCTTGGGATCGGCAGGCGGCTTGCCCCAGTCCGTCACGAAGTTGTCCTTCGCGTCGTACTTGGCCACGCGTGTTCCGCCATAACCGTCGGTGATGAAATACGTCCCGTCCGGCAACCAGGCGATATCGGTGGGCCGATCGAACGTGTTCGGTCCGCGGCCGCGCACGCCAAGCTGCCCCTTGCTGTGGACGAGCTTTCCGTCGTACGTGAAGCGATAGATCATGTGGAGCTGGTCATCGATGATCCAGACGTGCTTGTCCTTGTCGTACGGGCTGATTTTGATTTGATGCGGGCCTCGCCCGCATGGCAGCTTGCTGAACATCTCGTCGAGATGAGGCCACTCGCCAACGAGATTGCCCTGCCTGTCCAGAATGATGATCGAGTGCTGGAACCGCCGTTCCCATCCACGCTTCTGCTCCTGCTGGCAGGTTGCGGAGATCCCGTCGCCGTTGCCCGTGGCATTCCCGCGTGACGGGTTGAGTGCGGCATAGGGCGTCCAGGGTTTCGCCTCGGGCGGCAGCGGCAGCTCACCGCGCATGGCAATCCAGATGCGGTCCGGATTTTCGGCGTACACCCCGCCAAACGATCCCCATGTCCACCCGTTGTGGGAATGACGGGTGTCAGGCAACGGTTTTGGCCACCCTTCGACGACGCGGTAGTGGCCCGTCGGCCAATCCTGATGGCTCCACCGGCTTGGCGACGATTTCTGACCTGCGGCCCCTTGAGCGTTACCGGTGCTGCAACCTGCCGCCCCAATCGAGGAAAGCGCCACGGCCAGGATCAACCCGGTTATCGAGTGTGTAGAGCACATGAGAAGCCTCCAGTAGAGCTGTGATGTGTCGAGATTCTGCCACGAAGGCCGTTAGAGTCGTCGAGTATTTGTCGGACCGCTATAATCCCTGCACTCTGAAATGAGCCTCCCGGTCGGCACCAGGCTCGGCCCGTATGTGATCGAGGCTCCCCTCGGCTCAGGTGGCATGGGGGAGGTGTATCGCGCACGCGATTCGAGGCTGAATCGCGAGGTGGCATTGAAGGTCCTGCCCGACGCGTTCTCGTCGGACCCCGATCGACTTGCCCGCTTTTCGCGCGAAGCGCAGCTGCTCGCTTCGCTCAACCACCCCAATATTGGCGCCATTTACGGATTCGAGGAGCGCCTTGTTACAGACGTAGCGTCCGGCTTTAGCCGGACGGCACCTGCGCTTGTCCTCGAGCTTGTCGAAGGCCGGACGCTTGCCGACCAGATCGCAGGCGGACCGATTCCACTCGACGAAAGCGTGGTACTTGCCCGCCAGATTGCCGACGCTCTCGAAGCCGCGCACGAACACGGCGTCATCCACCGCGATCTCAAGCC
>DATBJG010000294.1:0-3625 GCA_036556585.1 Vicinamibacterales bacterium
CGCGCGGGACGAGTTCACCATTCCCTCACTTCTGTCCAAGAAGCTGGCCGCGGACGGTCAGAACGTCGAAGTTGTCAACTACGGCCGGTGGACCTATATCAACACGCAGGAAACGCTGCTCTTGATCGAGCAATTGCGAAAGCACAACGTCCCGAACCTCGCGATCTTCTACGACGGGTGCAACGAGGTGGTTGGACCCGCCGACGATCTCGACACCGGTGGTCCGATCTTTTCGGTCAGGATGGCGAGGGAGCATGCGCTGCTGACCTACGATCGCCGGTGGGATCTCCTGACGAACACGATTGGCAACTTCATCAAATGGGCGCCATTGACAAGGCTGGTCGTCAGGCAGCGACCCTGGGAGCCCGCGCCGGACTTCGTTGCCAGTCATACGGATACCATTTCGCGAAATTACGCGTCGAACATCCGGCTGGCGGAAAACCTGGCACGGAGCTTCGGGTTCGAGAGTGCGTTCTACTGGCAACCCGTCGCGTACACGAAACGCACGCTCACCGACAACGAGCAGCGGCTGCTCGATCTGGGTGGAACGGAGAAAGACCGCCGCCTCGATTTTTGGCGACAGTATGCCGAGACGGCGCGCCGAAAGGTGACCGGTGAGCTCGCAGACGTCAAAGCCTTCCATGACATCAGCGATGCGCTCAACGGCCGGACAGACTCGGTGTACATGGACAAGTGCCACGTGAACGAGGCAGCGAACGAGCTCATTGCAGAGCGCATCTTTGCCGACGTGCGATCACTCGTCCGCACGCCTGCGCCTTCGACGGAGACGCGGCACCGGCGGCACGGTATCGATTAGTCCCGGTTGAAGTCAGCCTATCGATAGACCTTTGTCGCCAGGCTGATGGCTGGCTGAAGCCATCGTCAAGCAATACCGCACAAGCTGGAGAATTTCTCAACCTCCACTCCAGCGAATCTGGCATCTTCCTTGCGGCAATAGAGGAGGATGTTCCTCCCCCAGCGAACATGGACGAGATTGGTGTTTCTGCTCGTTTCGACCGTGGTGGCGATCTACTCCGCGGAAGCGGCCGTGGGTGTGTTCGCGCGAGTCAGCGCCACGCTGCACGCTCGTCCAAGCGGGTTCGACGAACGTACCAAACGGGAAGTTGTGATGGACATGCGCGCTCGCGGCGTCGATGCATTTCCCGCCATTCAACCGTCCGGATTGCTGGAGCCCGGACCGAAAAGGGCTCTACGATCGGCGATCACGATTGACGGAGTCGAAGTACTGCCCCTTGGCGGCATTGCCGACAAGGAAACCGTCCTCTGCAATGAGACCGGCCAGTATGTGATTTATCACAGCGACGAGGAGGGGTTTCATAATCCGGCCGGAATTTGGTCGAAGGCAACGCTGGATGTCGGGGCCGTTGGTGACTCGTTTACACATGGCGCGTGCGTGCCTTCCGACAAGAACGCTGTCGCGCTGATCAGACAACGCTACCCGGGGACTCTCAACCTCGGGATGTCACGAAACGGTCCTCTCTTGAATCTGGCTGCCCTTCGGGAGTACCTGCCAGCACTCCGGCCGAGAATCGTGCTGTGGCTGCATATCGAGGGGCACGATTTTTTCGACTTGGCGATGGAAAGGCGCAGCCCTTTGTTGATGCGCTACTTGCGAGGGAATGAGACGCAGGGGCTCCGCGGGCAGCGTGAGGCAATCGATCGAAGCCTCGTTAGCTACGTCGTCGAACGTTTGGATCGGCCGCCGGATCGTAGAGGCAGCGGACGAGCGGCATTGAGACTGGAGCGGCCGACGCTTGCAGTGGCACCCAAGGCACCGCTGCTCGGGTTCATTCAACTTGCGGAAATCAGAGGACTCGTACGGGCCGTTTCCGAGGATACGCGATTCGACAAACCCTCGTCCGACGACTGGTCACTCTTCTCGGAGATTCTCGGCAGGGCCAGAGACACCGTTGCGTCATGGAACGGGCGGTTCTACGTCGTGTACCTGCCGTCGGCGGCTCGGTACCAAGCGCTCACATTCGGTCTTCCCGACCAGGCGCATGGTCGAGTGTTATCAATTGCACAAGAGCTGGGTATTCCGGTTATCGATGCGGCGAAGGCCTTTACGTCCCAGAGGGATCCGCAAGCTCTGTTCGCAACGCCCGGGATCGAATCGCGCGCGGCGCATTACACGGAAGAGGGATATCGGCTTCTGGCCGACACGATACTCGATGCTCTCCCTGCAGCACCGACGAGCGCGCTGCCCTAGCGCCCGTTCGGTTCACGGCATCCAAGGGGCAGACTAAAGTCAGCGACTCGCAACCAGTCCTTGCTTTGTGAGTTCAGGTCCGGTATGCATTACTCCGAGGGCACCATGCTGCAGATGCAATTAGTTAAGCGAAACCTTCACTCTGCGCTTTCCCGCAAGCGATTTCTCATGTTCGTCGTCATTGCGCTGACCGCCGTTCCGCTGGCGGGTCAACGGCCAACGTCACGTCCCGGTCGAGGGGATCAGGGATCCGGCTATGCGACCGGCCGCGCCGATCTGCGCTCCGGCCCGTCGCGACCGGGTGCAGGTGCGTGTCCGGGCAGCACTCATGATGGCCATGCGTCTACCTCGCCGTCCATGGACGAACACCTGCTGCAGTTCTGCGGCATGTTCCCAAAGACAGATGCGACACACACCGCGGCGATAAGCGGCCCGTGGTCGGATCCGCGCACGTGGAACGGGCGAGTGCCGGGCAACGACGCCAAGGTGGTGATTCCGGCGGGCGTCACCGTGACGCTCGATCGTGAACTCGCCGCTCCGTTGTTCTGGGTGCGCGTCGAAGGCATCCTGCGATTCAGCGCCGAGACGAACACGTCGTTGGTTGCAGACACCATCAAGATTGAAGACTCCGGGCGGCTGGAAATCGGTACGGCAGCCAAACCGATTCCGGCAGGGACAACGGCTCGGATCATCATCAAGGCGAGGGGCGGACAACCGATCGATCACCGCTGGGATCCGCTCGAGCTGAGCCGTGGAGTCATCGTCCACGGCATGGTCGAGATCCATGGCGCCGCAAAAACGCCGTTCGTAGCTCTGTCTGCAATGCCGCGAGCCGGAAGCGCCAGTGTGGTGACCGACGCGGCACCGACCGGCTGGGCTCCCGGCGACAGTGTTGTCCTGACCGCAACTGAATACGACCAGGACGAAACGTTCAAGCTCGTTCGTATCGATGGCAAGACGATCACCCTCGATCGGCCCGTTCGGAATCAGCGAACGCTTCCTGAGTTCGAAGATGCACCCGGTTGGCCCAGACCGGCGCTCCACCTGGCTAATTTCACGCGTAACGTGGAGATCAGGACGGACCCGGCCCACGCTGGCGATTCGAAGCTTCAGGGACACCTGATGCTGATGCACCGGGCCGGGCAGAAACTGTCGTGGGTCGGCTTGTACGATCTCGGCCGCACCACGATTAAACCTGTCACCGATCCTTCGATGCGCGATGGATCTCGCAATGCGGGTGTCAATCCTTCTGCCGGGTTGCTGGCCGAGAACATACGCGGTCGCTACGCGCTTCATTTCCACGGCGCCGGCCCGGGCCGCGAAAGTTCTCAGGTTGAAGGTTGTGCGATTGAGGTTCGGCGCGGCGCCGGGTTCAAGATCGGTGTTGCGAATCAC